>JAGNQV010000024.1 GCA_017988885.1 Opitutaceae bacterium | reverse complement strand
GGTGCGGCACTTTCCATCAAGTCCATCACCGGCGTGCCCATCAAGTTTGTCGGCACCGGTGAAAAGACCGCGGACTTCGATATTTTTTATCCTGACCGGCTCGCTTCCCGCATCCTCGGCATGGGTGACGTCGTCTCGCTCGTCGAGAAGGCGCAGGAGACCATCGACCAGAAGGACGCCGAACGCATGGCGGAGAAGATGCGCAAGGCGGATTTCAATCTGGAGGACTTTCTCGCGCAGATGCAGCAGGTCAAAAAGATGGGCTCGATGCAGAGCATCCTCGGCATGATGCCCGGCATGAATAACGTGCAGCTACCCGATGATTCCGAGCGCCAGATGGCCCGCACCGAGGCCATCATCCAGTCGATGACCATTCAAGAGCGCCGGAAGCCCGACCTCCTCAACGGCAACCGCCGCAAACGCATCGCCGACGGCGCCGGCGTCAAGATCGTCGAGGTCAACCAGCTCATGAAACAGTTTCAGCAGATGCAGCAAATGATGAAGATGATGAAGGGTGGCGGCGCCAAAAAGATGATGCGCCAGATGGAAGCCATGAAAGGCAAAGGCGGCTTTCCGGGAATGTAAGCGACCCGCAGTTCAGGAAGCGCCGAGCACCCGCACCACGACGAATTTCACGATCGCGCGATTCTCGACCCGGGACTCAGCCAGCGAAATTTTAAACACGGCCTCCCAGTCGTTGAGTCCTTCGTAGTCCACGAGCATTTGAGCGACCGTCCACTCGCCGGCCTTCGCGTCCTCATTCCAATGCGTGTGCTTGGTGGCGCGGCCTTCGGGATCGAGCCGGAAGCGTCCACGGGCTTCGAAATAAGCCTCAAATCCTCGATAGTCCTGCTCGCGTGTCCGGTCGGCCTCTTCGCCTCCCGGGGACGGCAGGCGTCCGCCGGTCTCCCATCGCGCCACCCCTTGCAGCCAAGTCAGTATCTCCGCACGCACCAGCCGCCGGAATGACGCAACATCCCGCGTGACATCAAAGCTGGCCGGTCGCGCGGGCTTTTCGCCCAAAACTTCCGCGGCCACCCAATCCGGGTTCTTCATCCGCTCCCACTCTTCCAAAAGGCTCGAATCAATTCCGCGAATCAGTTCGCGGAAATATACTTCCATCTCGGCAACTTCCTCCGTCTTGAGACTATCCGGCACCGTCTGTGCCAGCACCTTCCACACCTGCGACAAATGCCGCAACAGCAGTCCCTCGGCCCGCTCCAGTCCGTAATCGCGGATGTAGTCGGCAAACGAAAGGTAGCGCTCGAACATTTCCCGCGCAATCGACTTGGGCCGCACGTTCTCGTTTTCCACCCACGGATGCGCCGCTTTGAAGGTGTTGAATGTGTCGTAAAGAAACTCCCGCAATGGCTTCGGATGCTCGACCTCCTCCAGTTTGGCGATGCGTTCCTCGTATTCGATGCCCGCCGCTTTCATCTCTGCCATCTTGTCCGTCTTTAACCGATCCACCTGCCGGCGGAGAATCGTGTCCGGATCCTCCACGATCGCCTCGCACAGCGTGAGCACGTCAAACGGATAGTCCGGTGACTCGCGATTCAAGAGCGGCAGTGTGTCGAGCAGGTAGAGCGACAGTGTCTGGTGCAGCGAAAAGTCATCCTGCAATTCCACATTCACGCGAAGCTTTGGGAGCGCCGCCTTTCGGTCGATCTGCGGACGGTCCGCCCGCATTCCTAGAATTTCCACGATCCGCCGCTCGACCAGCGCCCGGAACAATTGCCACGCCCGCTTGCGCAAGGCCGCCTTTTTTACCGGCGTCTCATGGCATTCCACAATCAGCCTTTGCAACGCGCGGCATCCGTCCCCTGTCCGGCCCAGCACAAGCAGGAGCATGCCGTGAGACACCGTGAATTTTGAGGTTAGCCCTTCCGGCGGCGCCGTCTGTAACCGCTCGAAGGTCTTCACGTCCCAACTGACCGCTCCTTCCGGGGCGCGCGATTTCACCAGCTTGCGCAGTTTCTGCGGATTCCCCGCCGCCTTTTCCTCGGCCCGCTTGTTTTCAATCACATGTGCCGGCGCCTGCGCGATCACGTAGCCCTGATCATCGAAACCCTTGCGACCGGCGCGGCCTGCAATCTGCCTGAAATCCCGCACCGCCAGCACCGCCGCTTTGACTCCGTCGTATTTCCAAAGCTGGGTAAAAATGACGGTGCGGATGGGCACATTGATACCCACGCCAAGTGTATCCGTGCCGCAAATCAGCTTGAGCAACCCCTTCTGCGCGAGTTGCTCCACGAGGATGCGGTATTTCGGCAGCAGACCGGCATGGTGCACCCCGATGCCGTGCCGCAACCAGCGCTTCACATCCTTGCCATACGGACTGTTGAACTTCACCCGCTCCAACTCGGTCGCGAGCACCGCCTTTTCCTCCCGCGTGCAGACATCGAGGCTCATCAACGCCTGCGCCGCCTCCGAGGCTTCGCGTTGCGTGAAGTGGACGAGATAAGCCGGGGCGCGTCGCTCGGTCAGCACCTGCGCCACCCGTTCCGCGAGCGGCGTCTCGGAATACTCAAAGGCGAGCGGCACCGGCCGGCGGTCGCTGCGCACGGTCACGCAGGGCACGCCCGTCAGCCGTGCGAGATCGCGTTCGAAAAACTCCGTCGCTCCCAGCGTCGCTGACATCAGCAGAAAACGCGCGTCCGGCAGAGTGAGCAAAGGCACCTGCCAGGCTGTGCCGCGCTCGACATCGGAATAGTAGTGGAACTCATCCATGATGACCGCCTTCACCGCTGCCGCCCGGCTGCCACCCGCGAGGGCAATGTTGGCCAGAATCTCAGCCGTGCAGCACAAGACCGGCGCGCTGAGATTCACGCTCGCGTCACCCGTCATCATACCGACGTTCTCGGGCCCAAAGTCCCGGCACAGTGACAGAAATTTTTCGTTCACGAGTGCCTTGATCGGACAGGTGTAAACCGACCGCTCCCCCGCGCACAGTGCCTTGTAGTGCAACGCTGCAGCAACGAGCGATTTGCCCGAACCTGTCGGCGTGGCCAAAATCACATTCTTGCCATCGAAAAGCTCCAGAATCGCCTCCTCCTGCTCCGGATAAAGCTCCAGCCCCCGTTCCGCAATCACCGCCAGAAACCGGTCCAGCACGGTGTCCGGATGGGGAAATCCGGGCAAAGGAGCAAGGGGTGCGGGCAGCATTCGCGGAGCAGACAGCAAGGCGCTCGCGCAATCCATGCCAAATCTGACTTTCTAATCGGTGCGGGCTGATTAGGTTGAGCGGATGAGCAAGGCTTTCACGAAAGAGGATGACACCGGCGACGAACCGGTGTTGCCGCGTCCGGTCTCATTGCTGCCACCCGGAGCCAAAAACTATCTGACTGCCGGCGGAGCCCAGCAATTGCGCTCTGAGCTCACGCGCTTGATGGAGGACGTCCGCCCGCCTCTGCTCGCCCGACCCGACGACAAGGAGGCCAAGCGCGAACTGCAGATCCTTGATCAGCGGCTGCTTTATTTGCAGGAAAGCCTGCGCACGGCAGAAATCATCCCCCCAGCTCCGCCGCCTCATCAGGTGGTGCGCTTCGGTGCCACCGTGACCGTGCGCGAGCCTGGTGGCGCTCAATCCGTTTATCGCATCGTCGGGGTGGATGAAACCGACTTTGAGCGCGGCTGGGTGAGCTGGCTTTCGCCTCTCGCCCGGGCCTTGCTCAATGCGCAACTCGGCCAGCGAGTGAGCTTCAAGACTCCGCGCGGGCTGTCCGAACTCGAGATCATCGGGATCGGCTATGAGTGAAACCACTCACACCCGTTCCAGTTTAATCGGATAGGTTTCCTTCGAACTGGCCTGCGCGACGTAAAGGCTGCCGTCCTTCGCATCCACGACGACATCATGCGGGTGGATGAAAAACTCCTCCTGATGCTTCATCGGCTGGAGCACTCCGGTCGCATCATAAATCGGTGCCGCCCCGCCGATATTGGCCACCACCCGCAAATCGGCATCGAGCACTGAGACATAGCCGCGGCTGTCGAAATCCGCCGGCCAGTTGTCCCCGATGTGCGGACAGAACAGGTGGCCTTTGTGCCGGTGAAACATCCGGGGATTGCCGCCTGGCATCTCCACGCGCTGCAATTTCTCTCCTGTCACTGACACTCGCAGCAAATGCTGTTGGTCGCACATCGCGATGAGGAGCGTCGGCTCGGCCGCGCTCCAAGTGTCCAAAATGCCACCATGCGGGCCCCAATGTCCGATCCCGCCCTCGACACCGCCGAAAATTGCCTTGAAGGCGCCATCTGCGCCGTAGTGCAGGATGTAGTCGCGCCCATAGCCATCGAGGACGAAGAAATCGCCATTCGGATGGTGCAGCGTCCACGCCGGCATGTAGTCCGCGGGCTTCGTATATTTCCCCGTGTGCTCCGGCCAACCCCACTCCTGCAGGACCTCGCCATCGAGCGTGGTTTTGCGCACGCGGCTGGTGACCGTGCAAGTCATGAAAAGCACCTCACGGTTCCCTTCAGTTAAAATCGTGAGACCATGTGCACCCGGCAGGTCCGTGCCCCATTTGTCCACCAACCGTCCGGCCCGGTCATAGATGATGACGTTGTTGGCGGTGTGATCGGTCAGCAGAATGACATTCCCCTCGCGGTCCTGTTTGATCGCATTGCAATTCTTGACCGGAGTTGCGGCGTCCAACACGCCCCAACCCGGCACCGGTCGGTAACGAAAATCACCCTGCCCCATCACCAGACGGTCCGCTTGGGTGCTCATGCGCAAATCAGGGCAGCTTCGCCTGCACGAGTTTGCTGACGGCGCCAAAGTCAATCAGTCCAGCCTCGGGCAGTTTCTTCAATGCGCCGATCACTTTACCCATCTCCTTCTTGCTCTGTGCACCCGTCTCTTGGATCGCAGCTGCAATCAAAGCCTCGAGTTTTGCGCCATCGATGCCCTGCGGCAGGTATTTTTCCAAAATTTTGATCTCGGTCTCGTTGGCAGTCACGAGGTCGGTGCGGCCACCACGGGCGAACTCGGTATTCGCATCCTTCAGATTTTTAACCGCCTTGCGCAGCGTCGCGACGACCAACGCCTCTTCAATCGGCAGGTTTTGATCCATCGCCGCGCGTTGAATGGCGGCGTCGACCGTGCGCAGGCTGGTCGCCGTGACGCTGTCGCGTGCTTTCATGGCGACGATGATGTCGGCGCGGATAGTTTCGTAGGTGGTTGCCATGACCCTCAGCGTGCGGAGAGCTGACGTCTTGTCGAGCGAGCCGTGAACCTCACCGCGCTGATCCCGCATATCCGCCCAAGCTATGCCACGGACTCAAAGGGCCTAACTGCGGCTCTCGTGCAAGCGCACGACGAAGCGCTTCAACTTTTCATGATCTTTGATCCCGGGCGCTGACTCGACCCCGCTGTTCACATCGACGAACCGGGCGCCGGACTGACGCAAGGCATCACCGATATTCTCGGGATTCAAACCACCGGCAAGAATCCAGGTCTGTGCCGGATGCGCCGCCTGATGACGGGCAAACTTCGCCCAGTCGCCGGTTTTACCCGAGCCGCCAAATCCATCGCTTTGGAAAGTATCGAGCAGGAAAAACTTGGCGAAAGGCAGGATGGCCGTCGGCACGTCTTCACCGGGAGGTAACTTGGGCGCCAGCCAGAGTCGTTCCATGCCCACAGTTTCGGCCCAAGCCGCTACCGTAGCAGCGGGCGTATCGTGGCGGAAGTGAATCTGAAAGTAATCAAAACCCGCCGCATTCATGACGGTCAGGTCTACCAGCGTCGGTTCCACCGTGACGGCGATCTTGCGGCGATGCGGCAAACGGCTGGCCATGGCTTTGAACTGTTCCAAACCCACCCGGCGCGGCGATCCGGCATGCAGGTTAAAAGCGAGAAAGTCCGCCCCGCAACGATCCGCGAATTCCGCATCCACCAGCGAGGTCAGCCCGCAAACCTTGAATCGGATGCCGTCAATCATGGCCGTGGCGCATTCAGAATGAGTTGATGCTGGCGATCACGTGATCCACTTGGGCATCGGTCAGCTCGGGGAAAATGGGCAGGCTCACACAGGTTTGCGCCGCCAATTCGGCGACGGGAAAGGAGCCGACGCCAAACCCGAGGCCACCGTAGCATTTTTGCAGGTGCAGCGGCACGGGATAGATGAGGTCGGTGCCGACTTCGTGTTTCGTCAAATGTTCCCGCAGCGCATCGCGCCGCGGGTGCCGAATCGTGAATTGATGAACCACCGACTTCCCATAACCCGGTTGTTCGGGCAACCGCGCGTCCGCGAGTTTGATTCCGGCAAGATAACGTGCCGCGATGACCTGACGACGCGCGGTCCACCCGGCGAGGTGCGGCAGCTTCACGTTGAGCAGTGCGCCCTGAAATCCATCCATGCGAAAGTTGCCCCCGATAATATCGTGGTAGTAACGCCGGTCCGAGCCATGCACGCGGATATGCCGGGCCTGCGTGTGCAGCTCCTCCCGCCGGGATACGAACGCCCCGCCTTCACCGCAGCCGCCAAGGTTCTTGGTGGGATAAAAACTGAAGGTGCCAACGTCGCCAATTATTCCGACTGGGAGCGCGGGCGGCCCGCCCGCATTTCCGTGGGATTGCGGGCCAGTGGCCCGCGCACCCAGATAAGTCGCTCCCACCGCTTGGGCGCAGTCCTCGATGACGAAAAGTTTGTGCTTCCGGGCAATCACCATGATTTCGTCCATGCGGGCCGGCTGGCCGAAAAGATGCACGACGATAATGCCTTTGGTGCGCGGCGTGATCGCCGCCTCGATTTTCGCTGGATCCAAATTGAACGTGCCCTCCTCGACGTCGACGAACCGTGGGGTCGCCCCCACGTAGCTGATGCCCCAAACGGTCGAGATGAAGGTGAAGGGCGGAGCAATGACCTCATCACCCGGACCAAAACCGGCGAGCATGCAGGCCACATGCAACGGGGCTGTGCCGCTGTTCATCGCCAGCGCCCGTGGATAGCCAAGCGTGGTGGCGAAATTCCGCTCAAAATCCTCCACGTCTTTACCCAGACAGAAACGCGTGGCGTCATACGTCGCCGTCAGTGCCGCCAGTGCCGGTTCGCGGAGGGCCTTGTGCTGCAGACTAAGATCGAGAAAGGGGACTTTCATTTGCCGAGTTTTTTAACCAGAGCATCCACCAAGCTGTCGAGACTGGGTGTCTTGGCCGTAAAATCGATCGGGATGCCCACCTGCTTCATTGTGTCACTGGTCTGCGGGCCAATGCTGCCCGCCAGCGGGTGCACGGCGTGCTTACTCAGCTTCAACACGGCGGCCTGATCCGCAAAAGACTGCGCGGCGGATGAACTCGCGAACAGCACGGCATCCGCCCCTTTTTCGCGAAAGTCCGCGGCGGCCGGTTCCCCGCGCAAATCCGTCTGCTCCGTCTTGTAAACCTGCAAGCAGTCCACGATGGCATAGGCCGCTTCCAATTTCGTGACCAAGGTCTCGCGGTTGAGGTTGCCCGTGACGACGAGGAGCTTGGCGTTGTCCAGACTGCTGGTGGCAATCAAGGCGTCGGCCAGCGCCTCGGCGGTGGCGACCGCCGGCTGACATTCGATCTTCAGGTGATGTTCACCAATCGCCCGCGCCGTGCCCTCCCCCACGGCGGCAAACCGCAGGAGCCCGAGGGAACGCACGTCATCAAACAATGTATAAAACACTTCGAAGAAAAAGCGCACGCCGTTCGCGCTGGTGAAAACAATCCAGTCATAACTGCCCAGCTCCAGCATCGTGTCGGCCAGATTCTCCTTGGAGATTTCCTTCGTGATGCGGATCAACGGCAATTCTACGACCTCGGCGCCGAGGGCCTGCAGCCTGGCGGCCAATTCGGATGCTTGCTCGCGGGCGCGGGTGATGGCCACGCGGCGGCCGGAAAGGGAGGCGATTTTACTCATATAAGTCCGAGGGATTTCAATACGCGGCCCGCCACGACGCCGGGAGCCGCAAAATCGGCGGCGGTCAGCGGGAAGCTGTGCCGGCCACATTTTTCGTGAAAAAACCAAAGGGTGTCTGCCGCCGCGTGCGCGCCAAAGGCCGTGTGGCAACCACCGCCGAGCGCCGCTTGAAAAGCCCGCTCCACTGCCACCGCCCGTGCAGTCGGCGTATCGAAACAGGCCGCAAATCGCGCGGTTTCCGCCGCCCGGCACTGCACCACGATCGCTCCCTGCCCGACGGCGGGAACCATCTGGTTGTGTGTCAAGGGACGAAATTCCAAGCCCGGCCAGCCGGTGATGCCGAGGCGCTTGAGGCCGGCGGCCGCCAGCACCGTGCCATCGGCCAGATGCTGGTCGGCGATCTTTTTCAACCGCGTATCCACATTGCCGCGAATCTCGCAAAACTCGATGCCCGGAAACAACGCCGCCACTTGCAGTCGGCGGCGCGGGCTGCCGGTGCCGATCTTGGCCGGCACCGCCAGTCCCGCGCGCACGACGAGCACATCCCGCGTATCCTCGCGCGGCAGATAGCCGGCAATGGCCAGATCTGCCGCCATTTCGCCGGGCAAATCCTTCGTGCTGTGCACGGCCACATCCGCTTCACCGCGCAGCAACGCCTGTTCGAGTTCGTTGGTAAAAAGTCCTTTGCCGCCTTTTTGCTCCAACGACCACTCGACCTGTTTATCGCCCGTCGTGACAATTTTCAGGAGTTCCACGGCGCAGCCTAGCGCAGCGCGCAAACGGGCCGCCACCAGCTCGCTCTGCACGAGCGCCAGCGGACTTTTACGGGTGGCAATGATGAGTTTGGCAGCAGACACAGGCGCGAAGTTATCGAGAACCGGGTTAAAAACAAGAATCGGCACAAATGGGCTTTCACCCATGAGTGCCGATTCGCGGTAGTCAGGCTGGAAATCTAATCAGGCGTAGGAAGCTTGGACGCCCTTGATATTCTTCTTGGTCATCCAAGGCATCATGCTGCGAAGATAAGCACCGGTCTTTTCGATCTGATGCTTTTCACCCTTCGCGAGCAGCGCGTTGTATTTCTTCAGGCCGCCCTTGTGCTCTTTCACCCATTCACGGGTGAACTGGCCGGACTGGATCTCCTTCAAGATCTTTTTCATTTCGGCCTTGGTCTGCTTGTTCACGACACGGGGACCGCGGGTGATGTCGCCGTATTTGGCCGTCTCGGAAATCGAGAAACGCATGCCGGCAATGCCCGATTCATACATGAGGTCGCAGATGAGCTTCAACTCGTGGAGGCACTCGAAATAGGCCATTTCAGGCTGATAACCGGCCTCGACCAGAGTTTCAAAACCGGCCTGCACCAGTGCCGAAGCACCGCCGCAAAGCACGGCCTGCTCGCCGAAGAGATCGGTCTCGCACTCTTCCTTGAAGGTGGTCTGCAGGACGCCGGCCTTGGTCGAACCAATACCTTTGGCCCAAGCGAGGGCGATTTTCTTCGCCTGCTTCGACTTGTCCTGCGCCACGGCGATCAACGCCGGCATGCCCTTGCCCTCGACATAGAGGCGGCGGACCATGTGGCCCGGGCCCTTCGGGGCCACCATGATGACATCGATGTCCTTCGTCGGCTTGATGAGGCCAAAGTGCACGGCGAGGCCATGCGAAAAGATGAGACACTTGCCCTTCGTGAGGTTGGGCTTGATGTCTTTTTCGTAGACCTCGGCCTGCTTCATGTCGGGCAGGCCGACCATGATGACATCGGCGCGGCGCACCGCCTCGGCCGTGTCGTAAACCTTGAGCCCGTGCTGCTCCGCGACGGCGCGGGACTTACTGCCGGCATACAGGCCAATGATGACCTTGCAGCCGCTCTCCTTGAGGTTCAACGCGTGAGCGTGACCTTGGGAACCGTAGCCAAGGATGGCCAAGGTTTTGTTTTTGAACACGCCGAGATCGGCGTCTTTGTCGGTGTAGACTTTGGCAGGCATGATAAATAAAGTGGCTTAACGTTTGAGGGCGAGGCGGCCCGAGCGGGCGAGTTCGAGAATACCGAAGGGTTCGATGAGACCCAGGAAGGCGCTGACTTTGTCGTCTTCCCCGGTGCACTCGATGACGAGGTAATCTTGCGAGAGGTGGACGATTTTGGCGCGGAAAATGTCCTTGATCTGCAAAATCTCCGGACGGGTTTCCGAGTTCGCCTTGACCTTGACGAGCACCAATTCGCGGGCGACTGCCGAGCCATCGGTGAAATCAATGACTTCCACGACGTTGATGAGCTTGCGGAGTTGCTTGATGCAAAGGGTGAGCGCGTGTTCATCCCCTTTCAGCACCGTGGTGATGCGGGACAGCTCGGCATCGTGCGTCGGCGCGACGTTGAGTGAGTCGATGTTGAAGCCGCGACCGGAAAACATGCCGGTCACGCGCGTCAGGACGCCAAATTTGTTCTCAACCAGGACTGAGATGGTGTGTCGCATGGAAAGTTAGATGAAGATGGTGGACGCCGAGGGACTCGAACCCCCGACCCTCTCGGTGTAAACGAGATGCTCTAACCAACTGAGCTAGGCGTCCGTGCCGAGGGTCAAGATAAGCGTTCACCCTGCGGGGCTGACAAGAACTTATTCCGTGAAGCTGTGCGCGTTATGACACAGCCACGGCCGTGTTTTTCGGCTGCAACCAACCTTCGCGCGCCATCAACTCCGCGTTCTGCAGCGCATTGAGCGCGGCGCCCTTCCAAAGGTTGTCGCCCGAGACCCAAAACGAGAGGCCGTTGTCGAATGCCGTGTCCACGCGCAGGCGGCCAACGCCGCACTTCACCTTTTCGGCAAAATCGAGCGGCGTGGGATACTGTTTGTTGGCCGGATCGTCCACCAGTTCGGCGCCGGGGAAGGCCGCAATCGCGGCCCGGGCCTCGGCCAGATTCACCGGCCGTTCAAACTCGGCGCAGACCGAAATGGAATGCGCCCGCACGACCGGCACGCGCACCGTCGTGGCCGAGACCTTGAGATTGGGCAGGCCCATGATCTTGCGCGTCTCCTGCGCCATCTTCGTTTCCTCGCCCGTATAGCCATCGGCCCCGAATGAATCAATCTGTGGGATGCAGTTGAACGCGATCTGATAGGGGTAAATTTTCTTGATGAGCGGACGGCCAGCCGCGTGGGCCTGCACCTGCTCCTCCAATTCACGCACCGCCTCGGCTCCGGTGCCCGAGACGGACTGGTAGGTCGAAATCACCGCACGCTTGAGTCCGAACTTCTGATGCAGCGGCCACAGGCCCATGAGCATCACGGCCGTCGAGCAATTGGGATTCGCGATGATGCCCTGATGCTGGCGGAGCTCCTGCGGATTGATTTCGGGAATGACCAGTGGGACGTTCGGCTCCATCCGAAGTGCCGCACTCTTGTCGATCACGAGGCAACCGGCCTTGACCGCATCCGGAGCGAGCGCGCGCGTGACGGAACCGCCGGCGGCAAAGAAAGCGATATCAATGTCGGCAAACACCCCGGCCTTGGCCTCCTCCACGGTAAACTTTTTACCGGCCTTCGTGATGATCTTGCCCGCCGACCGCGCCGAGGCGAAGAGCCGCAACGAGGCCATGGGAAAATTCCGCTCCAGCAAGAGCCGGAGCAGTTCTTGACCGACGGCACCGGTTGCGCCGACGATACCCACTGTGAAGGATGATGTATTTGCCATGGAAAGTCCTGTCGAACTCGTAACTAAAAGCTGCGTCCGCCTGGGGATCAAGCCCACAGACCGGATTTTGCTGGTCCGCATCGGCCCGCAGACCCTGCAATACCTTAAGCAAGGCATGCTTGTGAAAAGCTACGTCATATCCACATCGCGCCGCCCGCCTTCCAATCTCCGCGACTCCTTGGGCACGCCGCGCGGACTACATAAAATTGCCGAGCGCATCGGCGCCGGTCAGCCGCCGGGCATGGTCTTCAAGGCCCGCGTGTCCACCGGCCAACACTACCGCGAACTCCCCGCCGCCGCCACGGAACCCAATCTCATCACCAGCCGCATCCTCTGGCTCACTGGTCTTGAGCCCGGCGTGAACCAAGGCGGCGCCGTCGACACCCATGCGCGCTACATCTACATTCACGGCACCAATCACGAGGACAAACTGGGCACGCCGCTCAGCGCCGGGTGCGTGCTCATGGGCAACCATGAGATTGTCGAGCTCTACGAAACGGTGCGCACGGGCGACCTCGTGCTCATCGTGGACTAACGGTTCCGCCCAAAGAGCAAACGCAGGGAATTCAGGCAGACCACCACGGTGCTGCCTTCATGGGCTGCCACGCCGACCGCGAGCGGCACCGCGCCCAAGGCCGTGGCGATGATCATGATGATCACGACGCCCAGGGAGATCGTAAGATTCTGCCGGATGATGGCCTGCGCACGGCGGCTCAAATGCTCGGCGGAGAGAAAACTTTCAATGCGGTCATGCATCAAGATCACCTCCGCCTGCTCCAGTGCCGCGTCGCTGCCCCGCGCCCCCATGGCCACGCTGACATCCGCGGCGGCGAGACAAGGCGCATCGTTCACGCCGTCGCCGACCATGGCGACCAGTTTACCGCCTGCGGCCAGTCGCAACGACTGGATGGCCTCGACTTTTTGTTCGGGCGTGAGATGCGCGCGCACCTCATGCAGGCCCAATTCCTTCGCCACGGCCTCGGCCGCCTGCCGCCGATCCCCCGTCAACATCACGGTGCGAATCCCCATGGCCTTCAGTGCCGCCAGCACGGCCTTCGACTCGGTGCGGATCTGGTCGCGCAGCAACACCCGGCCCAGCACATCACGGCCGACCACCCAAACTTCTGCCAGTTCGGCCGGCGCCGGCGGCAGCTTTTCCGCCCATTGGGCGAGCGGACCCGCTTGCAAAAGTTCGCGCCGCCCCAGCAGTGCCTGCGCCCCGTCATATTCTCCGGTGACGCCCTGGCCCACGAGGTTTTTGAATTCCTTGAGTTCAATCGCCTTCGCTCCCCTCGCCTTGGCGTCACGCACGATGGCGCGTGCGAGCGGATGCTCCGACTTTGCTTCCAAGGCATAGGCCAGCTCGATGACCTCCTGCTCGCGACCGGGCGGAAAACTTTCGTAGCCCACCACGCTGAGCTCACCCGTCGTGAGCGTCCCCGTCTTGTCGAGTGCCACGATTCCCACCTTGGCCAGTTTCTCGATGGCCGCGCCCCCACGAAACAAGACGCCATGCCGCGCCCCCCAGGCGATCGCCGCCAGGATGGCCGAGGGAATCGAGAGCACCAATGCGCAAGGGCTCGCCACCACCATCAGCGTCATGGCCCGATAAAACGCCGAGCGCACCTCGGGCGTGTTTGTGAAAGCCGGCAGGCCGAAACCCAGCCACCACACGAGAAACATCACGAGTGATCCGCCGATGACCAGGTAGGTGTAGCGTGGACCAAACTTGTCGGTAAACCGTTCGCTCGGCGCCCGTAGTTTCTGCGCGGTTTGGATCAGGCGGATGATTTTTTGCAGCGTGCTTTCCGACGGCAGGCGCGTGACCTTGAAATCAACCGCCCCCCACAGATTCAAGGTGCCGCTGAAAACCACGTCTCCCGTGGTTTTCTCCACCGGCACCGCCTCACCCGTGAGCGTGGATTCATCGCTCGCGCTGCGTCCCGCCACGACCTCACCGTCGGCGGAAAACGCCCCGCCTGGCTTGACGCGCACCCGTTGCCCCACCTGGAGCTCGGCCACGTCCACCTCTTCCTCACTGCCATCCTCCCGCAACCGGATCGCCCGCTTGGGCGAGGATTTCAGCAGCGCATTGACTTCATGGTTCGTGCGGTCGAGGGCATAGGCTTCCATCGCTCCGGAGGCTGAAAACAAAAAGAGCAGCAACACCGCCTCGCCCCAGGCCCCGATCGCCATCGCCCCGATCGCCACCGCGACCATCAGAAAATGGATGTCAAGCTTGAGGGTCCGTAAATTCGCCCATGAGTCTTTCGCCGCATCCCAGCCACCGGCCGTAACGCCGATGAAGTAGATCAGGCGGCTGATCCAAAGCTGATCTGGCAGCAGCGCCCCGGCCGCGTAACCGCCCAGCCCACAGCCGCCGCAGATGCCCGCGAACAGCGCCAACTCACGCCACTCCGATTCCTCCTCATTCTCCTCGCGGATCAGGGCGGGCCATTCCACCTCCCGCCAGTGCCAGAACCTTTCCGCCGTCACGCAGGTTTCGCGTCCCACCTCCATCGATCCACCCGCCTGTCGCAGCGTGAATCCCGCGGTCGCCTTGGCCTGAGTCTTGGTTCCCAGTTGTTGCTCCACTGCGGCAATCGTTGCGGCGAGCCGCAGCTGCAGGGCCGCCAGATCAACGGTGCCCAGTGTGGCAATTTCAACTTTGTGCGCTGCCGGGTCGATCCGCACGGCACTCACCTCGGGCTGTGCGCGCAAAAAGGCCGCCAGTTCGCCAGCCCAATCCCGCGGATCAACACCCTGTTTATGCATAGCCGCTGACAGTGTGTAGGAATAAACGGTGCGCAAATTCAATTGCACGCCTGCCCCGGCTGGCCATCCGTATTTTGTTTCCGGTCCAATGAAACGCAAACTATCCGCCATCATAGTCGGCGCCGGCCATCGCGCGACGCTCTACGCGTCCTATGCCGAGCACCATCCCGACGAATTGGAAATTGTCGGCGTCGCCGACCCCTCCGACCTGCGCCGTAATGCAGCCGCCCGGCGGTTCGCCCTCCGTCCCGACCAGTGCTTCCAAACAGCCGAGGAGCTGGCGGCGCAGCCGAAGCGCGCCGATTTCATCATCAACGGCACGATGGACAACCAGCATGTGCGCACCTCGGTGCCGTTGCTTGAGGCCGGTTACGATCTCTTGCTGGAAAAACCCTTCGCCACTTCCGAGGCCGAACTCTGGCAGCTCGTGAACACCGCGCGGCAACACCAGCGCAAGGTCAGCATCTGCCACGTGCTGCGTTACGCACCTTTCTACGCCGCCATCCGTCAGGAAGTTATCAACGGCACCATCGGCGAAATCCTGAATGTGCAGGCGGTCGAGCATGTCTCCTATCATCACATGGCCGTCGGATTCGTCCGCGGCAAATGGAGCCGCAAAGCGGGCTGCGGCTCTTCCATGCTCATGTCCAAGTCCTGCCACGATCTCGATTTGATCGCGTGGATGAAGAGTGGCATCGCTCCCGTGCAGGTTTCCAGCGCAGGTGGAAATTTTCAGTTTCGGCCCGAAAAAGCGCCACCGGGCGCCGGCACGCGCTGCCTGGTGGATTGTCCGATTGAGGCCGACTGTCTCTACTCCGCCAAAAAGCATTACATCGATCACCCGGAACGCTGGGGATTTTATGTCTGGCACCAGTTGGAGCATATCGCCGAACCGACCCTCGCGGAAAAAATTGCCTCGCTCAAAGCCGACAACCCCTACGGCCGCTGTGTCTGGAAATGTGACAACGACGTCGTGGATCATCAGTCCGTCGCCATCAAATTCGCCGATGGCTGCACCGCGACCCTCAACATGATCGGAGGCAGCGCGCGGCCCACGCGATCAATCCACCTCGTCGGCACGCGGGGTGAGATTCAGGGCGTCATGGAGGACTCCAAGTTCGTGATTCGCCATATCGACCCCCGACCCGGCCACGAATACTCCGAAAAACTCGTGGACCTGAAAATCACCGGCGACATGACCGGTGTCCAAGGCGGGCATGGCGGAGGTGACTTGCGACTGGTCGCCGATTTTGTCCGCACCCTGCGCGGTGAAGCGCCCTCGATTTCAGCCACGACCTTGGACGATTCCGTCAGCGGCCATCTCATGGGTTTTTGCGCCGACCGGGCCATGGCCACGAAGACGGTCGTGTCTGTTTCCGTCTCTTGAGCTTCGCGGACCGGACGGAGCCGGTCCCTCCATTGGTTTTCATGGAGGGACGACCTCCGTGTCGTCCGCCACGCTCAGTCGTGCCACATCAAAGGATGAATCTCGCCCTGAAACGGCCAGTCTGCCGCTGATGGCACAAGCCCAGCGCGCATGGGATTGGCTCGGACATATTCCCACTTGGCTGAATAGCTTTCCCCCACCCGGCTCTGCGTATCCCAATAATCTCGCTGCCATAGCTTGACACCGCGCTCAGGCCAATGACGCGCCGCCCATGATTTCCAAAAGGCCATCCAGAGAGCGAGTGGCTCCGACGGATACACCGCGGGAGCACAAAAGAAATGCAGATGATCGGGCATCAACACATACCTTCCCACCAGAAAAGCCGGACTCACCGCCCAAGCACGCAGGATAGTCTCCTGCGCCGGGAGTGTAGCCAAGATAGGCCGCCTATCTTTGGTGCAAACGGTAACGAAATAGAGCAGCGCACGATTGTCATGTTCACAGCCCGGGAAATGCACCGGTCTCTTACGATCAGGAAACGGGGGGCTTTCCATGTGCAAACCTTGGAGTTTGGGATAGCGTGATACAAACCTACATTCACGGACCGGACGGAGCCGGTTCCCTCCATCGGCCTTATTGGAGGAACGACTTCCATGTCGTCCATCACGTGAGCTTCGCGGACCGGACGGAGCCGGTCCCTCCATTGGTTTTATTGGTGTGACGACCCTTATGTCGTCCGTTCCGCTTGAGCGGACCGGACGAGCCGATCCCACCATCGGCTTTCTTGGAGGGACGACCTCCGTGTCGTCCGTTCCGCATCAATTTCGTTTGCGCGTCTCCGCCGCAGAGCCTTGCGTGGGCCGCTCACATGATTGGCCTCCGCGACGATAACGACTCCCTGCCCCCGGCACCTCCTCCCAGCCGGGCACCGGAGTTTGCCGGCAAGCTATTCGCCGAGGCCGGCTGGCTGCAGAGCGCACTGGATTTGGAGCACCGCCCGCAACAGGAGCAGATGGCGCACGCCACCGCCCGGGCTTTTGATGCCGATGAGGTGCTCCTGTTCGAGGCCGGCACCGGGGTGGGCAAATCTCTCGCCTACCTTCTGCCGGGCATCATTCACGCCACCGATCAGGGCCGTCAGCTGATCGTCTCAACCCATACGATTTCACTGCAGGAACAGATCGAGACCAAGGATCTCCCGCTCTGCCGTCGTGTCTTCCGCTCGACCCCGGAGCTCAAACCCTACGCCGATTTCAAGAGCGCCGTCCTGGTCGGCAAAGCGAACTATCTCTGCACCAGCCGGCTGGCGAATGCCCTGCGCGACAAGCAGGAGCTGTTCGCGTCACCTGAACACAACGAATTGCAGCGCATCGCGACTTGGGCAGCCACCACCTCGACAGGATTGCGCCATGAACTATCACCACCGCCTTCGCCAGAGGTCTGGGAATGGATCAACGCTGACTCGTCGGCCTGCTCGCGCAAACATTGCGATGGCGAACGCTGCTTTTACCAGCGGGCCCGCGCGCGCATCCGCCTCGCCCAAGTCATTGTCGTCAACCACTCGCTGCTTTTCGCACACATCAACGCCGGCGGTGCCGCGGAGAGAGGCGCGTCGCGTGGCGTGCTGTTTCCCGATGACTTTATCGTGCTCGACGAAGCCCACACCGTGCCCGAGGTCGCCACCGATCACTTTGGCCTCCGCCTCAGCAGCTATGGCACGGACCGGATGCTGAAGTATCTGTTCAATCCCAAGACCCGCCGCGGCCTACTCGCCAAACACGGCGGCCCGCTGGAGCAGCAGCTCGTGCTTGATGCGCTGGAGGCGGCGGAACAGTTTTTCAGCTTTCTACGCGACCGGTTGCTCAACAAACAACCCATCGTGCGCATCCGCAGCGAAGGCGCCTGCGAACCCTGGCTCGACGAACCGCTGCAGAAATTGATCAAGGCCGTCGGAGCGCAGGCGGACAAACTCGACGAAGGCCAGCCGCGCGATGAACTGCTTGAGCAACGCGGCCGCCTCAAGACCTACCAGGCCAACCTGCGCCAATGGCTCTCCGTCGGCGACGATGCCTCCGTCTTTTGGCTGGAGCGCTCGGGCCGCCGCCAGACCGTGGTCACCCTGCGCACCGCACCGCTCGACATCGCGCCCTACCTGCGCACCGAGCTGCTCCAGCGCGGCACCTCGGTGGTTTTCACCAGCGCGACTCTGGCCATGGGTGGTGAAATCGAGCCTTTTCAAGTCCGCGTCGGCGCGGAGGAAGCCCGCGCAGTGGTGGTGCAGTCGCCCTTTGATTTCGAGCGCAACATGCGCGTCTTTGTCGCGGCTGATGTGCCGCTGCCCTCACCCGGCGAAGCGAAACTCGCGATTGCCTCGCTGATCGACTACATTCGCTTTTGCACTTTGCGAGTCACCGGCGGGTCGCTGGTGCTTTTTACGAGCTACCACGACATGCGTCAGGTCGCGGACGCCCTGCAGGCCGAGTTTGCCCGGGCCAGCCGGCCATTTTTCATCCAAGGAGAGGATCTTTCCCGCACCGAGCTCACCCAAAGACTGCAGGCGGTCGGGAATGGGATTCTGTTCGGCACCGACAGTTTTTGGGCCGGGGTGGATGTGCCAGGCTCTTCCCTTTCGCAGGTCATCATCACGCGACTGCCCTTCGACCCCCCAACACATCCGGTGACCGAAGCGCGCAGCGAATGGATTAAGGACCGGGGCGGCAACCCCTTCAACGAGCTTACTTTGCCTGACGCACTCATCAAGTTCCGGCAAGGAATTGGGCGGCTCATTCGCACCCAGACTGACCGCGGCATTATCACCCTTTTGGATACCCGAGTTTTAGCCAAAGCCTACGGCCGATTATTTCTTGGCTGTCTTCCAATTGCAAAACACTCTCGACTGACGCTCGATAATCGCGCCAAAGTCTTTCTGCCGTTCCCTTAACCCAACTACTTGCGGCACTTCCTCCATGATCAAACTACGTGCCGCTGCCCTCACTGATATTGGCCGTGTCCGGCAAGAAAACGAGGATCGCTACCTGTTTGACGAAACCGCGATGTATTTTGGCGTGGCGGATGGGGTGGGCGGCTTACCGGGCGGCGGCGAGGCCGCCCAACTCACCTTGGATGAAGTTCGCGCCGGCTTGTCAGCGCATCGCGGCGAGAGCGCCCCCGACCTGATTGATATCGTGCATCGCGCCAACACGGCGGTGCAGGCCCTTGGCCAAACTCTCAGTCCCGATACCGGCATTGGCTCGACCCTGACCTTTGGCCTTATCCTCGGTGATCATTTTCACCTCGCCCATGTGGGTGATTCCCGGGCTTACCTGTGGCGCGCCGGCGAACTTAAGCCCCTGACCGACGACCATTCCGTCGAGAACGAAGCCCGCATCCGGCGCGCCCGCGGCGAGAAAATTTTCTATCACGAGGTCAACCGCAACGCCCTTACGCGCTGCATTGGTCAGCCCACCCAACCCGAGGTGGATCTGGTGGCCCAGGCGTTGCGCGCCGGAGACCGCTATCTGTTCTGCACCGACGGCGTCACGCGCTTGGTGCGCGACTCAGAACTCGGCGCCATGCTCGCTCCGCCGGACGATCCGGAAACCGTGCTGCGGGAAATCATTGCCCTCGCCATCAGGCGCGGCGGTCCCGACAACGCCACCGGCGTGTTGGTTTACGTCGACGCCGCCGAGTGAGATGTCGGCGCGTGTGGAGCAATTCCGGGCGCTGGTAGCACTGCAGCCGGAAAACGAACTTTTCCGCTTCAGTCTTGCCCAGGCACTCAGTGCCGCGGGCCGCGACGGAGAAGCGGAGTCGCACTATCGCTATTGCGCGGACAAGAAAGCCGACTGGATGCTGCCCCGCATCCTCCTCGGCAAGCACCTCCTCGCCGTCGGCCGCCGCCCCGAAGCCAAGTCATGGCTGGAAGCAGCTCTCCGCCTCGCTCTTGCACAAGACCACGAAGATCCTGCTACGGAATTGAAAGCCCTGCTCGCGCAACTTTGATTTACGCAGGAATCAGGGTGCAAAGGCGCCTTTCAGGAATTGGTCGGCCAACCGAACGCTCTGCGAGCGAAGATTGGTGCCAGGGGGCGGGATTGAACCGCCGACCAAGGGCTTATGAGTCCCCTGCTCTACCACTGAGCTACCCTGGCGTTAAGCGAACGGCGTAGAAGCCACAGTTTTCGCCTGAAATCCACAAGATTTTTCTAAATGTCGTTCGGCCCCAGCCAGCGAAAATAGACCACGCGGTATTTTCGCCCCACCCCGCTGGGCGCAGAATCCACGATGCGTTGCACTATGGCCTCACACCAAGCCCTGGCTTCAATCTGCGTAGAAACCACTGGATTCATCGCATCCCCGTAAGCCCGAAGGCGAAAAGTGTCGGAGCGCACCGCCAGCATGGGACCGATGATATTCATGATGTCATCGGCGGTCGGCGAAGCCGAAGTAAAGAGGGTCGACAGAAAATCCCGCACTCCAGAGGACGCGGTAAAAGGACCACCCGGCTGCTTGCCCGGACCAGCATAAGCCGCGATGGCATTCTGCAGGTTCGTCCCGCGGGTCGAAAGTATCCCGCTGGATATCACGGCCGGAGCCCCGGGGGCAGTATTGTAAGTTTGCAGGATGTTCCGCCAGACGATGGCGGAATTGGTGTTCACATTGACCAATCCGGTCTGGAGTTGCGCTCCGTTCACAAACCAGCTCGTCGAGGTCACGTGGTGAAAATTGTCCTGGAGCACCGATGGCGTCAGCGGCGCACCGGGCGTCGGGAGTAGTTTGAGCTGTTCGTAAATCAGTGCCTTGGGGAGATTCGAGGCATAGCTGGCGATCGCATCGCGCAAACGACCCGCGGCAGACGTGGGCGATGTCGAAAATATCAATGGCGACGTAACCGGCACCGGTCCCGGCGTATAGGCCGGCGTCTTGACTCCTTCGTCAACCGCCAACCACGCATAGCTGCCAACCCGCGTCGCACGCCCCGGCGCGCCATGGATTTCACTCACCACGATCGGCATGCGGCCGGCGATCGTGTGCTCCGAATTGGCGGCGCTTGCGCCCACGGTATTGCTGCCAACGAGTTCAAGGCGATCAAGGCCCGGTTGCACTGCCGCCCCACCCGAGGGCTGCGCACCGGATGCCAGCCAGGCGAGAAACGCTCCATCCGCCTGCCGCCAGACTCCGCACCAATGCCGGGTCGTGTTGGCCGCATTCGGCGGAATCCCCGTCAGACCCGCCATGCCGGTGACGATTGCATCCTCCCCGGTCTGCCGCTGCAGCTCGGTCAACCCCAGGTCCAGTCCCAGCAGCGCATTTTGTCGCGCCTGAGTTTGGTAAGCGCTGGCCGACGCAACCTGTCCGTCCACCCGCACCAGTGCGCTGAGCGCATAAACCGCCAACACGAGCAACCCCAGCAGCAGGAGTGTGAGGATCAGGGCAAAGCCTGCCTCGGGGGATTTATGCAAAAATTTTCTCACGAGCTGGCCCCCTTGATTTCAATTCGCCGCACGACCACCCGCGAATTGGCCTCGACCACCGCCCACCACCACTCTCCATCGGTCGCGTAGGCGGTTGGGCGAAGCAACGTGCCACTGCCCCGTTCCATCCCACCGATGATTCTGGCCCCTTCCTCGGTGAGGATTCGCACCATGACATCGGCCACGGCCGGAAAAATTTCCTCCCTGTCGGCACGATGAACAATATTACCCGAGCTGACCGCAGGGAAAATCCGGGTGAGGCTGCCACTCGCCGCTCGCCCATAAAACCAGACGCCGAAATCCACGACATTGGTCGCGATCACATCGCTGGCCGTATTGGGATTGGTCAAAGTCCCGGCGCTGCGTGCCGCCGGCGGTGTGGCCGCACTGCTGCCATAGCCGGCGACGGTCACATCATAGCCGGTTGCAAAAGTGCCATCCGCCGCCACCGCTGCACGAAAAAGCGTGTAGCGCACGTCCGCCGGTGAACTCGCATTGATTGCGCCGCTTACCGGCCGGCGGGCGATTTGATAGGAGACCGCGACAGGCACGCTGCCGTCATTGTCCATGTTGGTGGTGATCAAGCGCAACCAAACACCGGACAGGCCGAACCTGGCTTCTTCGACGCCGGGAGCGCTGCCGTTGGCCACCGGCGGCAGATAGCGCTGACTTTCCAGCGAAGCCGGTTTCAGCGCGCCCTCGATTAACCAACCGTGATTGGTCAGGTTTCCGGGCGCGTTACTGATATCAACCGCCAGCCAGGTCTGGCCGTCAGCGCGGAAGACGGCCGACTGCAAATCGCGTTCGAGGTAGTCGAAGACCAGCTTGGCTTGGGCCGACGCGGTGAAGCTATCCTGGGTGCGACGCCAGAGATCCAAGGTCCCCGCCGTCACGGCGAGCATCAACCCTGCCAGCACCAGCGTCACCGTCACGGCCACCAACAGCTCAATGAGTGTAAAGCCGCTGCGCTGGAATAGCTGTTTCATCGTTTCAACGTCACCGTGAAGGTGAACTGATTGCGATCGGCCAATGGGGTCGCGCGAGTTGAGCCGGGATTAAAATACGGCCATGAGACCCGTATATGCAGCGCCAGCACGGAGGTGCCCGGATCATAGCTCAGCGGCGCCTGATCGAAGCGCCAGGCTTCGATGTAGAAATAACGTTCGGATTGGGGAAGCACGCTGGTGCCGGTGGTAAAGCCAGGATTCGCGACCAGCACTCGCAGACCATCTCGTGCCCCGACGAGCTCAAAGCCGTCCTGCAACGGGGCGCCCATGACGGGCACGGCCGCCGCCAGCGAATCGAATCCCGCGGACGCCGCGAGGCGTTCGAATTCGATGCGCACGGGCTCTGGCAGCCGCTGCGCCGCAATCGTATCGGAAGATTCGGCGGCTTGTCGCGCCAAGGATGGCAGGAGTCCGAGGATGCCGACCACGGCAATGGCAAAAATGCCGACGGCAATCACCACCTCGACCAGGGAGAACCCGCTGTGCCGGGTAGGATGCCGCGGATCAAAATCCCGTGCGGTCATTGATAAGGGTGCAAACGCCATACTGGCTGAGTTTCAGGCCGCGCACGGTCTCCGGATTTTCCAACTCCACGGGGGATTCGCCTGCCGCGTAGGACCCAGCCGGTCGCGGCACGCCGACGGCAAGCACCAGACTGCCTGTCTGCGCAGTGGTCCCTGTGGCTGACACTAAAAAGTTTACCCATTTCTCCGCGCCGGCACTATTGATCGATTCGTTGGTAATGTTGCCATTTTGAAACACCGTGGAACGCAAAGCAGCACCATCGCTCCGCACCCAAGTGCTCGCAGCATCAGCGGGCAGGAGACCGGCGGGTATGACCGTAAAATTTCCCGGTAACACAAATACGCCTTCCGGCAGATAAGCATCCGCCACGGGTTGCCATTCACCGCCGACCTGTTCCTGAATGACCAGATACCGCAGATAACGAATCGGCTGGGACGCACTGTCCGGGTCTACCTGAAGTAATAAACGGACCGACTGTCCTGACGCCATGGCCCGGGTGCGGGCAGCAACGACCAAGTTGGCCACCATGGCTTGAGCGGATTGCAAGGAGGCGGATTTCCCGCCGCCAAATCCACCGATGACGAAGGCCATCAGACCGGCCATCAATCCGATCACCACCAACAATTCAATCAAGGTGAAGGCACGTCGCCGATGAAGGGAGGCACGACCGTCGTTGATGCGAAAGAAAATCACGCTGCCTCCTATTTCCAGCTAAAGATAAACTTGGGCTCATCGGCCGTCGCACCGGGCGCAGGCGCATACAGGATCACTCCGGCACGCACACCCGCCGGTGAGAAATCATCCGCGGTCGGGGTGAGCCCGTTGACGGCAGGCAAGGCCGCGTAATCAGCATTCGTGCCGTTGACCCGAATGATTCCGTCGTGGTTGTGATCCACCAAGATGGCAATCTCGGTGTTGTCGAAGGCGTCGCGCAGGAGGTTGTTGGCGGCAAGATCCGACTCACCAAATGAATAGAAGCGGATGCGTTTACGGTTCTGCGCCTCAGGTGCTCCGCTACCCGTGCCACTGCCATAAGCAGGAAGCGGATCTCCATTCCGGCGGTGTGCGGCAAGCACATCATGGAAAACATGCAGGGCCGCCGGATCAGTATTTTGTCCCGCCGGATTGATGCGGTTGCTGGCATCCAGCAGCGGGTAGTAGCCATATTCACTGCGGAAACCTTCAACCGCCGTCGCCCATTGATTGAACTGCACCTTGGTTTTCGCCTTGTTGGCGGAAACCCGCACCGCGCTCACCGTCGGAATTAGGATCGCCGCGAGAATCCCAATAATCGCGATGACCGCGAGCAACTCGATCAGAGTGAAGCCCTCGCTCCCACTGGGACGGGAAACTGATGCATACCGGGACTGGATCATGGCGTCAGCGGTTGGCAGCAATGTTGTCGAAATTGGCCTGTGCCGCAACATTGATAAATCCACCAGGAAGCAACGCCGGTGCATCGTCGCCGTCAGGCCCTACCGAATATAGCACGACCCCGGAATTGCTCCAACCCGTCGCGGGCGCCTTGTAAACATAGACATAAAATTGGCCCCAGGGATCAACGAGCCGGCTGCGATCATCGGTGAAAGGGTCTCGGGCTTGATCGGTGGTAAACAGTGCCATGTCGATCAGACTCCGGCCAGTAATCGCGCCATTGGTCGGGCCGCGTTGCCCAACCAAAGCCTGCAGCAATTGGGTCTCGTCGTCGGTCTGGGGATAGTCGCCGTAAGTTCTCCGGTAGGTTTCCAGCGCGGCCGAGAGCACCGCGAGTTCAGCCTTCGCCCGTGCTGTTTTGGCGGTCGCAGATGCCCGCTGTCCCACCCCCATCACGATGCTGGCCAGAATTCCGATGATGGCGATGACCGTGAGCAATTCGATCAAAGTGAAGGCTGCGTCCGGGTGCTGCTCAAACCTGTGTTTTATGTCCAGCGACGGCCGGTCAGGCCGTGCGCGCCTACCGATTGACCGTGGTAGCCAAGGCATCCCCCACTAAAACGAAACTGCCGCCCAAGTCGCAAATGCAATTTGCGGCTTGGGCGGCAGAAGCGGCCGTCAATTTATTCCTCAGACTGCAGGGCGGCGACGACGTTGAAATCCTCCAACGTTGTAATATCGCCCTTCACCGTGCTGCCGGAAGCGATTTCCTTGAGGATGCGGCGCATGATTTTTCCGCTGCGCGTCTTGGGCAGGCCGGCGGCAAAACGCACGTCATCAGGCCTTGCGAGCGAGCCGATTTCCTTCGCGACGTGGGCCCGCAGTTGTTCTTTGAGCTCGGGCGACGGGGTGTTGCCGTTCTTAAGCGTCACAAAACACACTAGCGCCTGCCCTTTCATTTCGTCAGGTCGTCCCACGACGGCCGCCTCGGCCACCTGCGGATGCGAGACCAACGCACTCTCGACCTCGGCCGTGCCGATGCGGTGCCCGGAAACATTGAGCACATCGTCAATCCGGCCTACCACCCAAAGGTAGCCATCTTTGTCAAAACGGGCGCCGTCACCGGCAAAATAGATGCCGGGAATCTCGCTCCAATATTGCTTCTTAAACCGCTCATCATCGCCCCAGAGGGTGCGCAACATCGAAGGCCAAGGCTGCGTGAGGAAAAGGCGGCCGCCGGAACCTTTCGGCACCTCCTTGCCGTGATCGTCGAGGATCTTGGGCACGACCCCGAAAAATGGCCGCGTGCAGGAGCCGGGTTTCGTCGGGGTCACGCCCGGCAAGGGCGACACCATGATGACGCCCGTCTCGGTCTGCCACCACGTGTCTACGATGGGGCAACGCTTCTTGCCGATGAGTGTGTGATACCACATCCACGCCTCGGGATTGATGCGCTCACCCACGGAACCTAGCAGGTGCAGCGAGGCGAGAGTGTGCTTTTTGACGGAGCCGTCA
>JAGNQV010000023.1 GCA_017988885.1 Opitutaceae bacterium | reverse complement strand
GACCATGCCGCTGAACGCCAGTTGCCGGCCATACTTCGCCACCAACTCGGCACTGTCCATGCATTCGGGTTGCACGGGGTTGAGAATGTCCACGCCAATCTCGATCAGCTCGGGGATGACCTCCATGATGTTGCCGTCGGAATGGTAGTGCACCCAGACCTTGCGGTTGCCGGAGGCCGCGCGGATGGCGGCGATGACTTTGGCCAGACGCGGCTTGAGGTGCTGGCGCCACATGGGCGCGGAAAGCAACATGCCGGTCTGCATGCCGATGTCGTCGCCGAGGCCGATGATGTCGACGCCGGCGCGCGCAAAAGCCCGGCCGACATTGCAGGAACGTTCAGTGAACCAGTCGAGCAACCAGTCAGAGATGCCGTTGCCCTCGGCCAGATCCTGAAAAAGATTGTCCATGCCGCGGGCATACCAGGAGATTTCGAAGTTGGTGCACTCCATGCCCGCGAAGGCCACCTTGCCGCGCGTGTGCACCTGCCGCATTTTCTTTTGCACGGCGGCGTAGTGCTTTGGATCGGCGGTATCGGGCCAGGGCAGTTTTTCCAACTGGGCGACGCTCGTGACGTGCTCCAGCGGGTGCAGCATGGTGCGGAAGTGGTAGGCCTTGCCCGTCGTGCCGGCCGGCGGCTCCACGTGCGCGATGCAGAATGGCCCGATCTCGGCGTTGGCGGGCAGCACGGTGCCGACTCCGGCGAGCGCGTCGCGCCAGACCTGCGGATTCTCCTCGTAGCCCACCCAGTCGAAGCCGAAGTCCGTTTCGAACGACAACTCCGGACTGCGCACACCGGTCTTTTCCTCGATGAGATCGGCGACCGGCGGAGTCACCGGCACGTTGAGCGGCAGCCACTCAGGTTTGCCGCCGGACATCATGGCATGGAAATTTTCGCGGGAGTTCATGGGATAAAATGGGGTGCCATCGCGGCGATGTGTGCGGGCGTGCTGCCGCAACAGCCGCCGATGAGGCGGGCGCCCGCGGCGAGCAGGCGGGGAACCGCGGCCGCAAATTCGCGGGCGGATTCATCGTAATAGATCAGATTGCCCACCAGGCGGGGCGAGCCCGCATTGGGTTGCACGATCACCGGCCGGCCCTGCGCGGCGAACACAAGCTCGGCGGTTAGCCGGACATAATCATCGAGGGAAAGCTCGGTGCCGCAGTTGGCACCGACCACATCGGCGCCGGCGTCAAGCACCGCGGCCATCGCGTCAGCGGCGGTCGTGCCCATCATCGTGCGGTAGCCGCCGGCGGATTGTTGAAAGGAAAAAGTGGCGATGATGAATTCGGCGCCCACGGATTTGGCGGCGGCCACGGCGAGGGCGGCCTCGACGGGATCGGACATCGTTTCGATGAGGATGGCATCGGCGCCGCCGGCGAGCAGGGCGGACGCCTGTTCGCAAAACGCGACGATCACCTCGTCATGCAGTCCTTCCCCGAGCGGCTCCAACATGCCGCCAAAGGGGCCGATGTCGCCGAGCACGCACGCCTGGTCCCCGGCAATCTCGCGGGCCAACCGGGCCCCGGCTTGATTGAGTGCGGCGACGCGGGAGGCTTCCCCGTGTCCGGCAAGCACGTAGGAGGTGCCGCCAAAGGTGTTGGTCGTGAGCCACGCGGCCCCAGCTTCCCGATAGGCGCGATGCACGGACCGCACGTGCTCGGGATGGGTGACATTCCACAATTCACCGCAGGCGCCGGGCTTCAGTCCGAGTTGCTGCAATTGGGTGCCCATGCCGCCGTCGCCCAACACCGGCTGGCGGGCGAGCGAGGCGCGAAATTTTTCAAGACGCGGATTCATCGGGAGGCGGCCGTCACGGCGTCAAGGAATTCACCGGCGAGGGTCTGGTTGGCGAAAGGTTGGCCGACGGTGATCCACATGCCCTCGGGACCCACTTCGCGCAGGACGGTGAGCGCATCCGCGGCGTCTTCCGCGAGCACTTGGATGGCTTTGCCGGCGCGGCGGGCACGGCGAAAGGTTTCGATCCAGCGGGCGGCAGGACCATGCCCGGCGCCAAAAACCCATTGCACGGCGTTGAGTCCCGGCAGCGCGAGCATCAGGTCGAAGTGATGCAGGGCCTGCGGTCCATCGAGATGGAAAATGCTGCGTTCCATCGGCCCCATTTCCATTTCGAGCGTGGGCCGGATCAAGTCTTCGCCCACCGCCTTCGAGACCAGACACCAAAAATCGCAACTGGGCACGTAGGCCGGGCCGTCGTGCAGGTAACCGCACCACGTGGTGCTGGGTTGACCGAGTTCAGTCAGGCGCTGGTGGAGCCGGTGAAAGGCGGTTACGTAGCCGCGGCTGGCATGCAGGCTGGCGGCCCGCACGAGTTCGGGCTCGTCCACGAGATCGAGGCAGAGGTTTTCGGGATCACGGATGCCGGAGAGGATATCGAAGCTGCCGTGCAGGTCGGGCATCGCGACGGTGTAGCGCCCGGCAAAACGGACGGCGGCGCGCTCGATCATCGCCTCGATGGTCCGCCAGTATACGTTGTTGAAATCCGGGGACAGCGTGCAAAAGCGCTCCCAATCGGCGCCCGCGGCCATGTGGTGCTCGCACCAACTGGTGTCTTCGCCAAAGACGAGTTCGGCCCCAAAGAGCGTGGACGTCAGATCAGGGCCGACGTTGGGCATCCATGCGGGCACGGTGTCGCCCAGACTGGGATTGGATTCTAGGCGGGCAAAGGCGCTTTCGACTTGAAAATCCACATCGAGCCAACGCTCGCGCAAGGTTGCATGGGTGGAACGCGGGGCCTGGGGCGAGGGCGGGTTTTCAGCCCATAGGCTGACCGGAGGACGATCGACCAAGCCCCCATGCCACCACGCCGCAAAGCGCGCGGCGGCGGTGGCGTGGTGATAGCGATGATCGGGCGTTTTCATGGCGGATCACGCGCCGGCGCGGTTGAAATCGGCGATGGCATCGACCATGGCCACGATGTTGGCCGCCGGGGTGCGGGCCTGGGTGTTGTGGATGGTGTTGAAAACAAAACCACCGTTGGGTGCAAAGATGCGCAGGCGCTCGGTGACTTCGGCGCGCACTTCCTTGGGGGTGCCGAAGGGCAGGGTGCGCTGGGTGTCCACGCCGCCGCCCCAGAAGACGATGCGGTCGCCGAAGTCGGCCTTGAGCTGCGCGGGGTCCATCCCGGTGGCGGAGCATTGCACGGGATTGAGGATATCGAAGCCGACGTCGATGAACTGGTTGATGAACGGCCGGACCGCACCGCAGGAGTGCTTGAACGTTTTCCACGAGGTGTGGCGGTGAATCCAATCGTTCACGCGCCGATAATACGGGGCATAGAGCTCTGCGAAGGTCGCCGTCGAACAGAACTGAGAACTCTGGGTGCCGAAATCGGTGCCGCAGATCACAGCCACATCGATGAGGTCGCCCATGACCTCGGCGTAGAGCGCGAGATTTTTCAGGGCGACGTCGCATTGAAACTCGAAGATCCGGTGCACGTAGTCGCGGCGCTCGACCAGTGAGACATACCATTCGGTGACGTCGCGGATGCCTTTGGGGTGTTTGAGAAAGGCCGCCGGCACGAGAGCGATGTCACCAAAACCCGTGCCGCCGACGCCCCCGACGACCGCGCGGTTCTCGCCGCGCAGGCGGATCGCCTCGTTGCGCCAGTGCTCGATTTCGGCGGCGTCCACGAGTTTGAATTCCTCGCAGTTGTCGGCGGGGTTGAGCCGGCCCTCGTCGATCGGTTCCTGCCGCACAATGGCATCGAAGAAATACCCACTGCCGGGCATGTGGCCGCTGGGCGCGACGGATTTGTCGCCCTCGGGAAAAAGGTAAACGTCGCCGTTGGGGTCCTGGCGCGGGTCGAATCCTGCCGGCACGGAGACCACCTGCCCCCACGGCGTGCGCCAGTCGTGCCAGCCTTCGTTCTTGAAGCCAAACATCGTGCCCCGGCTGCGCATCCCGACGCAATCGGAGCCGAGCGCGCGGGCGAGATCATCCTCCACCTCGCCCAGCATTTGATACGGTTCGGTGACCTTTACCGGATGTTGCGGGAGTCCGTAGTGAGTGCGCAAAGCGGCGACACAACTCACATGCAGGCTGGTTAAGCCCGTGCTGCCGAAATCCACCGCGACCGGGCCGGCTTGGTGATGGAGTGCGCGGCGGACTTTTTCGCGTGAAGTCATGACCGGGCGGATAAAGCGGGCCAGGCGTCGAGGCCCAAAATCTTCTCTTTTAAATCGAGATAGTAGAGGTAGTCATCCGGGTTGACGTTGGGCGGGCAGCGGTGATCGCAGAAGGGAATGAAGCCGCCGCGCGCCACGTAGGGGGCCAGCGATTCGAGCCACTGCCGGATCTCCGGCCGGCCGCGGCCGAGGATCATCTTGTCCATGCCGCCCATGATCCGCAGTTCAGGGCCCCATTTGTCGAGGGACTCGCCGGGATGACCGGAGCCGTTGACCTCCCACGGAAACATCGTGTTCACGCCGCCCTTGAGAAAGTGGGGGATCAGCGGGCGCACGTCGCCGTCGCAATCGATCCACCAGATGTCGATGCCGTGGGCGCGCAGTTTCGCGCTGATGCGCTGGTAGCGCGGCACGACGATGTCGCGGAAGAAATTAACCGAGACGAGCGGGCCGTTCTTGTAACAAATGTCTTCCCAGCCGGCGGCGTAGTCGAACTTCACGTGCGGCAGGATGGCATCGAAAAAGTCCTCCACCAAGAGGCAGGAGGTTTCGACCATGTCCTCGACCATGTCGGGATAATCGTAAACGGCGTAGGCGAGGCCTTCAACCGTGAGCATGTCGCGCACCTTGCCAATCATCGAGCCGCACCACACGCCCAGCGGGTAATCGCGGTCGGCGGGATGGTCGCGCCGGATGGCGGCGAGGTCGGGCTTGCGGTCGGGATGGTCGCGGTTGAACCGCTCGGCCTTCACGCGGGCCCAATCGGCCGGGGTTTTGACGGTGGCGTCGAGGTAGTGGGGAATCGTGTCGTGCCCGTCGAGCGGCACCTCGGCGATGAGGCCGTCGCCATTGCGCAGGATGCGGGTGGATTCGTTGCGGGAAATTTCTTCCTCGGGGAATCCCGGCCACATCCAGTGCGACCAGATGTTGTCGGTGCGGTCAAAATTGAGAAAAATGTCGGCGGCACGGTTGGTGGTGATGCCGTGGTCGCGGAACATCGGCCAGAGCTTGAAGTTGTCGTCCCAGTAACCGAACTCCATATTGAAGCAGCGGTCGATGGGCTGGTGCATCAACTGCCGGCGAAAGCGTTCGCGCTCGGTCAGCGTGCCGCGCCATTTGGGGAGGAATGGGGTGATCGGGGGAGGGGGCATGGGGTCAGTAGTTTCCGTAACGTTCAACGAAGCCGATGATGGCGCGGTAGGTGTCCCAACTCACCTGAGGCGGGACGGAGTGGTCGGAATGATAAGCGTAGCCGCGTGTCGCCATACCGGCGGCAAATTTGGTGCGGATTTCCTCCTCGATCAGATCGAGGTCGTTCGTGCCCATGATCATGACATCGATGTTGCCGAACATCGCGAGGCGGTCGCCGTGCGTGGGCGCGAACTTGCGGATATCCATGCCGGCTTTTGCCTCGATGGGCTGCAGACAATCGAAGCCGGCGGCGATGTAGAGATCGAGCACGCCAGTGACGCGGCCGTCGGTGTGGTAAATGAACTTCATGCCGTGGGCGTGGGCCCAATCAGCCATGCGCTTGTGCGCCGGCCACACGAGGTCGCGATACATGGCCGGCGAGCACATGGTCGCGTGATTGAAAGCCATGTCGCCGTAGATCCAGACGCCGTCGGGCTGCACGCCGGTCGCCAGCAGCGCGTCGAAGGAGCGCAGCACGATGTCGGTGTGCACGGTGACGATGTCGCGAACCCATGCGGGATCCTCGATCATGGCCATGAGGCAAACCTCGTCGCCGATGAGGCGCCGCAGGGCCTCGAAGCCCTCGACGCCGGACAAGTGGGTCCACTTGCCAAGAACCCGGGCTTCCTGCCAGCGCAGTTTGGCGGCGCGCAAATCGATCTGATTGGGCGCGGCGAGCATCGCCGGGCGGTAGGTTTTTTCCCAAGCCTCGCGGGAGTCACAGCCAAAGCTGATGTGTTCCGGTGTGCCGGACCGGCCGCGCCAAACCCGTGACACGCCGCCCCAATCGTCACGCGCGACCTCGGTCTCCGCATCCTGCGACAGGACCTCGCGGCGTCCGGGGAAGGGGGCCGGCCACGACCAGCACAAGACGCGAAAGTCGGCGTCCAAGAGACGCAGCGCATCGGTCTGATCCCACTGCAGGCCTTCGCGCTGCCAGCGGGTGATGGTCTCAGGCCAAAAGGTATCCTGTCGTGGAATGCGATCCTGGTCCTGCCGCGCAAACATGCGGTTCACACGCTCGCATCCGGTCATGGATTGGGTGAGCATAACAATGCCTCATGGAGGCAGGGTGTTGGAATGCGTTCAGGCGGCTTCGCCTACGAGTCGCTTGGCCACATCCACCGCCGTGCCGGCGTCGGCGGCATAGCCGTCGGCCCCGATACTGTCGGCAAACGCCTGCGTGATGGGGGCGCCACCAATCATGATCTTGGTGTTGGTCAAACCGGCTTCCTTGAAGAGGCGCACGGTTTCCTTCATCGCGGGCATGGTGGTGGTAAGCAGCGCGGAAAGTCCGACGATATGCGCGTTGTTTTCCTTGGCGGCGGCGACGTAGCGCTCGGGGCTGACATTGGTGCCGAGATCGACGACGGCGAAGCCGGCGCCGCGCCACATCATGGAAATGAGATTCTTGCCGATGTCATGCAGATCGCCCTGCACGGTGCCGACGACGACGGTGTATTTGGGTTTGATGCCGGCGGCGGCGAGCAGCGGCTCGAGCAATTTCAAGGCTTCCTTCATGGCGCGGGCGGCGACGAGCATTTCGGGCACGAAGATTTCGTTCTTTTTGAATTGTTCGCCGACGATGGCCATTCCGGGCACAAGGCCTTGTTCAACAATCGAGCTGGGGCTTAAGCCTGCAGCGAGGAGTTCCTGGGTGATGCGCACGGTATCGAGCCGTTTTCCGGCAGCGACCGCGGCGGTGAGTTCGGTGAGGTGGGGCATGACGAATTACCTGCTAGTGGGAAACTCCGGGGTAAGTAAATACGAAGATGGCCGTTTGCCCGTAGTGCACAAAAATAATCCCAATAAATACATTGGCGATTGGTTGTCATGATGGTTGTGCGTTGTTTTGCCTATGGAACAGGCGTCGCAATGGGCGCCGGACTTTTAAACCCCATGTCCAAAATGTCTAAAATAGCCGTGATCGCTTGCGGCGTGCTTGAGCCGGAAGTCAGGCACTTCACCCAAGGTGCGGCTCATGTCGTGGCCACCGTGTTTTTGCCGATGGGGTTGCACAACACGCCCGCCCTTTTGCAACAGAAGTTGCAGGCGGTCATCGACGAGGCCGAAGCCAATCCGGTGGTCGAGGCCATTGTGCTGGTCTATGGGCTGTGCGGACGGGGCGTCGAAAATCTGCGGCATGCCCGCTGCCCGCTGGTGATTGCGCGCGCACATGATTGCGTGACGCTTTTCCTCGGGGACAAGGATCACTACGCGCGCTATCAAGCGGCGAACCCGGGCGCCTATTGGTATAATCCGGGCTGGATCCGGGGCAAAGCCTCGCCGGGTCCAGAACGCGAGGCGCACTTGCGGAAGGAATATGCGGAGAAATTCGGCGAGGACGATGTGGACTATCTGCTCGAGATGGATCGCACGGCGCTGTCGCATTACACTCAGGCGGCCTACGTGGGGCTCGACTTGGGCAACCCGGAACAAGAGGTGGCTTACACCAAGAGTTGTGCCGCCTGCATGGGCTGGGGCTTTGACCGGATTCCGGGAGACCCGGCATTGCTGAAGGCCTTGCTGGCGGGAGATTGGGATGAAAAACGATTTCTCATCGTGCCGCCGCATCATGTCATCCGGCTGACGGGCGACGACGACATTATCCGGGCCGAGCCGGAGGATTCTGCTTCATGAATGCCGTGCTTCATTTGGAAACACCCGAGGGTCGCAAAGACATTGGTCTGGCGGCGACGGATTTTGGCCTGCCGCTTTCCACGCTGCTGGCGCATCGCGGTTATCCGCTGAATACCCGGTGCGGCGGCCGGGGCTTGTGCGGGGGCTGTGAAATCAATCTGCAGCAGGGCACGCTGCGCCGCGCGGCTGATGGCGCCACCATCACGGCCGGAGAACGCCTGCGTTCGTGTCAATTGCAGTTGGTGCCCGGCAGCGATGCGACGGTGAGCATCCCGGCCCGGTCGCTGTTGAAACACGAGCCGTCGGTGGTGGCGGAATTCAAGATCAACGTGCCGTGGGCGCATGATCCGCTGGATGCCGACGCGCGGCTCGGCGCGGCCATTGACATCGGCACGACCACGGTCGCGCTCATGTTGACCGAATTGGCGACCGGCAAGGTGCTCGCCGAGAGCTCGGCCTTCAACGCGCAGATTCGGTTTGGCGAGGATGTGCTCACGCGCATCCAGATGTGCTATCAAAACCCCGCCGGCGTGAAGGAACTGCAGCAGGCAGTGACGGCCGACACCATCCAGCCTTTGCTGGTCGAGGCCTGCGCCGAGGCTGGAGTCGGCTTGGCGGAAGTGGGCGTGATGGCGGTGGCGGCCAACACCACGATGCAGCACTTGCTGGCGGGCGTGGACCCAAGCCCGCTCGGCGTGCATCCGTTTGCCCCGGTGTTTCTCGAGCATCGCACCTATGCACCGGCAGAGCTGGGCCTCACTTTTGGAGGCGAAGCCGCCCGCGTGCACCTCCTGCCCGGCCCGGCGGCGTATGTCGGCGCCGATCTGGCCGCCGGCATCGTGGCCACCGGCCTGCTTTACGATGCCGGTCCGGTCCTGCTGGTGGATGTCGGCACCAACGGCGAAATCATCGCGAAAATCGGCGACCGCCTGATCGGGTGTGCCACCGCCGCCGGCCCGGCCTTTGAAGGGGCAGGGCTGACCAGTGGCACGCGCGGAGTCAAAGGTGCGATCGAGCGCATCACCTTGCGCAGCGATCCTTTTGGCGTGGAGCTGGGTATCATCGGCAACGCCGCCCGTCCCATTGGCATCTGCGGTTCGGCCTACGTGGACTTTTTGTGGGAGGGACGGCGCGTGGGGATTTTGCAGGAGAACGGCCGGTTCACGGAGGCATTTGTCCAAGCCGCGGGCGCGGCGGTGCAAGCCGATGAATTCGGTCGTAAACTCCGGCTCCATGCCCACGGCGCTTCGGGGCCGGTGTGGATTTCCGAGGTGGACATTGCCCGTCTGCTGCAGGCCAAGGCGGCCATTGCCGCCGGTATCAACACCCTGCTCAGTCTGCTCGGCGTGGCGGCGTCCGAAGTGAAGACGCTTTATCTGGCCGGCGGCTTCGGCCTGCACCTGTCGCTCGCGCATGCGATCGGGTGCGGGTTGTTGCCGGGCTTCACGCCGGCGCAAATCCAAGTCGTGGGCAACACCTCCCTCGGCGGCGCGTTTCTGGCCCTCAATGACCGCAATCTCCTCGCGGAAATGAAGACGGCCTGTGCGCAGATGGAATCCATCGAGCTCAATCTGCAGCCCGGATTTGAGGATGCCTACATTGACCAGCTGATGCTGCCATGAGTGCCACACCCCGCGAGATTGTGCGCCGGACCTTGGATTTTGCCAATCCGCCGCGGGCCGCGCGCGATCTCTGGGTTCTGCCGATTGCGGTGGAACAGTTTCGGGCGGAACTGGCGGCGATTGAACAGGAATTTCCCTCGGACTTCACCGCGATTGCCGGCCATGAGAAAATGTCCGCACCGACGCGCGGAGATCCTTACGCCGTGGGTGAGTTTACCGATGAGTGGGGTTGCACCTTTGTTAACATTCAGCGCGGGGTCATCGGCGAGGTGAAGGTGCCGCTGGTGCGCGATTGGGCGGCCGATCAGGGCCGCCTGCATCTGCCCTGGCAATGGCTCACTTTGAATCAGGACGCGGTGAACCGCGATTGCGCGGCGACGGAGCGGTTCTGTTTTGCCATGGCTTGTCCGCGGCCCTTCGAGCAGCTGCAATTTCTGCGCGGCTCGGAGGAGCTCTACCTCGATCTGGCGGACCCGCCCGATGAGTTGCTCGCCTTCATGCGCGAGTTGCATGCGTTTTACTGCGAGGTGCTCGAGGCATGGGCCCGCACAGAGGTGGATGCCCTCCGCTTCATGGATGACTGGGGCTCACAACGCGCCTTGTTGATTGCTCCCCGGCTCTGGCGGGAACTGTTCAAGCCGATGTATCGCGACTATGCGCAGATCGCGCATGCGCACGGCAAAAAACTTTTCATGCACTCCGATGGTCATATCGCGGCCATCTATCCCGACTTGGTCGAGATCGGCATCGATGCGGTGAATTCCCAGATTTTTTGCATGGGGACCGAGCTGCTGGCGCCGCAGGCCGGTCGCATCACCTTCTGGGGTGAGATCGACCGCCAGCAATTGCTGCCGCATGGCACCCCGGCGGACATTGCTCGGGCGGTCCGTGACGTGCACCAACACTTGTGGCGCGACGGCGGGTGCATCGCGCAGTGCGAATTCGGCCCGGCTGCACGCCCGGAAAATGTCCGCGAGGTGTTCAAGACTTGGGAAGAGCTCACCACCCTGAAACCCACGGTTTGATTATGAATGTCGCGCCCAACCCCACGTTCAAGGTCCACGCGGCCGACCGCGAAATATTGCGAGGGCTGGCGGAGCAAGTGGCCAAAATTGCCGCGCTGCCGGTGCACCGCGAAAAAGCCGAACTCTGGCGCCGCCTGAACGACCTGCGCAGCGTGCGGCCGATGGTTTGGATCACCGAAATCCCGTGGCATGAGTTCAGTGCGTCCACCCCGGAGCTGGTGTTGCAGTGCCGCGCGGCCTGGGCGCGGAATATCGAGGTCGAACTGCGCCGCACGCTCTACCAATGGCGGCATCTGCCGGGCGACATGATCGTCAGTGATTCCCTTGCCTGTCGGATTGCCTGGCATAGCACGAGCTTCGGCCTGCTGCGGCAGGGGGACCGGCTGGAGGTCACCGGCGGTGCGGGCATCTCCTCGCAGCATTACGAGCCGCAGATTTCCTGCCTGGCGGACATTGCCAAGATCAAGGACCCGGTGGTGACGGTTTATCACGAGGAGACGGCGGCCCATTTCGCCGCGATGAACGAGGTTTTCCGCGACATCATGCCCGTGCACCAACAGGGTATGGAGAACTATTGGTATACCCCTTGGGACAATCTCGTCATGTGGTATGGGGTGCAGGAGGCGCTGGCTGATCTGATCGAGCAGCCCGAGGTTATTAACGCGGCGGTCGAGCGCATCGTGCAGTGCTATTTGAAGGAGCTGGATCAGATCGAGGCCCTGAACCTCCTCGCGCCTAATCACGCCAACTCGCGAATTGGTTCGGGAGCCTACGGCTACACCAGCGAATTGCCCAAGGCGGGGTATAATTCCGCGCATCCAACCGCGTCGCATCTTTGGGGCTGCTCCAACGCCCAGATTTTCACCGAGGTCTCGCCCGCCATGCATTGGGAGTTCGCCCTGCGGCACGATCTGCCCTGGCTGGCCCGTTGGGGTCTGGTCTACTACGGCTGCTGCGAGGCCCTGGACATCAAGATGGATATTCTCCGGCGCATCCCGAATCTCCGCAAAATCTCGATGAACTACCGCATCAAGCTGGAGCGCGCGGCGCAGGCGGTCGGGGCTGATTACGTGTTCAGCTACAAACCGAATCCCGCCTGTCTCGCCATCGATCCATGGAATCCCGCCAAGGCCCGTGCCGAGTTGCAGCACATGCTCGCCTGCACGCGTGGGGGTCACGTCGAAATCGTCTTGAAAGATATTTCCACCGTCGCGGGCCGGCCCGACCGCCTGTGGGAGTGGGCGCAGATCGCGATGGAGGAAGCGGAGAAAGCCGCCACGTGATGAACGGCAATCCGACCAGTCTAACCCTGACATTTCATGATAACATGAAACCTCCGTCCTTTGGGGCCGGCTCGGTTGAGACCAACCGCGATTCATACCAATCGCCCATAGGTCTCATAATGATAGCGACATCCATGGTAGGGGCGGACCGCCGGGCCGCCCGCGAACTACAAACGGCGCGCCCAGCGGTCGCGCCCTACCCCATAACCGATTTGTCTTTGGGTATTTCATGCGGGCGATTGGTATCCGAGCACTCGGCGCAGGCTGGCGAAGATTTCGCCAGCGATCCTTCGATTAATAAAATCACTGAACTAACGCTTCCCGCAATCCTCGGGCCGGTGCTCGCGGGCGTAGCGGATCATCGCCCGGAGGTTGTCCGGCGGAGTGAGCGGCGAAATTTCGCAGCCGGCGCCCACGATGAAATACTTTCCGCTGATTTCGTGGCAGCGGCGGCAGGCTTCGTAAACCTGCTCCGGGGTGCCTTCCAGCAAGTCGGTGATCGTGGAGACGTTGCCCGCGAGGGTGCGCGTAGGACCGAGTTGCTGGCGAGCCAACGCGAGGTCGGCGGGAAAATCGATTTCGTAGATATCCACGGGCAGCTCGGCCATCTTGGGATACAACCGGTCGATGCGGCCGCACATGTGCTGGCGCAGCAATACGTCCGGGTGGTTGCGCTTGATGGTATCGAAGACGCGTTTCTGTTCCGCCCAAAGAAACTCTTCGTAAAGCTTGGGGCCGATCAGGCCCGCGGCGGCGTCGCTCATGCCGATGGTGTCGGCGCCGGCGGCGATTTGCGCAGGTGCGTAGGCGATGGCGACATCGGCGCAGAAACGCAGCAGATCGCGCGCGAACGGCGGATCATCACCGAAGTCCAGCATGATGGTATTCAGCCCGCGCAGCTCGGCGGCGAGGGCGAGGGGGCCTTCGATCCAGCCGACGATGGACATGCCGGGACCGGCCTTGCGCCGCATCAGTTCGATACTCGTCACGCGATCGTGCATGCGTCCGCCGCCCAGCGGGTCGGGCACCTTGAAAATGCGCAGCCGCAACTTGTCCGCGAGCGCGGCGCGCTCCTCGTTGATCGCCGGTCCTTGGTCGGTGAACCAGTCCACGCTGCCCTCGCCGGCGATGTCGATGACCTCGCGCGCGGGATCGGAGCAGGTGAGCAGGCAGTCGAGCCCGAAGTCCTCGACCAGCTTGAGCTGCGCCTCGGCCATTTTGCGACCGTCCTTGGTGTAATCGATAAACGGAATGCCCGCGTGTTTCGCGGAAAACATCATCGACATCGGCTGGGCCGGCAGTCGGTCCACCGGTTTGCCCCGAATCGCCCCACGCACACGTTCGATCGATGTCATGCAGGGCGTCATGAACTAAAACCGCGAGAAAAGCAATCCCGTATTCCTGCTTAAACTGCGTGTGTTCACGCATGAAACCGATGACCTCCAAGCAACGTCTAGTCGCCGCCCTCGACCACCAGCCCACCGACCGGCTGCCCGTGACCACGCATCATCTCATGCGTTACTACCTGGAGAAATATCTGCCGGGAAAAACCGACGATGATTTTTTCGAGATCTACGGCATGGATCCCATCCACTGGATCGTGGCGCACAAACCCGTGCCCGGCTCCGGCGTGGAATTTGATCCCGAACATGTGCCCGGCTTTCTCGAAACCCGCCGGCTGATCTCAGCCACCTGGCGTTTTGAAAAACAGTCCCTCGCCGGCCACGAGTTTCCCACTGAACGCCATTCCATCGTGACCCCGCGCAAGACACTCACGATGGTGCTTCAGAGCAACGAATACACCTCGTGGGTCACCGAGCGGCTCATCAAGGAAAAGTCCGACATCGACCTCATCGCGGATTACGCCCCGCAGCCGTTGTGCGATGTTGAAGTGATCAACCGCGCGGCGGACGCCTATGGTGAGCGCGCCCTCATCCGCGGTCACATCTTTGGTTTTGATCTCTACGGGCAGCCCGGCTGCTGGCAGGACGCCTGCTGTCTGTATGGCGTCGAGGAGATGATCATGGCTACTTATGATGATCCGGAGTGGGTGCATGCCTTTCTTAAGATTTTAGGCGCGCGCAAAGTGAAGTTTGCCGACTCGCTGCGGGGCGCCCGTTACGACGTGCTCGAGGACGGCGGCGGCGACGCCTCATCCACGGTCATTTCGCCGAAGCTCTTCGACGAGTTCGTCGCACCCTACGATCGCGAGGTCATCGCCCACGCCCGCGCGGCCGGCCAGCGCATCGCCTACCACACCTGCGGCGGCATGATGCCCAATCTGGAGCACCTCGTTACCCTTGGCTCCAACGCGTTGGAAACCTTCACGCCGCCGGCGATGGGCGGTGACATGAACCTCGCCGAAGCGAAACGGCGCATCGGCGACAAGGTGTGCTTCATCGGCGGCTTCGACCAAAACCGCTTCTTTACCACCGCCACGCCGGAGGAGACGCGGGCCGAGGTCCGTCGCTGTTTCGCCGAAGCGGGCGGCGGGGGCGGATTTATCCTCAGTCCTTCCGATCATTTTTTCGAGGCCAAGCCTGAACTCCTCCACGCCTTCGCCGATGAAGCGCGCCGCTGCACCTACTGAAACTGACCAAAAAAACTTCATGACACCACGCGAACGATTCCATGCCTGCATGAACTATCAGCCGGTTGACCGGGTGCCGAACCACGAGGTTGGCGTCTGGGTCCAGACCAAACAACGCTGGCGCGAGGAGGGCCTCGCCACTGACGACCTGCATTGGGACTGGTTTGTCGGTGAACCGCGCTGGGACATGGACCCGCGGGAATACATCGATGTGCGCGCGGCGGACATGTATCCGCCCTATGAGGAGAAGGTCCTGAGCCGCGAGGGCGACACCGAGATCATCCGGCACGCCAACGGCGTCGTCACCAAGGCGCTCATCACCGGCATGGCCGAGGGCATGCGCATGAGCATGGATGAATACATCAGCTTTCCCGTCAGCACTCCGGCGGAGTTGCAGGAGTTGAAACAACGCTTCCGCCCATCCAGTCCCCGCCGCTATCCGGCTTTTTGGAAAGAGTTCCACCTGCCGGGCTGGCAGACCCGGCAGCATCCGCTCATCCTTGGTCAGAACTGTTCCATTCAAGGCTACTATTGGCGCGCCCGTGAATGGATGGGCACGGAAAACCTGAGCTACGCCTGGTATGATGAACCGGCGATGATGCACGACATGATGGAGTTCATCACCGACTTCACCATCGAGACCACACGGCCGTTTTTCGAGGCAGGGATCAAGCCCGACTACATTTTTATCAACGAAGATCTGAGTATGAAGAACGGTCCGTTGCTCAGCCCCAAAACCTACGTGGAGTTTATCCAGCCCCAGTTGAAGCGCCTCGTCGCCTACTTCAAGGCGAACGGCGTGCCGTGGGTCGTGGTGGACACCGACGGCAACTGTGAGTTGATCATCCCGTATTTCATGGATGTGGGCGTGGATGGGATCTGGCCGCTGGAGCGCGCTTCCGAAATGGATCCGGTGGCGATCCGCAAAAAGTTCGGCCGTGACCTGCGCTTGTGGGGCGGCGTGGACAAGCGCGAACTCGCGAAGGACTTTAACGCGATCGATGAACACCTCCGCACGCTGCAACCGCTCATCGCGGACGGCGGCTTCATCCCGACGGTCGATCACCTCGTGCCGCCCGACGTTTCGCTGGCCAATTTCGAGCATTATATGCGCCGTAAGCACCAACTGCTGCGGGGCGAAGCATTCTGATCCAAACAGCCAAACCAAATTAAACCACGAATGAACACGAAGGCACACGAATATAGAGGCCCAAGTATCCAGGCCTCAGGTCCGCAGTTTCTGTCCCGGGCCAGCAGAAATTTAAAATATCAGGATCGGGGCATCCCAAGTTTGAGGCGGCGAGGTTCGGATTGGGCGGCGGGATTTCTCCATTCGTGTGAATTAGTGTCCATTCGTGGTTCCAACTCTGATTTTTCCCCATGAGTCGCCAACTCGCTCTCGACACCCTCGACCTCAAGCCCGTGCCACGCTTTGCGCGCACGGAATACAGCTTGGAGTATCATCTCGGTAATTTCCGGCACGCGGCTGGGACGCAGGCCGATGCCAGTCCCGTCGCGCGTGATCTCTATGCGCATTGGGATCTCGACTTCCTGTGGACGACGCAGGACGGCTTGCGTCACGACTGGTCGAAGTGGGGACGCTGCACCGATATGGGGCACGCCGAATACGCGTCCGACGGTGGCGACATGCGCACTTCCCAACTCAGTCCCTTCGAAACGGTCGAAGAGGTCTGGGCCTTTGATGCGGTGAAAGAATACGGCTTGCCGACCATGGCCGAGCAGGTGGCGGCTTATGAGGCTTGGCTCGTGGAAAAACGCCGCAACTTTCCGAATCAGCTCTGTCCCGGCGGTTACTACAAGAGTATCGTCTCGGGGGCCATCCAGGCCTTCGGTTGGGACATGTTGCTCGAAGCGGCGGCGGACTGCGCCAAGATGGAGCGGGTCTTCGACTCGTTCTACCGCCGCACCAAGTTCCACATGGATGCCTGGGCGCAAACCAGCGCCGAGGCCATTATCCAGCACGACGATTTTGTCTGGAGCTCAGGCGCCTTTATGCGGCCCGAGATTTATCGCAGCGTGATCATTCCGCGCTATGCCAAGCTGTGGAAACCGTTGAAGCGCGCGGGCAAGAAAGTGTTGTTCTGCGCGGACGGAGATTTTCGGGAATTTGCCGCCGACATCATTGCGGCGGGGGCGGACGGACTCATCTTTGAACCAGTGATGAACTTTGCCGAGATGGTGGGGAAATTCGGACAGACCACGGTCTTGGTGGGAAGCGATGTGGATTGCCGCGATCTGACCTTCGGCACTTGGGATACGGTCAAAGCCGCCATCGATCGTTCGCTCCAGCTCGCCCGCCAATGCCGTGGCGTGATCCTCGCCACGGGTAATCACCTGCCGTCCAACATACCGGCGCCAATTCTCGAACAGTATCGCGCTTACCTGCAGGCACGCCGCAGCCGCTGAAAAACATCAATTATATGTGGAAATCAGGAATTCAGGAATCCGATCGCCCGACTTTTTCCTGCCTTACTGATTTTCACATGCCCTAACCCCTCATTACTCATGCGCTGGAACCGTGAACAATACCTCGACCTGATGACCTTCGGCCACGCCCCGCGGCCGATGTTCACCGAATTGTTCGGCCCGTTGGTCGGACTCGACGCCGAGTGGCGGGCCCAAGGCGCCACCGAGGCGGAAATCAACATGACCGCCTTTGACTGGGACTACGTGCCCTATGTCTTTTGCGGTGGTTACACCAACATGCAGGGTCCGCCGTCCGCGGTGCTTGAGGACAACGCCGAGCGGCGGGTCGAGCGCGATTTTCTCGGCCGCGAGATGCTGCTCCTCAAGCAGACGGCGACCATTCCGCTGCCGATGAATTTTCCCGTGCAGACCATGGACGACTGGCTGCGGGTGAAGCACTTCTTCACCTTCAATCCCGATCGCATCAAATGGGACGAAGTGGCCGCGGCGCGAAAAGCCCAAGCGCAGGGCAGTCTGGTGTGTGCGCACATGCCGGGAGCGTTCGATGTTCCCCGCGAGTTGATGGGAGAGGAGGTGGCCTGTCTGGCCTACTACGAGCAACCCGAGCTGATGGCCGATATTCTGGCGACCCTGACCGACACCTGCATGCGCGTGCTCGAACCCATCAGTGAAAAACTGCACATCGACCAACTGATGGTGCACGAGGATTTCGCCGGCAAATCCGGCCCGCTCATTGGCCCCAAGCACATCAAGGAGCATTTTGAACCGTATTACCGCAAAGTGTGGGATCTGCTCGCGTCACGCGGCGCCCGCATCTTCGAGCAGGACACCGACGGCAACATCAACCCGGTCATTCCGGCCCTGCTCGATTGCGGCCTCACGAGCATTTACCCGATGGAGCCGGCCGCCGGCATGGACATTGTCGAGGTGCGCAAAATCTACGGTCAACGGCTCGCCATGCGCGGAGGCATCGACAAACACCTCATCCGCGAAGATTGCGCGGCCATCCGCCGGGAACTGGAATATAAACTCGCGCCTTCGCTACGGGCGGGCGGCTGCGTCTTCGGGCTCGATCACCGCATTCCCAATGGCACGCCGATCGAGAACTATCGCTACTATGTCGCGCTGGGTCGGGAGATGTTGGGGCTGCCGCCGCTGGACGTGACCCGCACGGGCTGGGCGCGCATGGCGATGTGATCCTTCGCGATTAGGGTATAGGGGAATGGCTATGCGATGAACCAATGTTCGCGCGAACGTTGGCGCGACCTATCATTTCGAAAGGGCGACGTGTGGTGGCGTGTCGCGGGCGTTGCTCTTCCGTATTTCTCGCGGCCTGTCCTGCGCCTCGGCTCGGGACGGCGACGGTCATGCACGTAAGTGCCGTTCTGGCCACCCCGACGGCCGCATTCTGTAAATGGCCGACGATGAGAAGTTGCGACTTGGCGAAGCGGTGTTGTTCAGCGGTGGCGATCGGGGGCGATTTAACCGATCCGGCTGTGGCAAAAAAGGTGGTGGATCAGGCGGCGGCGGCCTTGGGCGGACTGGATATTTAGATCAACAACGCGGGCTCGATCGTTGCGCGCAAACTGCTGGGCGAAATCGACGCGAGCTTCTGGACCAAGGTGATCGGATCTCAACCGATCCTCGATGCTGGGCATTACGCAGGCCGCCGCGTCGTATTTGGCGAAGGTCGCGGGTGGCAGCAGCATTGTCATTTGGCGTCGTTGGCGGGTCGCAAGGGCAGGCATCCGGGATCGCTGGCTTATGCGACGACCAAGGGCGCGGTGCTCACGTGGACGCGGGCCTTGGCCAACGAGTTGGCGCCACAGGGCACGCGCGTCAACGCGGTCGCACCGGGCCTCATTCTCGGCACCTCTTTTCACAACACGCACACGACGAAGGAATCCGCCGACAGGACCATCGAAGGCATCCCGCTCAAGATCGGCGGCAAAGCCGATGACGTCGCCCGCGCGGTGGTGTTTCTCGCCTCGGCATACGACGGCTTCATCACCGGCGCCACGCTCGACATCAACGGCGGCGTTTACGGCGCATGATATTTTGGCCGGTCGCAATCTACGCGGCGATGTAGGGGATGGTCAGCGGTCCCCAAGGTAATACGGCGACGCGGGCATTGGGTCCGATCCGGGTGACTTCCGCACGGACGGCGGCGGCAATGTCCGCGCATGGCTCGAGCAACGCGGCGCGCACCAGTTCGTCGGACATGTCACTGTGCAACAGCACGCGGGCCCGGGACTGAATGAGGGTTTGAATGTGGGCCTGCCACTGTTCAGGCCACTCGAACCCCGGGGAGGCGATCTTCGCGAGCAACTCGGCCGGGCTTTGCACGCTGCGCAATAAATTATCGCAGGGGCTGCCCAGAGGCATGCCTTCGCGGCACTCCGCGGCGAGGATAATGGTGCCGCCGGGTTTGACGATGACCGCGCCGGCGCTCATGCCCTTCACGCCTTGATAGAGATTCATGTCCAGCGGGTATCCGCTGTTGGTTGTGACCACGATATCGAAGGGCGCGTCCACGCGGGTCATCGCGGATTGCCGGACAAACTCCCGACCCTGCCGGTGCGCCAGCACCAGATCGCCGGCAAACCAGCCGGTGATGTGCTTCTGCTCATTGAGGCTCACGTTCAGCAAAAAGCTGCGGCCGACCCTTTGGCAGATCTCCATCATTTCATCCCAGATGGGATTGCCTTCATTAATGCCGAAGGTGGCCTTGGGACTGCCGATGTTGGCGGCGCCGTGGTTGCTGATGATGGTTTTCAGGCCAGCGACGCCGGGCATGAGGGCCTTCGGGCCGCCACTGAAACCGGCAAAGAAATGCGGTTCGATAAATCCGGTGAGAATTCGCACGTCGGCCCGCGCCGCGTGGCGGTTGATGAGGGCGGGTGCGCCGGTGCGCGTCGTGCCAAACTGGTCCATCTCGTCGTAGCGCTCACAATAATGGTTCTCCACGCGGTAGCGCCGGGTGATGGCCGTCCCCAGCATGACATCCAATTCTGCCGGTGTATTGGGCCGATGGGTGCCGGTGGAGTTGAGCAGCACGATCTGCCCGTCCGTCACCCCGTGCCCGTGCAAATACTCCAGCAGCCAGGTCAGCACGCGGATGTTGGGCATCGCGCGGGTGATGTCGGGGAAAATGATGCAAATCTTGGCGGCCGGTTTCAGCCAGGCGCGGAGTGGCTCGCAACCGATCGGGGCGTCCAGCGCGGTCAGCAAAGCCGCGCGTTCATCGGGCAGGCCGGCTTGCGGCCGTGGCCGCAGCACCGTCGTGTTGTCGGGCAACTCCACCTCGATTTCCCCCTGTCCATACGCGAGCGAGACTTTCATCCCAGCCAATCAATGAATTCAACCGCGGAACTCAAGTCACCACATCGCGGGAGCCTATTTCTCCACCTTGTAGTTCAAGGTGAGTTCGTCCGCCGGCAGCCCGCGGATGCCCCAATTGTGGCGTGGTGTCTCCGTGAGTGTAATCTCAAGGTCTTGGGCCGACGTGAGGCCGGACTCGGCGAAACGTTTGAAGAGGGCGCGAATAAAATTCTTCTTGGTTTCGACTTGGCGGCCTTCGAACAGGCTGACCTCGATGATGAGGTAACGCCCGGTGCGGTCGGTGGGATGAATGAAATCCGCGGATTCCAGCGGGATGAAGCGATGAAAGCGCTTGTCGGCCGGCAGACCGAGCGCGGTCATTGCACAGGCGTGGATGGTGTCGGAGATCGCGGAACGGTTCGCGTTTAAGAACGCGGCGTGACCGTAGATTTTGATCTGAGCCATGGGTTGAAGAGGGGTGAGTATTTAACCGCCGAGAACGCAAAAGCCACGAAGATAACCAAGCCGAAACGATGCAATGGAGAAACCACGGATAGAGCTTGGTCGGTTTAAATCGTCGCATCATCCGGGTAGGCGGCGAGCTTGCGCGCGCTCCTCGTCCTGTGAAGCGCCGGCAAGCAGGCGGCCTACGTTACCACCTCGAAGACCGGGTGATCGTGCACGGGAACAAGACGATTTTGTTCTCGGCTAGGAGTTATTTACCACGAAGAGCACTAAGGTTCGATCTTTGTGTGCTTTTTGTTCTTTGTGGTAAATCTTGGTTCTTAGCCTCGGCATCGACGCGCCATGCCCATCAACCGCAAACGGATTTTCTTCACGCCGCCGCCGGCGCCCACGACCATCTTCGTGCGGCCGGGCTACAATCGCGTGCTCGCCGAGGAATTCGAGGCGCTCAAGGCCAAGCGCGTCGATCTGGTGAAGGACAAGGTCGAGGCGCACAGTCAGGGCGACCTGCGCGAGAACTTCGGCTTCAAGGCGGCCAAGGACGCGATTCGTGCGGTGGACCGCAAGATGACCGCGCTGGACCGCTTCGTCGCCCGCAACACGTTCGCCGAGGTTGATCCCGCCGCGTGGCTCACCAAACCAACCGACACGCTCCTGCTCGGGCACGTGACGCGGATCGAGAAGCGCGACGTGACGACGCAGCGCGCGCACCGTTTCACGTTTCTCGTGACAACCTACGGCGAGACGGCGGTCGATGAGGAGTCGGGCATCGAATGCCTGCCGCACAATTCCCCGCTGGCCACGGCCATGCTCGGCCTGACGGCTGGCACCCAGACACAGGTCAAACTCCCCGCCGGCGAGTCCGTCCTGAAAATCCTCTCCATTCGCAATCCCACCCAGGCCGAACTCGACCGCCTGCTCTCCGTCATCAAGCCGCCGGAGATCGAGGGCGACGAGGAAGATTGAAGCGCAAAGACGCGAAGCGGGCCAAGGTTCGACCTGTAGGGGCGGCGCTCGTCGCCGCCCGTGAGCGTCAGGAAGGGTTGCGCATCAGGCATGCAACCGTCGTTTTTTACGATGGAGGGCAGGGCGATCAACGTCTTCGTGGAGTCGATGGCCGGGCAACGCGGTGCAGAGTCGTCCCGATCACGCGCTGCGGAGTTGCGAACGGTGGAGAGATCGCAACGGTAGCGCGATGAGTCGCATGCCCCGGGCGGTCGCCGTCCTGTTGATCGTGAACCTCGTGGCGTTTGCCGCGGGCTTCCTGCCGCCCCATGGACGCGATCTGCTGGTCGATAACGGCGCGCTGTGGTATCCGGCCAACGCCCATTTTGGCGTGTGGCAGTTGGCCACGCACATGTTCCTCCATGGGGGGTTGAGCCATATTTTCTTCAACATGTTCGCGCTCGTCTCCTTTGGCTCGATCCTGGAGCGGCAGTGGGGCATGACGCGCTTTTTGCTGTTCTATTTTCTCTGTGGCATCGGCGCAGGGCTGATCTACACGGGCATCCACTGGCAGGAGTTCCGGGGTCTGCACGAACGCCTGGTCGCGACGGGACTGACGCCGGCCGCCATCAGTTCCCTGTTGGCCAACGGGGGTGGTGAGGTGCCTGTGAATCCGGCGGTCCGGGCGATGCTCATCGACCTTTATGGCATTTTCGCTCGACCGATGCTCGGCGCCTCCGGGGCGATTTACGGGCTCCTGGTGGCCTTCGGGTTTCTCTATCCCAACGCCAAACTCTCCCTGATGTTCGTCCCGGTCCCGGTCGCGGCGAAATATTTCATCCCGGGCCTGCTGCTGCTCGACCTGTTCTCCGGTGTCACCGGTTTTTCTATTTTTGGTGCCGGCATTGCCCACTTTGCGCACCTCGGCGGCGCCGCGATCGGCTTCCTCCTGATGCTGCTCTGGCGCCACCGCGGCCCGGCCCCGGCCGGACCCGGCGCGAGGGCCTGAGGCTCTGTTAGCCAAGAGCGAGCCAGGCTCAGGCAGTTGAACCACGGATGGCACAGATGAATCCGGATAATTCTAGGGCGCCGCGCGGTATCGGATTTGTGGCCTTCACTGACTCATTCTTTCGACACAGAGGACATGGAGCCAAGGCAGAGTCGACAAAGGCAGAATGATTACTCCGTGATCTCGGCTTGCAAACATCGGCATAGCAGGCGCGCGAGCTTACTGTAGCCTTGGTCGCTCAATGGTGCTTTTTCTGCAGGCGTGCATAGGGGCGTGGTTGAGCCACGCCACTACCTCAGGCCTATGCCTCGGCATAGGCCTCCATGCCGATGCAGGAGCAGACGAGGTTGCGGTCGCCGTAGACGTTGTCCACGCGGCTGACGGCCGGCCAGAATTTTGAGGCGCGGGTGTGCCGGTCGGGGAAGGCGGCCTTTTCGCGCGTGTAGGGATGAGCCCACTCGGCGGCCGTGACGACGGCGGCGGTGTGCGGGGCGTTTTTCAGCGGGTTGTTGGTCTTGTCGCTCTCGCCGTTGGCGACGGCGGCCATCTCGCCGTGGATGGCGATGAGCGTGTCGCAGAAACGGTCGAGCTCGGTCTTCGTTTCGCTCTCGGTGGGCTCGATCATGAGCGTGCCGGGCACGGGGAAGGACATCGTCGGCGCGTGATAACCATAATCGATGAGCCGCTTGGCGACATCCTCGACCTCTAGGCCGTGTTTTTTCCAAGGGCGGAATTCCAAAATGCACTCGTGCGCGACGAGTCCCCCAACGCCCTTGTAAAGCACGGGAAAGAACTGCTCGAGGCGCTTGGCGATGTAGTTGGCGTTGAGGATGGCGAATTCGGTGGCGCGCTTCAGTCCATCGGGGCCCATCATGCGGATATACATCCAAGAGATGACGAGGATGCTGGCGCTGCCGTAGGGCGCGGCGGAAACCGCGCCGAGGTGGGAGGCGTGAGGCGAGAGGGTGGAGGGTTTTACCACCACGTGACTGGGCAAATAGGGGGCGAGGTGCGCCGCGACGCCGATCGGGCCCATGCCCGGGCCACCGCCGCCGTGGGGAATACAGAAAGTCTTGTGCAAGTTGAGATGGCAGACATCCGCGCCGATGAAGCCGGGCGAGGTCAGGCCGACCTGCGCGTTCATGTTGGCGCCGTCCATGTAAACCTGGCCGCCGTGCGCGTGGATCGTGGCGCAGATGTCCTTGATGGAGGTTTCGAAGACGCCGTGGGTCGAGGGGTAGGTGACCATCAACGCGGACAGCTCCTGGGCATGCAGCGCGGCCTTGGCCTTGAGATCGGCGACGTCGATGTTGCCGTTGGCATCGCAGGCGACGGGCACGACCTTCATGCCGCACATCGCGGCGCTGGCGGGATTGGTGCCGTGGGCGCTGGTGGGAATGAGGCAGACGTGGCGGTGGCCTTCGCCCCGGGCCGCGTGGTAGGCGCGAATGACCAGCAACCCGGCGTATTCGCCCTGCGAGCCGGCGTTGGGCTGGAGTGAAACCGCGGCGAAGCCGGTGATCTCGGCGAGCCAGCGCTCGAGTTGGACAAAGAGCTGTTGATAGCCGCGGGTTTGCTCCGGCGGGGCAAAGGGATGCAACCGGCCGAACTCGGGCCACGACACGGGGAACATCTCGCTGGTGGCGTTGAGCTTCATCGTGCACGAGCCGAGCGAAATCATCGAGTGGCAGAGCGAAAGGTCCTTCGCCTCCAGGCGCTTGATGTAACGCAGCATCTCGTGCTCGGTGTGATAGCGGTTGAAGACGCTGTGGGCGAGGAACGGCGCGGTGCGGTCGAACACGCCGCCATAGGTTAACGTGACGCGGTCGGCGTCGGGCAGCGTAGTTTCGCCGAAGAAGCTGAGGATCGTCTCCACTTCACGCACGGTGGTTGTTTCATCGAGTGAAAGGCCGACGGTGTAGGTGTCGACGCGGCGAAGGTTGAATTTCTTCGCGGCGGCGGCGGCGTGGACGCGCTCGGCCCCGACGTTGCCGATGGTGAGGGTATCGAAAACCGGCTCGGCATTTACCTTGGCGCCGAGTTGCGTGAGGCCTTGGGCGAGCAGTTGGGTGAGCAGCCGGGTGCGTTGGGCGATTTTTTTCAGCCCCGCGGGTCCATGATAGACGGCATACATCGAGGCCATCACGCCGAGCAGAACCTGGGCGGTGCAAATGTTCGACGTGGCCTTGTCGCGGCGGATGTGTTGCTCGCGGGTGCCGAGCGCGAGGCGCATGGCGGGATTGCCCTGCGCATCCTTCGAGACGCCGACGAGGCGGCCGGGCATCTGGCGTTTGTAGGCATCCTTGGTCGCGAGAAAACCGGCATGGGGTCCACCGAAACCCAACGGCACGCCGAAGCGCTGGGCGGAGCCGACGGCGACATCGGCGCCAAATTCACCGGGGGCACGCAGCAGGGTGAGCGCGAGCAGATCGGTCGCCACGACCGTGAGCGCACCCGCGGCGTGGGCTTTGGCGAAAAACGCGGCGAAGTCGTGGATGCTGCCGGTGGTGTCGGGGTATTGCACGAGCACGCCGAAGACGGTGCCCGTGAATTCAAACGTGCGGTGATCGCCGGTGATGACCTCGATGGCGAGGGGCTGCGCGCGGGTGCGGACGATGTCGATGGTCTGCGGGTGGCATTTATCCGAAACGAAGAACGTGCTCGCGCCGGCACTTTCGCCGAGTTTCACGCGATGGCACATCATCATGGCTTCGGCGGCGGCGGTGCCCTCGTCGAGCATCGAGGCGTTGGCGATCTCGAGGCCGGTGAGGTCGGTGACAACCGTCTGGAAATTCAGCAAAGCCTCGAGGCGGCCTTGGGAAATCTCGGCTTGGTAGGGCGTGTAGGCGGTATACCAGCCGGGATTTTCCAAAATGTTGCGCTGAATGACGCCGGGGACGGCGGTGTCGTAGTAGCCGAGACCGATGAAGCTGCGGAAAACCTGATTCTGGTTCGCGATCTCGCGGAGCTCGCCGAGCGCGGTGGTTTCGCTGGCGGCGGCGGGCAGATTGAGCGGGCGCGGCAACCGGATGGGCGCGGGCACGGCGGCATCGGCCAAGGCAGCGACGGAGGCATGGCCGGTGACCTTCAGCATGGCAGCGATGTCGGCGGCAGGAGAGCCGGTGTGGCGGCGCTCAAAGGTGTCGAGGGGAGCGAGCAGGTCACGAAGCGAAGACATGCGCGCACGCTAGGCGAGGGGCCGGCTGGCGCAATCGAGATTTGGCCGACAAGCATGGATCCGTAATGGAATTGGCCACAAAAAGCACAAAAAACGCAAAAGAGTGAATGGAGGGACCGGCTCTGTCCGGTCCGCGTTTACCGAGAACAAGCCGGACGACACGGCGGTCGTCCCTCCAGCGTTGGAGATCGGCGCTTTTTGCTGGAGGGGATCAGTATGAGTTTGTTTTCGGGCGAAAGCCTCCCTGTTTTGGCGACTACCGTGGAAAGCCAGAAACCC
>JAGNQV010000022.1:3458-26165 GCA_017988885.1 Opitutaceae bacterium | reverse complement strand
CGCATTCCACGCCGGCGAAGACCTGCGTTTTATAGTGCTGCGCCGCATTCAACGCCCGAATCTCGGCGATCTGCTGGCGCAACCGCTCCTCGCTGAGTCCATTCGCTTGATAACTCGACTTGGAATGATCGGCGAGTCCCAGATAATCCCAGCCCAACGCCGCCGCGGCCGCGACCATTTCGGTCAGCGTATTGCGGCCATCCGAGGCCGTCGTGTGGTTGTGAAACGCGCCGCGCAGATCTTTCAACTCCACCAATTGCGGCAATTCGCCGGCCTCCGCCGCTTCGATCTCACCGAGGCCTTCGCGCAATTCCGGCGGAATAAATTTCAGGCCGAGCGCGGCGAACAGTTCTTTTTCCGAGTCCGCCGCCGTCCGCAGACTCTTGTCCTCCGCCTTTTGCTTTGCCGTCCCCTCACCCGCCGCCGGCACCAAACCCCATTCACTCAACGATAGTCCGCGGGCCAAGGCCCGCTGCCGCAGCTGGACATTGTGGTCTTTCGACCCGGTGAAGTGATGCAGCGCGAAGACAAACTGGTCGGCGGGCACGATGCGTAGATCGGCCTGCAGCCCGCTCGCGAAACGCACGCTGGCTTTCGTTTCTCCCTTGGCCGTCACCTCCTGCACTCCCGGCATGGTGGTAAACCAGTGCATCACCGGCTCGATCTCCGTGGCTGCCACCAGAAAATCCAGATCGCCAATCGTCTCCATCCCGCGGCGCAAACTGCCGGCTGCCTCGGCGCGCTCGACCTGCGGCAGCGCCCGCAATCCGGCGATAATCGGCCCCGCGATCTCCTGCGCCTCCCACCACAGGTGTCGTTGGCCATAAGCCTCGCGATGCTTGATGCCCGTCAGCAGCTTCTCCTGCGTCTTTTCCCCAAACCCATCAAGCTGCGCCACCCGGCCGTCGTGGCACGCGGCCGTCAGTCCCGCAATGCTGTCCACTCCCAGCTTGTCGTGCAGTGCGCGAATCTTCTTTGGCCCCAGACCCGGTATTTCCAGCAGTTCGACCAGGCCCGGTGCAATGGAAGCCTGCAGCTGGTCGTAGAACTCCAGTTTCCCGGTGTGGTGCAATTCGGTGATCTTTTGCACCAGCGCTGCGCCCAAACCCTTGATGGTCCCGAGCTGGTCCTCGCGCACCAACCGCTCCAACTCCGCTTCCTCCATGGCTTCCAAGGCCCGTGCGCCGCTTTGATAGGCGCGAATCTTGAAAGGGTTTTCGCCTTTCAGCTCCAGCAGGGTGCCGATGGCGTTGAGGACATCGGCGATCTCGTTTTTCGTCATGGCGGATAGAGGGATTTGGTCGTCCAGTCGCCGACATGCTTTCGCGCAACGGCGGGCTTTTCAAGTCTCACAAAAAATCCACACTCGCATCATGGTCGAATCCTTGGGTCCCGTTGTTTTAAAATCCGGCGAGCCAGTCTCCGCCACCGCGGTGCGCGGCCCCGATGCCGCATGGCGCGGCCGCATCACGGCGCTGCTGGGGCACAAGGGCGAACCGTGGCTTTGGCAAAATTCCGAGCTGCTTTCCCGCGCCGCCGGTATCGACGCCTGGTTCTACGTCCTGCATCGCGACGGCCAGCCTTTCGCCCATCAAATGACGGCGGAACTGCAGGGTGTCGGTATCTTCGGTCATGTCTGGACCGAGCCGGCCGACCGCGGCCAGGGCGCCGCCAGCGAACTGATGCGTCTGCAAATGGCGCATTTTCGCCGGCGCAACGGTCGGGCGCTTTACCTCAGCACCCGCTTTGCGAGCACACCTTACCGGCTGTATCAGAAACACGGCTTCGTCGGTCTCGATCCGCTGAGTGGCTACATGACTTGGACAGCGGCACCCCTCGCCGATTTCGAGGCGGACTATTTCGCTCCCGGCGCTACCGCCGTCGAAGCCCTCGGTTGGCCGCACTGGCCGACTGCCCCCGCGCTTTTCATGTCGGCCACGCCGGGGCTGGTGCGCTGCGCACCGCTCAAGCTTTTTGGCCGCAAATCCAGCGAGGGCGCCTTGCTGCCATGGATCCAGGGCCGTTCGCTGCGCAACGAGCCCGACCAAGTCTTCACCCTCGTGAAACCCAACGGGGCTGTCGTCGGCCTCGCGGCGTGGACGCAGGACGAATTCTCTCCCGACACGCTTTGCGTCGATGTATTCTGCCAGGCCGCATTCTGGTCACAGGGCGAAGCCCTCCTGCGCCAGGCGCTAAAGTCGGCGCCCGCCCGCAAATGCATCGCCTATGCCGACTCCTTGTGTCCGCCAAAAGCCGCCGTGCTCACTCGCCTCGGTTTTGCGCTCGTCACCGCGTGGCCCCGCCGGCTCGCAGGCGATGCCGAAAATCTGCTCATGTTCGAGCGCCGCGGATAAAGCCTCGCGCGCCCGCGTCCGCTTTCCCTACCCTGCCACCATGTCCTTTGTTTATCAGCGCACGGTTCATTTTTCCGACACCGATGCCGCCGGGGTGGTCTTTTTTGCCAATTACCTCGCCATCTGCCACGAGGCTTACGAGGAGTCCCTCGCCGCCGCCGGCTTGGAGGTCGCGACTTTCTTCTCCGCCAACGGCATCGTGGTGCCCATCGCCAAAAGCACCGCCGATTATCTCCGGCCGTTGCGCGTGGGGGACAAGCTGCGGGTCTCGGTTAAACCTGAATTGCTTTCGGAAAATTCCTTCGCCATCGCCTACGAGCTGTTCCGCTCCGGCCCGCCGGAAAAACTCGCCGCCCGCGTGCGCACCGAACACGTCAGCACTTCCCTCCAGCTGCGGCAGCGCGTGCCCTTGCCGCCGGCGTTAACGGGTTGGATCCAGCAAAGTTGAGGCCCTCGCCTTGAGCGCCGCCCGGTTGATCTTCCCCTGCGGGGTGCGCGGCCAGTCGGCCACTGCGATGTAACGCTTGGGCCGTTGGTAGGGCGCCAGACCGCCCAGCGCCAACTTTCCCAAGTTCACTGCCCTGGCGGCAGGATACCATGCCACCACCACTTCGCCCCATTCTTTATCCGGCAGGCCCATCACCACGACATCCGGAAATACGCCCGAAGCCCGCAGTTGCGCTTCCACTTCACCCGGGTGCACCTTTTGCCCCCCGGTGATAATGACAGCATCGCGCCGTCCCAGCACCTCCAAACCGCCTTGTGGTTCCAAGCGTCCGATGTCTTCCGTCAAGAAACTCCGGCCCGTTTCCTCGCCGCCAAAATAGCCGCGAAAGACGGATTCGCCCGTAACCCGGATCAACCCCGACATTCCCACCGGCAGAACTGCGCCGCTTGCTTCATCGACAATCTCAATCAACGCATGGGCCATGGGTCGGCCTGAACTCCGCTCGCCGCGGGAAAACTCCGTCACGGTTTGCGCCGCCACCATCGCCGCCGTCTCCGTCATGCCATAGCTGAAGGCGAGCGGCAACTTCGCCGCGGCCGCCTGTTCCATCAATTCCGCCCAGACTGGCCCGCCTCCGATAAAGATCGTGCGGCAACGCCGCAGCCAGTCACAGGTCTTCGCCGCGCCCAAGAGTCGCTGCAGTTGCGTCGGCACGAGCGACAAAAACCAGTCGCCACGCGTCAGCTCCGGCGTATCGCCTGCCTCCAGTTGTTTCCACGTCCATGGCAAGTAACGCCCGCCTGTCGCCGCGCAACGCACTCCCGCCATTAGTCCACTGACGTGATGCAGCGGCAGCACGCCCACTGCATTCACGGTCGTCGCGCCAAAATGCGCGCAAAATCCACGCACCGCGGCATCAAGCGTCTTCTCGTCATGGCGGGCAAAGCGCAGGCCGCCACTGGAGCCTCCGGTCGCAACGCACAGCCAACCTTCGGCGATTTCCGGGTTGGGATTCGCAAGATTGGCCTGAAGGAGCTGATCAAACGCGGCGCGTTGCATCGCCGGCCCATGCGGATCGCAGAGAAACACATATGCTCCGTGCGACTCCGCCAGGCCGGTGCCTTGCAGGAATTTTTCTAACTCAGCGCGTTCCATATGGCCTCCTCATTGATGCGTCCGACGTCCTCGTAACGCAGAAAAGGCGCACCGGCCGGTCCGTCGAAACGCCCATCGGCAAACAACGGCCAAACGCCAAAGCCCAGCGCGCGCGTCCCACCCGTCCAATTAAAAGCCTGCGTCAGCACATTTTTGGCGCCGATGCCTGTTTCCAAGGCACTGGAAAAAACCACCTCGGCCTTCGCGGCCGCGAGTTGTTGCAGCACGCCACGCACGTCTCCGCAGAGCGACAGCTTGACCACAAATACGCCCGGCCAACCCAACTGCAGCCAATGCGCCACGTCACCTTCGCCGACCAGCGATTCATCCAGCGCAATCGGCGTGGGATAATCGCGGGCCAGTCCCAGCAGTAAATCCTCCGCCTGCCGATGCAGGGCCGCGCCCGCCGTAGGCTTGGCGAAGGCGGGTTGCTCGACATATTCGATGGGCCGCTCGGCGGTTCGCTCCAGCCACCGCTCGGCCTGCCGGCGCGTCCACGCCCCATTGGCATCGAGCCGCAACTTTGCGCCTTCCGGCAATTGCGCACACACATCATCCAGCAACGCCAGTTCGTCGGCCAAATCGCCCACGCCGACCTTCCATTTGAAAACCCGAAAGCCTGCCTCGCATAGCGGCGGAATGCGTTCCAACACCCCTCGCCCCGCCGGTAGTAGTGCCGCCACCGGCAGCGACTTGGCCGATACCACAGCGACTTTTGCCGCCATCGCCGCGGTCAACGCATGGCGCAGGCAGCCCAATCGCAGCGGCAGTCGCGCCAGCTTTTCCGCGTCAAATTTTTCCCCCAGTTCCCGGCAAGCCGCCTCGGCCTCGTCGGCGGTCTCGGTGCCAAACCATGGCAACACCGCCGCTTCTCCCCAGCCGATACGTCCCGCTTCATCCTCCAATCGCACAATCAGCCCTTCCCGTTCGGTCACCACCCCGTGCGCCATGCGCAGCGGCGCCCGCAAGGGCAACCGGTAGCGACGATACTGCAGGCGTTGAATCATCCGGACATCGTTTACCATCGCACGAAACGGCGCAAACCAGACTTTCTATTTGCACTTTATCGCAACGGCCTTAATCCGTTCACGGCATCTTATGACTAAGGTTGCCCTGTCTTCCCATCCTGCCGACAACGAGTTCTACCTGCCCGCCGAAGCCTTTTTTCGCGCCAGCCTGCCGACCGCGCTGACCTTCGACGACGTGTCGCTCGCCACGCTCTATTCGGAAATCCTGCCGAAGGACGCCGACACCTCCACGAGCATCTCCGACTCCCTGCGCCTCCAGATTCCCATCATTTCGTCGGACATGGATACGGTGACCGAATCACGCATGGCCATCGCCATGGCGTTGAACGGCGGGCTCGGCCTCATCCACTACAACATGCCGGCCAAGGATCAGGTGAAGGAAGTCGCCCGGGTAAAGCGTCACATCCACGGCCTCATCCAGGATCCGATTTCAATTCTGCCCGAACTGCTGATTGGCGATGTGCTGGCCATGATCGAGCAGCGCAAATTTTCCTTCAGCACCTTTCCCGTGGTGGATGCCGGCGGCAAGCTGGTCGGCTTGCTTTCCGGCAATGTCGTCAAAGAGCGCTACAAATCCAAGAAAGTCGCGGAAGTGATGACGCCCCGTGCCGAGTTGCGCACGGCGCTCGAAAGTGCCGTCGCCCGCGACCCCATCAAGGCGGCCGACCGCTTTTTCACCGAAAACATCGGCATCAACAAGATGCTCGTCGTGGATACGAAGGATCATCTGCGCGGGATGGTGACCAGCACCGATGTGGAAAAAATCACCAGCGAAGCCAAGGCCCGCCGCAAGCCCGCCCGCGACACGCAATTCAGCCTCGTGGTCGGCGCCGCACTCGCGCCCATCCGCCTGCCCACCGGCGAACTCGATCGCGATGCCATCCTCGGCCACGTCGGCCACCTCGTCGAGGAACGCATTGATGCCGTCGCCGTCTCTGTCGCCCACGGCCACAGCGCGGGCATGGGTGACATGGTCAAGCTCGTCCGCAGCGCCTTCCCCGAACTCACCATCATCGCCGGCAACGTCACGAGTGCCGCGGGCGTGGATTTCCTTTCCAAATGCGGTGCCAACGCCGTGAAGATTGGGCAGGGCCCCGGCTCCATCTGCACCACGCGGATCGTCGCCGGAGTCGGCATTCCCCAGCTGACCGCGCTCTATGTGGCCAGCGCGGCGGCCAAAAAGCGCGGCACCCGCCTCCTCGCGGACGGCGGCATCACCAAATCCGGCGACATCGTCAAAGCCCTCACCCTCGCCGATGCCGTGATCTGCGGCGGCATCCTCGCCGGTTGCCGCGAGGCACCGGGCGAAATCATGGAAATCAGCGGCAAGCTCTACAAACAATACCGCGGCATGGGCTCGCTCGCCGCGATGAAAGCCGGCAGCGCGGCGCGCTACGGTCATGACAAGAACGACAAGGTCCGCAAGCTCACGGCCGAGGGCATCGAGGCGCTCAAGGAAGTCAGCGGCTATGCCGACGATGTGCTCACCAATCTCATTGGCGGTTTGCAAAGCGGCATGGGCTACCTCGGTGCCGCCACGTTGCCCGAATTGCGCACCAAGGCCCGCTATGCCCGCGTCAGCCCCGCCGGCCAGAAGGAGGCTGCGCCGCATGACGTCGTCGAGGTTTCCACCCGGAAGAACTGAGGACCGGCCGCAATCCCGCCCCGACTTTCATGACACAGCCGGCTGCGCCCGCAGCCGGTTTTTGTTTGCCCTCGTCCGTCCCCTCGCCTTTTCCCTTTATGGCAACAGGGGGACTTTCACCTGATGGACTTCCGGTTGCCGCGCCAACCATGTCACTCTCCCCTTTTTCCAGCCAACTCATTGCCGATGTCGGTATCTCGCTCGGCGACGAGGGCAAAGGTCGCCTGATTCCTGAAATCGCGGATGAACTCCGCGGTTCGGCCGCGCCCATTTCCGTCGTGCTCAAGGTCAACGGCGGCGCCAATTCCGGCCACACCGCGGGCGGCATCAAGCTCAACCTCCTCCCCGCCGGCGTGGTCATCAAGGATGTCGCGCACCTGTGCATGGGCAGCGGCGTCGTCGCCGATCCGCGCAAAGTCTGGTGGGAAGCCGCGCCGTTGGAGCACAAGGGCTACGCCATTCTGGCGCGGCTCGTCATCGACGAGCGCACGATGATCTCCGATCTGACCCACCGCCTCATCGATCTCGCGGAGGAAGACTATCGCGTAAAGGTGCTGCAGGAAGAACCGCGCGGTTCCACCGGCCGGGGCATCTCCCCCGCCTACCGCGAGGAAACCGGCCATTGGCAGATGCATTTTTCCGATTTTCTCGGCGGGCCCAACTTCTTCGCCCGCAAGCTGGCCCAGCGCGCCGACCGCGCCCTGCGGTTGATCCAGCACGTTTGCCGCGTCGCTCCGGAAACTTTTGCAGAGTTCTTTGACAAACTCACCGCCGCCGAGCTGCGCGCCAACGCCGAGGCGATCGAACTCGGGGTCTTTGGGCGCGACGAATTTGACTTCACCCAGTTCCGCGGAGCCGAACCTTTTACGCTCAACCTGCCGCGCCTGACCGAAGTCTATTGGACCGCCGGCACCCGCCTCGCCCAAAACATCGGGGAAGTGCGTGAGCTCATTCTGCGCGAACTCGCCGCCGGCCGCACCATCGTGGGCGAATTCGGCCAGGCCTACTGGCTCGACAAGCGCCATGGTTTTTCACCGACCGCGTCGCACACCTACACGCCGGAGTTTTTCCAAAGCGCCAACATTCCCGTGCAGCCCATCCACACGTTCGGCGTGGCCAAGGCCTACGACACCAAGGTCGGCACCCACACGTTCATCACGCAAATGGACGACGCCCATCCGCTGGCGATCATCCTCAAGAAAATCGAATTTGGCACCAGCACCGGCCGGCAACGCATGGTCGGCTGGTATGATGCCGTGGAGAAAGGCGACGCCCTGCGCTACGGCGGCTTTCAGGATTTGATGATCAACAAGGCCGATGCCCTGACGCACTCAGGCGATTGGCAAGGCGACTTGCTGATCTGCACCGCTTACGAGGATGCCCAAGGCAAACGTTACCACCACGTGCCGCGCAATGAAGCCGTGCGCAAAACCCTGCGGCCCATTTACGCAAAATACCCCTGCTGGTCGGAGGATATCTCCCAAGTGCGCCACTTCACCGCGCTGCCCAAAAATGCCCAGCGCTATGTCGCCGCGATGGTGAAAAGCCTGCTCGAGGTCGCCTACGCCGATGGCAACCGGCCCGCCGACGCGCAACTGCCGAATCTCCGTTATCTCGGCGTCGGGCCGGAGCCGTCCCAGATCATCAAGGACGTGCCCCCCACCGCCGCGCTGATCAAGCTCGCCTGACGCGGCTCAACGCAGCGGGATAACGACCCGCTCGACATCGGCCCGGCTGCGCACCGCCAGCACCAGTTTCCGGCGCGCCAAAGAGCCGACCACCACGGGCAAGACAAACAACCCCGCGACCAACGCCACGAAGGCAACGCTGCCGCCTTGCACAAAACCCAAGCCCGCGGCCGCGGGTGCGCCGGCAATAAAAAACGCGACGTATTCACGGAAAGCCAACATGGCGAGCGCAGCCAGCACGCAGGTCGCCAAGGCCGCACCGAGCGGCAGGAAAACCAGTGAGGCCGCCAGCAGAAAGCCAAATGGCGCCAGCACGGTATCTTCCTTGCGACGCGTAAACATCTGGCTGCCCAGCGCCGCCAACATGACCGCGCCAATCACCAACTGCACCGTTTTACCCGAATCCGGCAAAACCGGTGCCACCGCGAAATTAACGGACCACGCTCCGACATATAGCCGCAGTGCATCCACCCAAAGCTCAGGCTGCCAGCGCCACCAAGTATGCCGGTGCCGCACGGCCGGGTCGGTGAGATATTCACACGTCCGCCCTTTCATCCGCTTCGGCAAAAGGCGGTCCAGCGGGTAAAGCAGCAGCAGCAGCGCGGGCAGAAAGATTCCCCAATTTATTTCCATAATGTGAATGCTCCGGTCAGTCAGGGCAGACGGAAAATGCGGCTTGGGATCAAACTTGCAATGCTGCGCTCACGTTCCGGTTTCTAAAAATCCTGCAGCCGACCCTCACCCGGTCCGCGCTGGGGCTCCAACCGCACCATCACTTCACCCAGCAGATAAATTGATCCGGTCACCACCACCACGTCATCCGGCCCGCCGGCCACGCACCCGCCCGCCAGCGGGAACAGTGCCTCCACCGTCGTCGCGGCGACCTGACCCCGAAAATCTGCCGGGATCAACGGCCGCAGTTCGGCATGGCTGCACGCCCGGGCTTGCTGTGGCACGACCAGGTGGATCTCCCGCGCGAACCGGCTGATCGTCTCCATCAGCGGCCGCGCCCGCGCCATGCCCAGCGCCCCGGTAATCACCACCGGTCGCCGGCCGGTTTCAGCCACGAGATGCTGTAAATTATCCGCCAGCACCGCGGCGCCTTCCGGGTTGTGCGAGGCATCCAAGATGAGCAGCCGGCCATCCAATCTTACCCGCTGCCAGCGCCCGGGCCAGTCCACCTGCTGCAACCCCGCGGTAATCGCGGACTCGGTGATCTTCCATTGCGCCGGCAACGCCCGGGCCACCAAGGTGGCCGTCGCCGCGTTCCACCGCTGGTAATCGCCTTCCAGATTGGTGTGCGGATAACCTTCCACGTCATCGCCAAAAATATCGGTCACGGCAATCACCGCGGCGCTTTCCGCCTGCGCCTTGGCGCGGATGACCTGCTCGGCCACGGCCGGCATGCGCCCGATGACCACCGGGCGCCCCGGTTTGACGATGCCGGCCTTCTCCCCGGCGATCTGCGCTAGGTCGTCGCCCAGAAATTCACAATGATCCAAACCGATCGAAGTGATGACACTCACCTCGGGCGTAACCACATTGGTCGCATCGAGCCGGCCACCCATGCCCACTTCCACCACCCCGATATCGCAACGGCGGCGCGCAAATTGGCAAAACGCCATCGCCGTCATGAATTCAAAAAAACTCGGATGATCGTCGGGATCGACGCGACCCAGTGCCTCCGCCGCCGGACGCAGTTCCCGCACATAGGCGGTGATTTCTGCCTCCGACAATATGCGCCGGTCCACTTGCACCCGCTCGCCCAACTTGACGAGATGCGGCGAGGTATAGAGACCCGTGCGCCAACCGGCGGCGTGCAAAATCGCATCCAACATCGCCGCCACCGAGCCTTTCCCGTTGGTGCCCGCGAGGTGGATCATCGGCACGGCGCGCTCGGGATGTCCGATGGCGTCAACCAGCAGCCGCATCCGGTCGATGCCAAACTTCACGCCGCGGGCCTTGAGTCCGAAGAGATACTCCGTCACCGCCGCATATTCGGTCGGATCGCTGGACATCACAGCAGCGTCCGGCACTAATTCGCGGCGGCGGGTGCGGCCGGTTTCTTTTTCACATAAATCGCCTGCAGGATGTCCCGCAGCCGATCGCGCATTTCCGTGCGCTTGACGATTTGATCCACCAAGCCGCGCTGCAGCAAAAATTCCGAGGTTTGGAATCCCGGCGGCAGCGTCTGCTTGGTCGTATCCTTGATGACCCGCGGACCGGCAAAGCCGATGAGTGCCCCCGGTTCGGCGATGATAACATCGCCCAAGGTGGCATAGCTCGCCGACACGCCGCCGGTCGTCGGATGCGTCAGCACTGAAATGTAGGGCAACCGGGCCTGCGCGAGGCGGCCGAGTGCCGCGCTGGTTTTCGCCATCTGCATGAGCGAAAGAATCCCTTCCTGCATGCGGGCTCCGCCCGACGTGCTGAAAATGATGCAAGGCACCTTTTTCGTGATGGCGTTTTCGATGGCGCGGGTGATTTTTTCGCCCGTCGCCGACCCCAAGGTGCCGCCGCAGAACCGGAAGTCCATGACCGCAAGCGACACGTCGATGCCATGGATTTTACCCGTGCCGCAGATCACCGCCTCAGGCAGGCCGGACGCCTTTTCATATTTCTTCAAACGCACCGTGTAGGGCGTGGAATCCACAAAACCCAGCGGATCGGCCGAGCGCACATTGGCGTCTGTCTCCGTAAAAGAGCCCTCATCCAACAGCTTCGCCAAACGCTCCCTCGCTCCGATGGGAAAATGGTGGCCGCTGCTGGGCACTACCATTTGGTTATCCTCTATCTCCTTGGTGAACAAGGTGTCACCTGAGACCGGGTCTTTGGTGTAGAGCCCTTGCGGGATTTCTTTTTTGCGGGCTTTGCGGACCGTGTAGGTCGGTTTGTCGAAATGCATGATTGGACTTCAGCCGTGGCCGAATGTGACTACATCAAGGTTCAGGCAGCCAGCGTGGCGAAGCACGCGAGCGCAACTGTTGAGCGTGGATCCGGTCGTGAAAACGTCATCAACGAGAACATAATGTTGGCCGGCAGTTATGGTCACGCCCGGGGCCAGTGCAAAGGCATTTTTCAGGTTGGCGCGCCGGGTGCGCCTGTCGTGATACGTTTGCGATTGGGTGTCCGCCGTGCGGCGTAAGAGCAAACGGACCTCCGCGGCGCCATCAACCGCCCGGGCCAGCTGCTCAGCGATCAACCAACTTTGGTTGTAGCCGCGTTCCCGCTCCTTTCGCGGGTGCAACGGCACCGGCACCAGCACCGCGCCGCGCACAAATTCGCCCACGGTCGCCGAGCGCCGGAAAATTTCCTCCATATCCTCCAGCACCTGCAGGCCCCGATGATACTTCAGCGCATGCACGAGCGCACGAATGGGGCCCTTCAACAGCACGGCGGTGCGGCCCTCGCGATAGGCGGTGATGAGCCCGTCACAGTGCGGACAGATCCGCTCGCCCTCCACTTCGCCGTAAAACGGATGCCCGCACGTTGCACAGCAAGGCGGCACTGCAAATTCGATCTGCCGTGCGCAGGTGGCGCAGATATGCTGCAACGCGCTCCCTTCCACCAAACCCTGACAGTGCACGCAAACCGGCGGGAAAAACACGCCGGCCAGGCCGCGCACCCAAGGTTTGGTCCGGGCGTTCACGGATAGAACACCTTGACGAGAAACAAGCCCTGCGGTGGCGCCGTCTGCACGGCCGCCGTGCGGCGCTTGGAATGCAGAATCTCCTTCACCTGCGCGGCCGTGAGTTTCCCCTCGCCCACGGCAACCAGCACGCCGGCCAGACTGCGCACCATTTTATACAGAAATCCGTCCGCTTCCACGACGAGGCGCACCTGCCGGCCTTTTCGCCGGATGTCCAACCGTCGCAGGTCGCGCACCGTATCTTCGCGCACCGTGCCATTGAGCGCCGTGAAGGCGCGAAAATCATGTTTGCCGCGCAACCCCGCCGCCGCTGCTGCCATGGCCGGCAGGTCCAGCGGCTTGAACACCGGCCAGGTGTAAGGTCGCGTGAACGGATCGGGGTCGCCCAGGTGCAGCCGGTATTCGTAGCGTTTGCCCGTGGCCTGAAAGCGCGCATGAAAATCCGCCGGCACGATGCGGGCGGACTTGATCTGGATGGTCGGCGGCAGTCCCACCTTCAGCGCCGCGAGCAGTTTCGCCGCGCCATGCGGCCACGTGGCATCGAAATGAAACACCTGCCCCAGCGCATGGACCCCTGAATCCGTGCGGCCGCTGCCATGAATGCGCACCGGCCGGCCAAAGATTTTTTCCAACCGCGCTTCAATCACGTCCTGCACCGCTCCGCCGCCCTGCTGGCTCTGCCAACCGGGAAACGGGCTCCCGTCATAGGCGCACACGCATTTCCACCGCGCCTCGCTCATGGCTCATCCTCCGGTGGCGGCGCCGGCGGCAATGTCTGCTCCAGATAATCCTGCAAAATGATCGTCGCCGCGCGCGAATCCACCAACCCGCTGGCCCGCACCGCGCGGCGCTTGGCTTTGGCGATTGTCGCCTCCGCCTCATAACTCGTCAGGCGTTCGTCCACCAGATGCACGGGCAGTTTGAAGGCCTCGCGCAGTTGGGCGGCAAAGGCCTCCACTTCCTTCGCCTTGAAACCCGCGCTGCCGTCCATGTTGAAAGGATAGCCCAGCACCAGGTCCGTGATGCGCCGCGCCCGCACGACCTCGCCCAAGGCCGCCCAACGCTGCTCGGGGGTCGCCTGCACCAGCGCAGGCAGCGGCGTGGCCACGCCGAGCGAATCGCCGTAGCTGAGCCCGACGCGCCGGGAGCCGTAATCGATGCCGAGGCAACGCATGGCCTGATTTGGGGCGGCGGCCGGCATCGGTGCAATTTCATTTGCGACCCGCGTCCAATCCGCTCTCTTAAAAAATCCATGCCCGCTTCCCTGCCCACCCTCAGTGCCGCCGAGCTCCGGCGTTACAGCCGGCAGATCCTGCTCGGTGAGATCGGGCTGGAGGGGCAGCGCCGGCTGGCCGCGGCCCGGGTGCTCGTGATCGGGGCGGGCGGCCTTGGCAGCCCCACCGCACTTTATCTGGCCGCCGCAGGCATCGGCACCTTGGGCATCGCGGATCATGACCGCGTGGAGGAGCATAATCTCCACCGCCAGTTGCTGCATACCACCGCCTCGGTCGGCGAAACCAAGGTGACCTCAGCCGCGCAGCGCCTGCAGGAACTCAACCCGCATTGCCGGGTGATTCCACATGCGGATGGCATCACCCCGGCCAATGCCGTCGCCTTGTTCACCGGCTATGATGTGATCGTGGACGGCACGGACAACTTCGCCACGCGCTACCTGAATAACGACGCGGCCTTTTTTGCCCAGCGCCCCTTGGTGTATGGCAGCATCTACAAGTTCGAAGGTCAGGTCAGTGTCTTCGACCCCGCGCAGGGCGCGCCTTGCTACCGCTGCCTTTTCCCGGAACCGCCCCCGGCCGCCAGTGTGCCCGGCTGTGGTGAAGCCGGCGTGCTCGGGCCGTTGTGCGGCATCATCGGCAGCATGCAGGCCATGGAAGTGATCAAACTCATCACCGGCGCCGGCGCCGTCCTCCACGGCCGGTTGACCACCTACAATGCCCTGACTTGCACGCTGAGCACGTTGCACTTGGCTCGGGATCCAGCCTGTCCCCTGTGTGGTTCGCCGGGACGGATTGCTGAAATTCTGGCCGAAAACTATACCGCCACTTGTGCTGAAACTCCCGTCACGGCCATGTCCGATTCCCCCTGCCCACTTGAACTCTCCGTCGCGGAAGCCTGCCATTTACTGGGCGCGAATCCCGGTCGCACGCTGCTCATTGATGTGCGTGAATCGTTCGAACTGGAGATTTGCCGGCTCCCCAACGCCACGCATATCCCCATGCGCCAGATTCCGGAACAACTGGCCCAACTCCCGCGCGACCGGCAGATTTTTGTGCTGTGCCATCACGGCGGACGCAGTCTGCGTGTCACCCAGTTCCTCCGACAGCATGGACTTTCCGGCGCGACCAATATTACCGGCGGCATCGACGCTTGGGCCGAATCCATCGACCCTACGCTCACCCGCTACTAGGTGAGCCGCCCTTGGGGATGGCGGGCGACATAGGCCCGGACGTAGTCGGCAAACGCGGCCTTCAACCGCATCGTCACGGTATCGGGCGCCACGCGAAAACGCTGCGCATCGATGCAACCAACCGGCGAAACATCCTTGGTCGTGGCGAGCATGAAACACTCCTGCATGCCGCCAAAGTCCGTCGCTTTGACCCTCTCTTCCCGAACAACCAGGCCGGCGGCCGGCGCAATGTGCCGGATGACCAGTTCCCGGGTGATACCGGCGAGAATGCCGGCGTCGAGCGGCGGCGTGATAATCACGCCGTCCCGCACAAACCCGAGGTTGGCCACGGCTGTCTCCGTCACTTCATCCGCCAAATTGGTAATCACCACCTCATCCGCCCCGCGCGCCCGGGCTTCACGAAGGCAGAGGATGTTGTTCAAATAATTCCCGGTCTTCCATGCCGGATTCAGGCTGTGTGTCGAATTGCGCCGTAAAGTGGTGGCTAGCGAAAGCTGGTAACCCTCGCGCAGTTTGTCCGGCGGCAGGTCCTTGAGCGCCTGCACCAGCAGCACAAAGTCCGGCCGGTCCGCGAGCCCCGTGTCCAGCCCGATGGCGCCGCCGCCGCGCGTGATTTGCAACCGCACATAGAGCTCACCGGCATAGCCCGAAGTGGCCCGAAAGGCCGCGGCCGTGCGTTTGATTTCGGCGAGCATTCGCGCTTCGTCGCCCGGCAGCCCCATATATAGCGCGGACGCCGATTGCTCCAACCGCTCCCAATGCTCCCGCCAGGCAAATAGCACGCCGCTGTAAGTGCGCCAGACCTCGTAAACCGCGTCGCCGTAGAGAAACCCCCGGTTCAACGGCGCGATGGAAGGTTCGTCTGCCGCGTGCAAACGTCCATTGGTGTTCGCTTGGATATAATCGTGGGCCATTCCTTACATGACGAAGCGCTCAGGCCTCGGATTGCCATCATAAAAAAGCCCTGCGCCATGGCGCAGGGCTGGGAAAGCGGATTCCGCGCCGGCTTATTTCTTGCGCGCCTTCGTCAGGCCGAGCTCTTTTTTGATATTCTGCACGCTGGGCACGGAGATCCCCGCCGTGCGGGCAATCTCGGCACTGGTCTTGCCGTCCTGGGCCAGCGCTTTGACCGCGGCTTTGGTTTCGGCCGTAATCACGGCGCGCTTGCGCCGCTTTTTACCACCCGCACTCACTTTGCCACCACTGGCACTCGCCGCCGCCTTGAGCGCCTTGATGAAGGCGCCGACATCAGCAAACCCATGTTCCTTGTGGAGGGTCGCGAGGGCGCGGTTGCGCTTGGCCGCAATCGCTTGTTCAAGTTTCGAGACTTTGGCGCGGGCGGCCGCGAGCGCCTTGAGTATATTATTGGTCATATTGATAGAAGGCGCTCACTATATCGATCAAAGCCCAACGTAAGCAAGTTCTCGCTGCAGTATAATTAGTCCAATATAATCAGCTTTATCAGCCGGTTTTGCCTGACCGACCCCGGCGAAATTCCGCCGGCCCGCAGCCGGCAAAGCGTTTGAAGACCCGGCTGAAATGATGGCGGTTGGCAAAGCCCACCGCCTCGGCCACCTGCTCGATCGAGTCTTCGCTGAAAGCCAGCAGCCGGCAGGCCTCGCGCACCCGCCGCTCCGCGACCAACGCCGCCGGGGTGCGGCCCGTCCGGGATTTGAACCAGCGAATGAAAGCCTCCACGCTCATCCCCGCCTGCGCCGCCATCGCCGCGTTGGTGATTTCCCCGTCCAGCGCGTTTTCGATCCAGTTGAACAATTTCCGCAAGCGCTCCGGCAGCGCCTCAATCTGACCCGCCTGCCCTCCGGCGAAAACCAAGTGCAACAAAGCCGCGCCGGTATGTTGCACCGCGCCGACGTCGCGCGCCGCGATCCGGGTGCGCAAATCCCGCACCACCGCCTGCATCGCCGGACTCGCCGGCAAAGCAAACACTCCCGGCGCCGTATGCGTCAGGGATAGATACAACGAGAAATGCAGCCAGAGGTGCGCTACCCCCGCGCTGCTGCCGCAGTCAAAGGGTGCGCCATCGGGCATGATCACGATGCGTTTCGGGCCCAGCGAATGCCGCACGCCGCCCGCCTGCACCCAAGCCCCCGGCGTAAAGTCGTAAAACAGTCGCCAAAAGGGACTGCTCACCCCGGCATGTTGCCAATTATCATCCAAGACCATGAGCCCCGCCTCATGGATCTGAAAGCCCCCCTGCGCGGCCCCGGCTGGCAGCCGCAGGCCGTCGCGCGTAAAGGGATTATACCAGAGCCTCCGGTCAATTTTAGGCACAAGACATGCGCTCGCAGACATAGGCAAATGGCAAGATTTTTGGTAAGATGGCGTCCCATGAGCACGCTTTTAGCCGAACCCACTGCCCCCGTCTCAACCAAGCGCACGGTCCTCATCGATGCCCAATCCAAACAGAAGCCGCGCACCGTGGACCTGCTCAACGACTGGCAATACATCGAGAAATCCATCCACCGCCTGATCGCGGCGTGGGGCCGGGATGTCGCCGAGTGGAACGACAAAAGCATGATTCACCGGCATATTTGGGATCAGGCCGAGTGCGTGCGCCGCCTGCGCGAGCGCGTGGAGCAGTTCCCCGGCGGCAAGGCCGATGCGCCGGTCTCCGCTCGGCTGGAACAGCTCGTCAATACCGCCCTCCTTGCCCCCTCGCTCGACGACGCCCTCGACGCCATTTACGAGCTGCTGCTCAAAACCCTCGTCGGCGCTTACGGTGAATATATCGCGCAGGTCCACCCGATCCACGACGCTCCGACCATCACCTTGCTCCATGAGATCAACCAGATCAAAAGTCAGGAGTGGCTGTGGTATCGCGATTATCGGCGCCGCCACCCGCACAAGCCCGACGCCGCCTTCCGCGCCCGGGTCACCGCGGCTCTTGCCGACTGCGGCCAGTTCCGCGCCGCGCTGCCCGTCAGCCCTGGCGCAGAAGCCCAGCCCGCCGGCGTGAACACGGATTTTCGTCCCAGCCGCTACAGTGCGCGCACCGAGCCCATCCGTGCGAAGCAGCCTTTCATGGATTATGTGCGGGCGGATTTCGTTACCAGTATCGAGGCCCGCCGGCTCTTTTGGGCCTTCGGCTACATGCTGGAAAAAAACCTGCCCGACGACCAGTTGTCCTGGCTCTACTTCGGGCACTACATGCCCTGGGAATGGCACCATGATATTTCCCGCCACCTCTGGGATGAATCCCGCCACGGCGATTCCGGTTACTCCCGCCTGTGCGACTTCGGCATCAGCCTGGATGAAGTCGGTTTCTCCGGTTACGATCAGGGCTCGCGTGATGAGGAGCTGAAAAAAATTGCCGCCCAACAGGGCTTTCCCCTCGACGAAGCCTACGCCCGTCAACGCGAACTGCTGGCGCCCTTCAAGGCCGACCCCATCACGCCGCAGCAGATGTATGAACACGTCTTCATGATCGGCATGGTCGCCGAGACCGGCCACTTTGTGGTGAAGAACGAGAGCTACGTGGATTTCAAGGAAGGGCACGACCTCGAGTCCGCCGAAATGATGCTCTTCGACATCATCGACGAAACCGCGCACGTGCAATACGCGCACAAATGGCTGCCGCTGCTCGCGCAGTTTGCCGGCGTGGACAACAGCGGCTACCGCGAACGCGGCGCCAAAATGCGCGAGGAATGCCTCACCCGCGCCAACGGCACGGCCAGCGCACTGGGGCAAAAGCTCAGCCGCACCCCCGGTGACCCGACTTTCGATTTCTATCAGGACCTGCTCGCCCGCATCCGCGCCTCCTACCCGCTGGCCAACGCCGACACCTGCCCGCCGCGCTCACCCAAGCCGATGTGAGCCGCCCGGCCGCTGACACGAAATTTTGAGGCATTCGGCTTGCGCGCTGGTTGCTCGGACGCATTTACTTTGCGGCCATGCCCCGTATTCCGATTGAGGACAACTTCAACGACGTCATCAACAAGACCCAGCGCGGTCTTAAAATCAGCGACGAAGATCTGGCCAAGCGCGCGGAAGTGACCGCCGCGGATTTGGCCGCCGTCAAGGCCGGCCAGGTGCTCGTGCCGATCCTGCGCCGCGTCGCCCGCCACCTGCGGCTGTCGGCGGATGCGCTCGAGGCACTGGCCAACAAAGCCTGGTATCCCGCACAGCCGAATTTCCCGCGGGGCTTCGCGATGTTCAATACCCCGTTCGAGGACATGACGGTCAACAGTTACCTCATCTGGGACAAGCAATCCAAACACGCCGCCGCCTTTGATACCGGCGCCAGCTGCGAGGCGATGCTCGACACCCTGCAGGCCGAAAACCTGCAGTTGCGCTCCATTTTTATCACCCACACCCACGACGACCACATCGCCGACCTCGCCCGCCTCGCCACCGCGACCAAGGCGGAAGTCTGGGCCAGTGAGCGTGAGCCGGTGGACTTTCCCGGCGCCAAAACCTTCCAGGAGAACGCGTATTTTCATATCGGCGAACTCGCCATCAAGACCCTCTTCACCTGGGGACACTCGCCCGGCATGACCACGTTCTTCGTCACCGGCCTCAGCTGGCCGCTGGCGATTGTCGGCGATTCGATTTTCGCCTCCTCGATGGGCGGCAGCCCGACCAATTTCGAGGACCAATATCGCAACAACAAGGAGAAGCTGCTCACCCTGCCCAAGGACACCGTCATCGCCTCCGGCCACGGCCCCTTGACCACCCTCGCCCAGGAAAAAGAACACAACCCTTTCTTCGCCCGCTAAACTTTTACTCAACCCTCAAAACCCAATCCCTATGTCATCCGAAAAAATCGCCTTCGTCGGTGTTGGCCGCATGGGCGGCAACATGGCCCGCCGTCTCAAGGACTGCGGCTACAAAATCACCGCCGTCTATGATGCCTACGCCCCCTCCGCCGCGGCGCTCGCCAAGGAGCTCGGCGCCAAACATGCCACCAAGCTTGCCGCCGTCACCGCCGCCGCCGATGTCATCTTTACCGTCGTCACCGACGACGCCGCGCAACTCGCCGTGTTCGGCGAAACCGGCGATTCGCTCCTCGTGAACGCCAAGGGCAAGATCTTCGTCAACTGCGCCACGCTCACGCCCAAGACCCACGTCGAGGTCGAACGTCGCGCCAAGAAAGCCGGCGGGGTCACCCTGGAGGGCTGCATGGCTTCCTCGATTCCGCAGGCCCGCAACGGCACGCTTTACCTCATGTGCGGCGGGCAGAAAAAGACCTTCGATCAGATCAAACCCATTCTCGACAAACTCAGCACCGCGCTCCGCTACGTCGGCAAAACCGGCCAGGCCGCGCAGGTGAAGGCGCTGGTGAACATGGTCATGAACATCAACACCGCCGGTCTCGCCGAGGGCCTCGGTTTGGGCAACGCGCTCGGACTCGACCTCGACATGCTCCGGGAGGTGTTCCTGCAGACGGGCGCCAATTCGCAGGTCCTCAAGACCGACGGCGAGGACATGCAAAACCGCGCCCATGACTGCTATTTCTCCGGCGCGCATGCCGCGAAGGACAGCACCATCGCCTGGGTCCTCGGGGCCGAGGCCGGCATCAACCTGCCGCTTGCCGGTGCCACCAAACAGCAGTTCGACAAGATGGTCGCGCTCGGCCTCGGTCACCTCGACAAGTCCGGCGTCGCCGAACTCACCTTCAAGGGCCGCCGCGCCTGAGCCGTTCCCGCCATTCAACCCCGCCATTTCCCCATGTCTAAAATCTCCCACATCGCCAACCTCTGGTCGCTCGTGAACCACCCTTCCGCGGCCAAGCAATGGTCGCTCGAAAAGAAGATCAAGGCCGTCGCCGACGCCGGCTTTGACGGCATCACGACTGCCCTCACGCCCGAACACCGCCGGCTCGCCGAAAAACACGGCTTGAAGGATTTGCTCGGCTTCGTCTCCAACTCCTCGGGTGACTCGGCGGAATACGCCAAGGCCATCCGCGCCCAGAAGGAAGCCGGCGCCGTGCAAATCAACGTGCAACTCGATGACCACGACACCCCGCCCGCCCTCGCCGCCAAGCACTGGCTCCAGATGCTCCGCGAAGGCGAAAAGATCGGCGGCGTGGTGCTCTCCCTCGAAGTGCACCGCGACTGCTGCACCGAGACCCCGGAAAAAACCTACGAAATCGCCGAGCGCGTCAAAAAGGCCACCGGCGAACTCTGCAAAATCAATTTCGACTTCTCCCATTTCGCGGTGGTGAAGCATCTCGGGCCGGGCAACTACGCCGCCCGCCTGCTCGACCATCCCGACCTCGTGCAGAACTCCGACCAGTCGCACTGCCGGCCCTTCAACGGCCATCATTGCCAAGTGTCGGTCACGCACAAGGGCCAGCTGACCGATGAGGTGAAAAGCTACCTCGATTTCACCACCGCGCTGTTCAAGTGCTGGAAGTCCGCTCCGAAAAACAAGAACCGCACCCTCTACGTCTGCCCGGAAATGGGACCGTATCATGAGGGCGGCGGTGGCTACAACATCACCGGCCTCGCCCCCGCCTGGCCCGATGCCGCCATCCTGCGCGGCGAGCTCGACAAGTCCTGGAAGCGCGCCAAGTAAGCGCCTCACGCTCTCAAACCAAAGCCGGCCCAATTACGGGCCGGCTTTTTTGTGGGTGGACCGTGCCGCAACCCACCAGTGTCCCTCGGCATTTGGCTTACTCACCAAACCTCAAGCCAACTTGCTACCACGGATTTCACTGCTGCCCACAGAGGAGCGGGATTGCATCCGTGCCGATCCGTGAGATCCGCGGTTAAAGTCCGAAAGCTTGGGGAAATTGGTATCAGACGTATTTCGCCTTGATCGCTTTGCCGGCCTGCGCGCTCTGGCCGGCCAGATCCAGGATGTGAATCGGCCGCCGGGCCCATTCGGCCGTGATGATGAGTGGTTCACCCTTGGTCAGGTGCGCCGCGATGTTGGCGTAATATTTCTCCCACTGCTCCTTCGGGTTCTTCGCCTTCGTCACCGTGGTTTTCGCTCCGTCCTTCACGATGATTTCGTGACTGTCGTATTCGGGAATGTAGGAGCCCTTCGTGCCGGTGATCTCAAACATGCCGCGCTTCGGATTGGCGTCGATGTTCGACATGGCCAGCGTCACCCACACGCCGCTCTTGAAGCGGATCACGGCAAAGGCCTCGTCCTCCACCGTGTCGGCCTTCCAGCGCGTGTGCGGCGCCCAGAAACCTTGCTTCGAAAAGCCGGTGACCTCGGTGATCTCCGAATCCACAAGCTGCAGTGCATACTCGAGCAGGTGGACGCCCCAATCGTAAAGGATGCCGCCCGAGATGGACTTGCTGCTGCGCCACCACTCGCCGGGCTGGCCCCAGGCCCCCATGTGACACTCGATGCGCACGAGTTCGCCGATCGCGCCGGATTTCAGCACTTCCAGCCCCTTCATGACCGAGCCGTCCCAGTGGCGGTTGTGAAACGTGGAGACCATCACGCCGGCCTGCTTGGCCGCCGCAATCATCGCGTCGCACTCCTTGGTCGTGATCGCAAAGGGCTTCTCGACCACGACATGCCGGCCGGCCTTGAGGCACTTCAGCGCCAGCGGCGCGTGGGTGTTGTGCGGCGTGATCAGCACCACCAGATTCACGTCCGACTTTTTCAGCATCTCATCGACACTGGCATACGTCTGGATGCCGGGAAATTCCTGGGCTGCCACCGCCAACCGCGCCGCATCGGGCTCGGCCACCGCGCGGGGCGTCATGCCGGCTTTCTGCATGTCCTGCAGATGCATCCGGCCCATGTTAAAGGCGCCACCGTAACCGATGACGCCGACTTTGATTTCAGAGGCGCTTTTGAAGCGTGGTTTCATGGGATAAAATTCAGCGGGCCGCCCAGCTCATGCCGCGGAGGGTGATTTCGAGCTGCGCGGGAAAATCGTCAAACTCGCTGCGCTGGTGACCGCAGGCCGAGAAGAAAACCCGGCCGGCCCCGTGCACCTTTTTCCAGATGAACGGCATGTCCACGCCGTTGGTCCAGGGCGCGCTCACCGACTGGTGGGTCGTCACCGCGAGCACCTCGTTGCGCGGATCCACGAGCATGTAGTATTGCTCGCTGCGCACTTTGAAGTCCGGGATGCCCTGCGTGATCGGGTCGGTGCGATTCACGATACGAATGGTGTAATCCTTGAGGTTGTCCGGGTGCGACAGAAACTGCCCGCCCGTCATCCATTGATAATTGATCGCGCTGCGAAACGCATCGCACATGCCGCCGTGAAATCCCGCAATGCCGACGCCGCTGATGACGGCATCGACCAGATTCTGTTCCTGCGCTCCAGTGAAGGTGCCGCAGGTCCAGATTGGGACAATGAGATCATAGCTTTTCAGCTTCGC
>JAGNQV010000022.1:0-3358 GCA_017988885.1 Opitutaceae bacterium | reverse complement strand
GCACTCACCAACGCGATCACCTGGAATTCCAGCGCGTTTGAAATCGCCACGGTGGCCGGTCCCGCGCTGGGCGGGTTCGTCATCGCAGCCGGCGGCTTCCAAGTGGTCTATCTGCTCGATGCCGTGCTTGGGCTGGTCTTTTTGTATTTACTGCGCCGCGTCCGCTATCACCAGCAGCCCAAACGGGCCGCCGTGGTCACGCGTTCCTGGCGTGGCATGCTCGTCGGGGCGGAGTTCATCTGGAAGCGCAAGGTCATCCTCGGCGCCAGCAGCCTCGATCTCTTTGCCACGCTGCTGGGTGGAGCCACCGCGTTGCTGCCGATTTATGCCGACCAAGTCCTGCACGTGGGCCCCATTGGGCTCGGCTGGCTCCGCGCCGCGCCTTCCCTCGGCGCTTTTGGCATGGCCCTCTGGCTGGCGCACCGCGCGCCGCTCACCCACCCCGGCCGCGCCTTGCTTTGGACCGTCGCCGGCTTCGGCTGCGCCATTATCGTGTTTGGATTTTCCCATTGGTTCTGGCTCTCGTTCGTCGCGCTGATTTTTACCGGAGTGTTCGACAACGTCAGCGTGGTGATTCGTCAGTCCCTCGTGCAATTGCTCACCCCCGATGAGTTGCGCGGTCGGGTGACTTCCGTGAACCAGATTTTTATCGGCTCATCCAACGAGATCGGGGCCCTGCGCGCCGGACTGATGGCCGCGCTTTTCGGACCGGTCGCCGCCGTGGTGTGGGGCGGTCTCGGCACCTTGGCCGTGGCCGCGTATGTCGCCGCCACCCTGCCAGCCCTGCGGCGACTGGCCCCGTTGCACACTTTGCGCCCCGAGTGACGCTGCGGAATTAGGTTAGACTTCGCTAGCGGAACCGGCAGGTTGAATGCACCCGCATGTTTGAGTCTGCTTATCGCAAGACCCTGTTGATCCTTACCTTGGCCATTGCCTTGGTCGCTTCGCTGCTTGCCCTCATCCTACAAGATGACCTGCGGGAAAAGCTCGGGCCGGCTTTTTACGTCATCGGCTTTGCCATCACCGGTTGCGTGCTCCTCGTGCTGGCCGGCTATGTATGGGATCGCGCCTTGATGAAGGGACTTAAGACCCTGCGCGACACCGCCCAAACCACCCCTGCAGTCGATGGCGAAAAAGGTCCCGCCGAAGACTCCGAGCACGACGAAATCATCGGCCTCGCGCGCAAAATCGAACACATGGCCCGCTCGCTCCAAAAGGTCGAGGCCAGCTACCGCGGCATCGTCGAGGATCAGGTGGACCTGATCTGCCGGTATCGGGCGGACGCCAAACTTACCTTCGTCAACGGCGCCTATGCACGGGCGTTTGGCCGCAAGCGCATTGATTTGGTCGGTCAACCCTTTCCGCTGCTCGACGCCGGCCGCATCGCGAACCACGAAAGCCACACCCACGAAAGCGAACTCAAGCTCCCTGACGGCAAACTTGCCTGGGTGCAGTGGACCCAGCGCGCGATCAAGGACAACGCCGGGGCCATTCTCGAATATCAGGCGGTCGGCCACGATATCACCGAACGCAAGGCCGCCGAGGTCGCCCTGCTCCACGCGAAGGAAGCCGCCGAAGCCGCGGACCGGGCCAAGAGCGATTTCCTCGCCGTTGTCAGCCACGAGATCCGCACCCCCATCAACGGCGTCATCGGTTTTGCCGATATGCTCAGCACCACCCCGCTCACGCCGGAGCAACAGGAACACGTAAACCTCATTCGCAGCAGCGGCCACACGCTCGCCAAGCTCATCAGCGACATCCTCGACCTGGCCCGGATCGAGTCTGGCCGCATCGAGATTGAACACCTCCCGTTCAGCGTGCGCGACAGCGTGGCCGAGGTCTGCGCCTTTTTCGCCCTCAAGGCCCGCAGCGCCGCGATCAAGCTGGATTCGACCATCGCGGCCAGCGTGCCCACCACGGTGACCGGTGATCAGGCCCGCCTTCGCCAGATCCTCATCAATCTCGTCGGCAATGCGATCAAGTTTACCGAACGCGGCAGCGTCACCATCACCTTGGACAGTGCGCTTGGCAGTTTAACCGATGGCCATCAGGCCGTGCGGCTTTTTTTTACCGTCACCGACACCGGCGTGGGCATCCCGGCCGACATGATCGAGAAACTATTCCGCCCCTTCAGCCAGGTGGACACCTCGCCCCACCGCCGGCGCGAAGGCACCGGCCTCGGCCTCGTCATTTCCAAGCGCCTCTGCGAGCTCATGGGCGGCAGCATCTCCGTCGAGAGCCGTCCGGGCGAAGGCTCGGTGTTTCGCTTCACCCTCCAGCTTGAATGTGCCGGGCCGGCCAATCCCTGAAGCCCGTCCGGGCGCACCCCTGAGATTTTCGCTTTCGGCACTTGCGGCGGATTTTTATTTCATGCAACTTCCTCCGCCTTTCTCTAAGGCGCGGTAGCCAAGTGGTAAGGCCGAGCTCTGCAAAAGCTCTATGCGCCGGTTCAATTCCGGCCCGCGCCTCCAAATTTCTTTCCGGATCGGAATGAAATTTGTCCGCCGTGGTCTCGGCGAAGGCGGACTAGACCAGCGCTGAATCCGGGAGCCGGCACCGTCTTACCCGAACCGGTGCAGCGCAGCCAATCCTGCGGCATTACGGATTGCCAAACCGCCTTCGGCTTCCAGCGTAACGGCAGATTTTATCGCCGACGCATGCCCCACCCGCATCCTTCCCTTTTCATGATCACTGGATTCACCGCTCCATGAAGACCGTGCGCGCCTGGCTGTCTCGTTTCTTCTCCCCGGGAGCCCTCGTCATCCTGCTGCTCGCCATTATTTCTTCGGTGGTCGTCGTTTCATTACCCGTGCGCCGGCAATCAGGCATCCCCATGTGGGTCTATTCGCCAGTGCACCTCGCCGCCTATCTGCCAATGCTCGACGAATGGAACCGCACCCATCCCGGCAAGGAGTTCAACATCCAGCAACTGCAGGGCCCCGCCTTGGAAAGACGCATGCTCTCCGGTTTTCTGGCCGGCACCCCCGTCGCCGACATGCTTGAGCCTCATCTTGGCATCGCCGCCAAAGCCTTCCTCGGTCCGCTGAATGACGTTGGCTTTGTGGATCTGACTTCACGCCTCAAAAAGGAAGGGCTGCTCGACCAGATCAATGGTCCCTCCTTTGCCCCCTACACCATGAACGGCCGCATCTTCGGCCTCCCGCATGATGTGCATCCGGTCTTGCTCGCCTACCGCTCCGATCTGGTCGAAGCCGCGGACATTGATGTCAGCAGCATTGAAACTTGGGACGACTATTTCCGCGTCATGCGGCCGTTGATGAAGGACCTCGATGGGGACGGCCGGCCCGACCGGTATCTCCTGACGGCTTGGGACACACGCACCGACACCACGATCATG
>JAGNQV010000162.1 GCA_017988885.1 Opitutaceae bacterium | reverse complement strand
CGGTGAGCCGACGCCAAGCCGATTCGAGGAGAGGGCCGACGAGAGGGAGATGTTTACAGTGGGTGCGCCAGTCGGCCATGTGGGTCGTGACGATGATGTAATCTCAAATGAAAATGAAAGATACTTCGGGATCGTCAGGTGGAGGTAGTTATCGGCCAAACCTAGCTTGCCGCAGGTGCAAAGACTAAGGTCCTACCGTCTGCATCCAACGATGTGGAGAGGGACACGGCGGCAGTGGCCAAGGTAGACGAAGTCCAACGGCTCTATCGGGAAAGAACATCGGCGAGGTGTTTACTGATAGCTTAGCGTTTGCGCAGGACCCAAGCCGTTTGATAACCGTAGGCGCCCGGCACAATCGCGGCGATTTCGAACATGGGTCCGAGCATCACGCGGAGGTAGCGTTCCCGGTAGTAGACGTTGGAGTCGTAGGTTTGACCGGTGATCACAATGTCGGGTGGCGTCAGATCGCGACGCAGGTAGGGGTGATTGCGCAATGAAAGTGCCAGTGGATGTTCAGGCTCGGCCAGTAGACGTTCACGCGTATGGTCATCGTGCAAGGTGCAATAGAACAAGCCGCCGGGCGCCAGCACCCTGCGAACTTCCAGAAACCAGGATTCGGCCAGATCGTCGATGTGGGTAAACACAGAGCCGCTATAAATACAGCCGAAATGACCGTCGCTGAACGGCAAGTGAGGGATTGTGGTGTTGACGGCGAAGCCGAACGGAGGCGATAGGTGGGTCTTGAGCCAGCCGATATGGTGGGCACTGATATCCAAACCCCAGACTTCGGTATGGTCTGCAGCGGACCGCAGGTGGCGGATCATGCGTCCGCCGCCACAACCCAGATCAAGGATGGGACGATTCGGCGAGGCGAGGTCAAGTCCGAGCGGAAGAAGGATGGCGGCCATCCGGGCGACGTCGGTGTAACCGGATGATACAAATTCCTCCTCATTGTTTCCATAGCCCAGCCACAGATCGCGGGGAGGAATCGGCAGGGGAGAATCACGCCCGACGGCTTCGTAGTTCCATGTGGCGCCTGTTGGAGACGATGCGGCAATGTATTTGCTGAAATGGACCGGGGTTTCCGCGGCGTCGGCAAGCTGGGTGAGTCGACGGATACGGTTGCGGAGCAGGCGCAGGTTCACGTCAGTTGGATTTAAGATTAAGCCGGCCGGCCAGCAAGCGGGTGAATACTGCTGCCATATCGGCGAACGACATAGATCTGGTCGGCGGCGAGTTCATGCGTGCTGGGTAAGTGTTTCGTATAGGGCGAGGTATTGCGCTGCCACGCCGGACGGAGCGTGTTGCCGGAGAACGTGGTCCCTGCCTTCGCGGGCGAGCGTCCCTCGCAAGGCAACCGCAGAGAGCACGGCGCGTAAGCGATCTGCGAGGGCGCGAGGATTCCCGGGTGGGAATAGCACGTTTGCATGGGAGGTGGTCGGCATGGTTTCGGGAATGCCACCGACTTGGGCGCCGAGCACACAGGTGCCGGAGGCCAGGGCCTCAATGGCCGTCTGGCCAAAGGCTTCGGCTCGCGAAGGAATCACAAAGCAATCCATGGCCGAATACGCGGTGCATTTCACTGAGTCTGCATCAAGGAAACCGAGGTGCTGCCAGCGCGACCGCAGACTTGCACGGAGGGATTCAGAAGGCGAACGGCCGAAGCTTAGAAGTGTGAGCGGCGTGATTTCGGGTAAAGCTTCGAGCAGGCGCAGTGCGGCGAGGAGATCGGAGAGACCTTTGCGGGTGTTTTCCAAGCTTGTGCAAGCGAAGCCGATGACGGTTGTGCGAGGATCGAGACCCAGCGCGACCTTGGAAGCGGTTTTATCGCGCGGGGTATAGACGGCTGTATCAAGTGGGTAATAAACCGTTTCGAAGCGGGTGCCGGGTGGGAAGAAACCGGAAGCACGGGCGGCGTCAGTATTCCAGCGACTGTTGCCAATGACGAGCGGAGCGCGGGGAAGACGGGCGAGAGCGGCGCGTTTAAGCGCACGACATTCTGCTTCCAGCGGGTGAAAATCGGGGTGCGCAGAGTAATCAAGTTCGTAGTGGAGACCACCGAGATACGGTTGCTGGTCGTGCAGCGTCCAGACGAGCGGTTGGAGGGTGGGTTGAAAGAAGCGGGGAAAATCAACGAAGCCAGACACCCAGTGAAGGTGGACGATATCAGCGGTGCGTGTTCTGAGGTGATCCTCCGGCCGGGCGCGGGCGAAGGGCAGAGAAAACAACTCGGGGGCGGGGCCGGGGCGTGCGAGCAGGGCGGTCAGCGAGCGTGCGTGCTTGGCGCGTATGCCGCAGGCAAACGGCAGTCGGCGGGCAAGGCGCTCCGTCAACGCAGGGGGCGGCTGACCGGCGACTTCTGCTCCCGGTCCGATGTTGCCGGGATCGCGGACGAGCAAGTGGGAGTCGGCGCCGGCGGCGAGGAGGGCCTCATGGATGCGCCGTGTGGCGATGCCGGCTCCGTCGGCGGCAGTGGTGGCAAGGTGGGTGACAGTCATGCGACGAGTCGGTGAATGAGGCGCGGCCGTTCTCACGAGAATCAGACCCGCGGAACCGAGGACACGATGTGGCCGAGGCGCGAAACGAGTTTCATGGCTTCGTGGATGCAAACATCGGAGTTGAGATATTGCCACTGCCCCCAGCGACCCACGCCGTAGACTTCATGACGGAGCGCTTGGGCAAGCACCCGGTCGATGGCGTTGGCCCAGCCGAGGGTGGGAATGGGGTAGGCGTAGTGATTATTTTCGAAGTAAAGTTCGCCGACGCCGGACTGCCAGCGGCGATGATTGGTTTCACGGTAGACGCCTTCGCGGGCGCTGTGAGGGGCGAAGTTGTGAATGAAAAACGAACGGTGGTGAGACAGGCTTTCGTCGGGTTGATAAAGCCAATGGGCATCGGTGGAGAGAGGCGCTTCGTGCAGCGAAACGACGATCTGGTTGGCACGTAGTCGCGCGATGTCTGCACGGGTGAGGGCATCGAAGATGGGTGAGGAGGCGAGGGCGTGCCAAGGAGCGGTATTGATGACGCGGCGTGCCCGGTGGCGCCCATTGACCACCAGCAGATCGCCCGAACGTTCGATTCTCTCCACGGGCGCGGCACATTCGACATAAGCGCTGACCGGCGCGAGAATCGCGTCGAAGATGCGCTGGAAGCCGCCGCGTTTTGGATAGTAAAATCCAGCGTGTGAGGGCATGGCGCTGGGATCGGCTTTGCGGGACAGGCAGGCCATGGCGATTTCGCGGACGTCCAGGCGCGGGATTTTATGCAACCAGTCGATGTCCATCTCGGAGGCCTCGACGCCCCAGATTTTTCGATTGTAAGGAATCATGTAATCCTCGGCGATGCGGTTGCCGAGTTTCCATCTGATCCAAGCGTCGAAATGCGAAGGCTCAGGCTGGCCCCGAGCTTCGCCGTTTTGTGCAATGCTGATCAGGTAGTCGGCGCATTCCTTGGCGGGGAGCTGCCAGATATTATTCTCCAGCGGGTAGTCCACCTGATGCTGGCCGATTTCAACCTTGGAGACACGGTTAAAATAGTTGAATTCGGATTTTGGGATGTGGGCAAAGACGAAGTCGTAGACCTCGGGGAACTTCGTGCAAAGGAAATGGCCGCCGCCAACGTCGAGCACATGGGAGCCGATCTGTCGGGTTCGACACAGGCCGCCAGGTTCGGTCGAGGCTTCAAGGACGTGTATTTTTTCCACCCCAGAGAGCTGCAGCAGGCGAGCGACGCTAATTCCGGTGATGCCGCCGCCGATGATGAGATAGTCGTAGATCACGGGTTGGAGAAAGGGATGATGTCGCCGAAATTCTTGGAGTTGAAATCGGCAGTGCGGTATTCATAGACCCGCTCTCGTTCAGTGTAATATTGACCGTGGGTGGCGACGAGGTCCGGGCGAATGAAGCGTGCTTCCATGAGCCATGCTGGTTCCGCAGGATACAGGATCACCAGTTTTGCCCCTCCCAATGGACGGATGAAATACAAAATGTCGAAAAGTCCGCAACGCGTGCCAACGAAGACAACCTCTGGATCGCGCGCGATGGCTATGAGCTGCCCCAAGTTCAATTCTGGCATGGGATAGGTTCCGGTCAAGGGAGGCTTGGCGGTGAAATTCGTGTTGGTGTGCCCGTTGGTATAGCAGCGATAGCCTTGGTGATTGGCATGCGCGATAAACGCTCCGAGATGCTCTGTTCCAAGCCGGCTATTATCACCGCGTTCGGGAATCAGAATTACATTTTTTCCTGTCAGTTGCGGAGATTGCGGGGGAATACACAGCTCCATCCCGGCTGGTCGTGTCTGGTGATGAATAAAAAAGCGCCAAGGATTATTTATCCCACCCGGCAAAGGGTCGGGCCCCTGATGGACATGCCAGTGACGATTCTGAGCATGGACAGCGGCGCACCAGTTTTCCCCATCCCGGGTCAAGACCACAGGACCGAGCCTGTGGTCAAACCAAGACACCACTTCGGAGTGGTTCGGGTGAGTGATGAAGACAGGCCGGAGTGCCTTGGTTTTCGGTTTGGGCAGACTGGCCAGCGCCAGAAAAACATCTCCGGCGCTGCGCCCCCCGTTGGAACTGGGGACGGTGTAGACCGGGGTGTTGACATCAATGCCCGAGGCCAGGCAGCGCAGTATGAGCCAGCGCCTGCGGAAATGGCGCAGAAAGCCCGGCCAATAGCGCCGGAATAGTTGCGTGGGCGTTTTTATCAGTGGGGGAGAGGCCTACGGATCAAAAAGGAGCGAGTCGATATACGCGAACGATACAGAGGAAAGGCGGTGTAAGTGGTAGCGCGAAACGGTCGCTATCTTGCAGCTGACCAATCAAGGCGTTGACCCGGTCGATGGCGGACGCAATTTACTGAGCAGCTTAAGGGCTTTGCTATACAGTCGGCCGGCCAGCGGCACAGAAGTGACGGAAACTGAGGCAAAGCGGGCTCGCTTCGAGCGCAGGCAGTTTTCCAGCGACTTGAGCGGGGCGTCGATCACGAAGGATTGGACGCGTTCACGCTGCATGGCCTGCAGGCGTCCGTATTCAACAGGATCACGTTCAAGGCGGTTGATCAGTCGGACTGCGTCGTCGGCTGATTCGATCCACGTTGCCTTGGGGAGCAATTGGGCATGCTGTAGGTCGGCTGGATTCATCAGCACGAGCGCCCCGGCGGAGATGGCCTCGATCACGGAGTTACCCCGGATGAAGCGTCCGCCAATTTTGACGAAGTATTTTGATTCCCAGAGTTCGGTCAGGTTTTCGCGAATGAGCTGCCGGTGGAAGCGAAGCGGGTGGCCGGTGCTGAGCAACGGTTCTAACTCAGGTGTGGTGCGAGCTTCCCGGCCGCCATGGGAATTAACTTCAATAAAAATACCCCGGCGAAAAGAGGGACGCCCATGCGACTGCTCCAGCAAGGACTCAAGGCAGGTGGGGCCGATGAAGCTGTAGGGGAAATCGACTCGCCCCAATTCCCGGGCAACCAGACCACGGGTCTCCTGCGTCAGGCACACATCATAGCCGAAATGCGCATACTCCATGAAGACATTGGCTTCGCCAATCATGTAGCACCAAAGCACACCGGGAAAATCCTTAACCAAGGCGGTTGGCACCGTAAAATTTAGGCTGATGACGATGTCATATTTGCTCCAATCAATGGCCGATGCATCGGCTGAAAACCGGCTGTGAGGGTAAGGACTGCCGGGCTGGAAAACCGCTGCCTCGGGCATCGAAGTTTGCGACAAAGGGTGATCTTTCAACATCCGGAGCCACTCGGGTCGGTGGGAAGGCAGGACTTTTTCCCAAGCATGACATTCCTTGGTATCAAATTCCCTGATGATATGGAAATCCGCCCCCCAAAGTGTAAAAAGCCCAATCGGCCCCACCCGGGCAATCGAGGAAAAGAGCAGCTCTGCGGGCGAACTACCGCAGGCATTGACATAAAGATCCTGGTATACGTCCTGTTTGATCAGGGCGATTTTCATGAGTGCAGGGTCACGGACGTGACACGGTGGCGACGATCCAATTTTGGGCAGCAGGCCGGCCTTCATCCACCAGCCTGAATTGTTCCTCGGGGCTGAAGATGGATTTGGCCCTGAGTGGTAGTTGACCAACTCTGAGCCGACAGTCGGCAGTGGGGATGAGCTCGACTTGATGAGTGGAGGCAAGCCGGCTGGCAATCGCGGCCGTAACTCCGGGTTCCACGAAGTCATGACACTCGATAATGAGATCCGAGGTTTTCCACCGATCCATGTGGCCGGTTGAAAACAAGCCGGCTTCACATCCTTCGCAGTCGCAGATAACGAGCGCGCGCCGGCCCAGCGCCGGAATCAGCGCGCTGGCGGTGGCTTCATGGCCGAGATGCATGCGTTCAGGCTGCACCGCATTTGCCGCGGCCAGCGCAGTGCACAGCCGGTGTGCCTCGGGGCTCAGATCAAAGCCCCAGATGCGTGCCTTTGGAAACCATTGGGCCAGACCGATCAGGTAATAGCCTTCGGCGAAACCGATATCAACGATGTCGTCGTAGGTCCGGGTCTGGAGGCGGGTCAGCGCGGGATGAAGCTCGGATTCGTAGCTGCCGAGCAACTTGGGATGCAGTGCACTGCCGTGCGCAGTCCCGGTTGGATAGCGCAAGCCGGCAAACGGTCCGTGCAAAACGGTGAGTTCGGAAAAGCAGCGTGCACAGCGGGCGTTGAAGCGTTGTTCAAGCACAAGCTGGCGCTGCGCGGTCAGAAAGGAACTGGGGCCCGTAATTCGCACGAGCAGGGCACCGAGCCAATCCGGTGTCACCAGCAGGCGCGCGAGGGAGCTCAACCAAGGGTGGGAAGGTGAATCAGCGGGTGGCATAACCACTCCAGATTGCGGCGTGATCGGCCGGCCGCAGATTGCTGCGCACGACGCGAGCGGGGCTGCCGACGGCAAGCGAACGTGGCGGGATGGGTGACATGACGAGGCTGTTGGCGCCAATGACGCAATCGTCGCCGATTTGGGCTCCGGCAAC
>JAGNQV010000161.1 GCA_017988885.1 Opitutaceae bacterium | reverse complement strand
ATTTACGATATCGTTATCCCGTGATTCGCGCCCTGCTCAACCTCCTGCATCGCCCCACCATCCGTTCCGGCATGGTGCGCGGGGCACGCGGCCCGGTGCGCAATCCCCGTTTTGTGAGTTTCATCGCTCAGAACAACCGCAAGACCCTCGACACCGATTTTCACGATACCGTCTTGCGTGGCCGGAAACTCGTCCGCCAAGCCCTGTTTGTGCTCGTCGGCGCCGGCTGCGCTTGGGTGGTCCTCGAAAGTGCCAAGGCACTTTCGACCTTCTGATTTACTCTGCCGCACCCGCCGGCCGCGCTTTCGGACCCACGGTCCATCGGGCGTATTTTAACCGCGCCGCCCCGCGCCCGATAAAAAAACGGCCCAGCCTTGCGGTTTATTCCCGTCACGTCTTGCTGGAGGCATGAATACACCCCGGTTGCTCCCTCTGCTCCTCTGCGTCTGTGGCCTTGTGCTCGCAGGCTGCCAGACGAAGTCCAAGCTCGGTGAACTCGGCGTTTCTTTGGTGGATATCAAACCCCTGAGCGGCACGGTCCTCGAATCCCAGGTCGTGGTAACCCTGCGGTTCGTCAATGAAAACATCGTGCCCTTTGGCATTTCCGGCACCTCGCACAAGCTATACCTCAACGGCGGTTATGTGGGCAAAGCCGTCAACAATGAGCCGTTCGGTTTGCAGCCGCTCAGCACGACCACCCGCGACGTGACGCTCATGCTGGAAAACCTCGCACTCCTGCAACAGGTCCTCGCCATGAACGGACAAACCAGCGTGAGCTATCGCTTGGAAAATGTTCTCTTCACCAATGAAGGGGACGACAAGGTTCTGCTCCGTTCGGAAACCAAGGGCACGCTCGATCTGGGCAGCCTCGGCGCACACGGCCGATAAAAAAGCGGCCCCCGCGTGAGCAGGGACCGCTTCCAGTGCGGGTTGGCGGGGATCAAGCCACCAAACCAGAACCGATGACGTGCCGGGCGGTATAATCTTTGACCGCGATGATTAGCACGCCGGCGACGGCCAACATGGCCGTGGCCATCTCAGCGTTGATGATAAAAGCAAGGGCCGTCGCAATGCAGGTCAGGCCAGTGATGATTTGAGTGGAAGTTTTCATGGTGATGAAGTGTTGGATGCCATGAAAACACCCGGCGGTCCCAAAAGTTACAGGACTTCGCAAAATAAAAGCGCGTCCCCATGGAACGCGCCAAATTGCGAACTTCCGCGCACTCACGCCCCGTCGCCGGCAGCCGCAGAGACCGGCTTGAACGCTGCCTTGATGCTGGCGGCCAAGTAATCCCGGTTCATCCGCGCGATGAAATCGTGAGTGATAAGCTTAGGGCACGCAGCGCTGCACTCGTATTGGTTGGTGCAGTTGCCGAAGCCGGCCTCGTCCATCGTCTGCACCATCGCGAGCACGCGTTTATCACGCTCAGGCTGGCCTTGCGGCATCAGGCCAAGGTGGGAAACCTTGGCCGCCACGAAGAGCATCGCACTGGAGTTTTTGCAGGCGGCCACACACGCGCCACAACCGATGCAGGCGGCCGCATCCATCGCCAAATCCGCGTCATACTTTGGCACCGGGATCGAATTGGCATCCGGTGCCGCCCCCGTGCGCGCCGTGATGAATCCACCGGCCTGTTGAATTTTGTCGAAGGCGCTGCGATCCACCACGAGGTCCTTCACCAGCGGAAAGGCCCGGGCGCGGAACGGCTCAACGACGATGACATCACCTTCCTGGAAGGTGCGCATATAGAGTTGGCAGGTAGCGATGCCGTAGCCGGGGCCGTGCGGCTTGCCGTTGATGGTGCAGGAGCAGGTGCCGCAGATGCCTTCACGGCAGTCGTGCGCGAAGGCGATGGGCTCATCACTCTTTTCCGTGAGGCCATCGTTCACCACATCGAGCAGCTCCAGAAACGACATGTCGGGATTCACCTCCGTGGCGGAGTAATCGACGAACTGGCCGGGCGCCGCGGGGCTGGCTTGGCGCCAGACCCGGAGCGTGACGGAGAAGAGTTTCTTTGGCGTAGCGGCGACCATGATGAATTCCTCGGAACTTATTTGTAGGAGCGGACGCTCATCTTGGCGAATTCGTAGTTGAGCGGTTCGATATTACGCAGCGGCACCTTGCCCTCGCCCTGATATTCCCAAGCGGCGGCGTGATTGAAGTTTTCGTCGTCCCGCTTGCACTCGCCGTCGGGATGCTGGTGTTCTTCGCGAAAATGCCCACCGCAGGATTCCTCGCGGGTCAAGGCGTCGCGACAAAGCAGTTCACCCAGCTCGATAAAGTCGGCCACGCGGCCGGCCTGTTCCAGGGACTGGTTAAGCGTTTCCGCCGATCCGGGCACCTTGACGTTGGCCCAAAACTCTTCGCGCAAGGCTGGAATTTTTTGCAAGGCCGTCTCCAGCCCCGCCTTCGTGCGCGCCATGCCGCAATACTCCCACATCAGCTTGCCGAGCCGCTTGTGGAAATGACTGACCGGTTCCTTGCCCTGATTGTCGAGCAGCCGGCGGTTCAGTTCTGTGACATTGGCCTCCGCCTGCTTGAACTCATTCCGATCCGTCGCGGGACGTGAACCGGGTTTCTGCCCGGCAAGGTAATCACCAATCGTATAAGGAATGACGAAATAACCGTCGGCCAGTCCCTGCATGAGGGCCGAGGCGCCAAGGCGGTTGGCTCCGTGGTCGGAGAAATTCGCCTCACCGAGCACAAACAAACCGGGGATGTTCGACATCAGGTTATAGTCCACCCAAAGCCCGCCCATCGTGTAATGCACAGCCGGGTAGATGCGCATCGGCGTCTTATAGGCGCTTTCGGCGGTGATCTCGTGGTAAATGTCGAAAAGATTGCCGTAACGTTCGCGCACGCCGGCTTCACTCAGGCGCTTGATGGCATCGGCAAAATCCAGATACACGCCGAGCCCGCTTTCGCCCACGCCGAGGCCTTCGTCGCACATGCGCTTGGCAGCACGCGAAGCCACGTCACGTGGACACAGGTTGCCGAAGCTCGGATAAATACGCTCGAGGTAATAGTCGCGATCCTGCTCAGGAATGTCGGCCGGCGGCTTGAGCCGGTCCTCTTTCTTCTTCGGCACCCAGATGCGACCGTCGTTGCGCAGCGACTCCGACATGAGCGTGAGCTTCGACTGATATTCGCCGCTCACCGGAATACAGGTCGGATGAATCTGCGTGTAACAAGGATTCGCCAGACACGCACCGCGTTTGTAGGCCCGCCAGATCGCGGTGGCGTTGGATTGCCGGGCATAGGTGGAAAGATTGAAGACATTGCCGTAACCACCCGTGGCCAGAATCACGGCATCGGCCGAATGGCGGGAAATCGCACCCGTGATCAGGTTGCGCACAATGATACCCTTCGCATGCCCATCCACGAGGACGAGATCCAGCATCTCGGAGTTGTTATGCAGCTCCACCGCCCCCGCCCCGACCATGCGGGAAAGCGCGGAATAGGCACCCAGCAGCAGTTGCTGTCCAGTCTGCCCGCGGGCATAGAACGTGCGCGAAACCTGCGCGCCGCCAAACGAACGGTTGGCCAGCAGGCCGCCGTATTCACGGGCAAAAGGCACGCCCTGCGCCGCACACTGGTCAATGATGTTGACTGAAACCTCGGCCAACCGGTGAACATTGGCCTCGCGCGAGCGGTAGTCGCCGCCCTTCAGCGTGTCGTAGTAAAGCCGGTAAACCGAATCACCGTCGTTCTGGTAATTCTTGGCTGCGTTGATGCCGCCCTGCGCCGCGATGGAATGCGCCCGGCGCGGACTGTCATGGAACACGAAGTTCTTCACCTTGTATCCCAGCTCGGCGAGCGTGGCGGCAGCCGAAGCACCCGCGAGACCGGCACCGACGACAATGATCTCGTATTTCCGCTTGTTGGCCGGGTTGACGAGCTTGATCTCCGTCTTGTGCTTGCGCCACTTGTCGGCGAGCGGACCGGATGGAACATTGGATTCGAGTTTGGCCATGACGAAAATTATTTTGAGGCGGTCCCGATCCCAGCCACCTGAGCCGCCGCAGGGAGGGGCAACAGGCCGGTGACGATTGCGCCGGGGATGACGAGGTTGCCGAGGAAATATGCGAGGCACAGCAGTGCGACGAGCTTGCGCAGTCCACCCGACCACCGCGCGGACCGCAGGCCGAGCGTTTGAAAAAGACTGTCCACGCCGTGTAGCAGATGGAAGGAAAGCAACCCCACCGCGATGATGTAGAATACCGCCACCGGCGCACTTTCAAATCCCCGATAAATCATCAGATAAACATTCGGCACCACGGTGCCGGCCTTGACCGCCGTGAGCCCCATCACGCTGTAATCATGCTGCATGACGTAGTCGTGCCCGGCCTTGAAATCCGCCGGATTCGTCACGCCAAAAGTGAATTGTGCCAGATGATAAACGATGAACGCCAGCACGACGTAACCAGTCCAGCGCACATAACGCGAAGCGAGCGTCGCCCGGATCCAAGTCGTCGACCCATAGGCTTGAGTCCCGCGGGCGCGTTTGTTTTCCAGCGTGAGCACAACCGCCGCCCAGACGTGGATACCGACGGCCAGGAGCAGCCCGATCCGCGCTGCCCACAACAGCCCGCCGGTTTGATGGAGAAATTCTGCGTAACCGTTGATCTTGTCCGGGTGGGAGAAAATCTGGAGGTTGCCGACCAAATGGCCGATGACAAACCCGAGCAGAATCACGCCGGTGACGGCCATGAGAATTTTCCGGCCGATGGAGGAGCGGAATAAATTGGCGAGGAGACTCATTATCGCAGGGTGGACCGGGCGGATAGGGAAAACCGCCACGGTATGTTCGTAAGGCAATCATCCCCCGAAAGTAAAGGACGCGCCCTGTGAGACCGGTTCTCTCCCATGAATATTAGGGAGCCTTACCTTTTGGAGAAGCTGCAGCGTCCTGCCGTTATCAACGGGCCAAGGGCTTCAGGAGGGCAAATTTCCCACTCGCCGCCGGTGTGAGGAATTTGCGGCGAAAGGCGTTTACGCGCACGTCTTCGCCCAATATCCGCGCCAGCCCGTCGGCCACCTCGGGCCCAGCCACCTGATCGCCGACATAATGAAAGTCCCAACGATCCGCCGCCGTCTGCACCAAGCTGTAATGCCAGCAGGCAAAGTCCGCCGGTAACGCGGCATCGATATCCGTCGGCGACACCAGCGAACCATCGGGCCGGAAGTGCAGGTTACCCTCGCGCCCAAGCAGCCGGAAACCGGTCGGAAACTTCTGCACGATGTCGCCCGTGTGGTAACGCAGCAAGGGCATCGCTTCGCGCCCGCGCGTAGTCACATAAATCTGGAAAACGTCCGGCAGCTTAGCGCGCCAAGGCACGAGCTCGATGAAGGCATTATCGTCAATTACGCGGGAATCATCTTTGAAGGCCTCGCCGACAAAAAGATAGCCCGCCTCGGTCGAGCCATAGAGATCGACCTGCGGTGCCGGGAACACCTCCGCGATCCGCCGGCCATGCTGCACGCTGGCTTTGCCATAGGTGAGGATGACCGCCTTGATGCTGGGCACCCGCACCCCGCGCTTTTGCGCGGCCCGGGCCAGGAGTGAAAGATACACTGGTTCGCCCTCGATGACCTCCGGCTTCGTCGCCTGCAACTCAAGCACGATGCGATCCCATTCCGCCTCCGGAAATGCAAAAGGATCGCTCGAAAGATTCAGGTAAACCGTGCCGTCAAAGTAGCGGTGCGGAAAGGGATGATCCTCGTAAGGACAGAGATTACTCGAGCAACCGACCGGCGCGAGGACACACTTGCGATAGGGCCGGCCGACAAACTCGCGCAGAATCGGTGAAGCAAGATAAGCCCGCTCGGTCTGCGCATTCCACCAGCCTTCCTCCATGATGACCGTCATCGGTCCCGAGGTTGTGCCGGAAGTGGACTCGTATTCGAAGCGCTTGTCCTGCATGCCCCGCTCAATCTCGCGATAGTCGGCAAAGAAGGCCTGGTGCCCTTGTTCTACGATATCCTTTTTCGACAGGGTCGGAATCTCGCTGTAACAGGACCATTGCAACCTCTCGTTGTGCAGTGGAAAACGCTTCCCATACAAAGGGCTGCGCGCGTAGATGCGCCGGATCTCCTGCTCCAACGAAGGCGGAACCTTATCCACCGCCAGCGGACCGAGCACGGCGGGATGGTTGGCAAAAACGGGGGTGGACATGGTGGCGATTGCAGGCAGGAAAACGCAGGTCGTGCCGAAGTCAAACGCCCCGGGCTTTCATTTCCTGCCAATAGTCCTCGAATAACAGCAACGCACTCAACACGAGACTGTGCGTAATGCCACCTGCGCGGGCCAACGCCAGCACCTCCTCCACTGGCCGCGTGCTGACCTCGATTTCCTCGTCCTGATCCCAGGCCATCGACACAGTCTTCCTCACCTCTTCAATGAGAACGATGTGGCAGCGGTTGCTCTGGATTGCGGGATTGGGATGCACCCAACCCAATAGCCGGGCCGGCCCACCTGCAAAACCGGTCTCTTCACGCAGTTCCCTGATGGCAGCGGCCAGCGGCGCTTCACCGGAATCGACAATGCCGCCGGGAATTTCGAGGGTGAAGTCGTCCACCCCAAAACGGAATTGCCGCACGAGCACCAGTTGGTGCTCTGGCGTAAGCGCCAGCACATTAACCCACTCAGGCGCGTTGATGACAAAAAAATCGCGCTCGGTCTTTCGACCGGGATGCCGGTAACGCACGCCCTCCACTTTGAACACCCGCGTGGTCGCAAGCACCGTGACCTGCCCGGGTTTTTCCCAACGCGCGGGTCCGTCGGCGGGTGAATTCATAACGTCAAAAAAAATGCCTCCTGACGGCTACGTCGAGGAGGCATCGGAAAATAATGCGCCGAATTACTTCTTCGGCATTTTGATCTTCTGCCCGATCTTCAGCTTGCTGGAGTCCACGCCGGGGTTGACCGCTTGAATATCGGAAATCGAAGAACCATGTGCACGGGCAATCTTGGCGAAGGTATCACCGGACTTGATGATATATTCATCGGGACCAGCCACAAC
>JAGNQV010000160.1 GCA_017988885.1 Opitutaceae bacterium | reverse complement strand
GCTTTGCAGGAATCCTTGGACTTGTCCTTGCAGGAATCATCCGTTTTGCAGTTTTCCTTGGCCTTGCAGCCCTCTTTGGCTTTGCAGGACTCCTTGGCTTTGCAGCCTTCCTTGCCTTTGCAACTTTCCTTCGCTTTGCAGCTTTCTTTGGCTTTGCAGCCCTCTTTGCCCTTGCAGGAGCTCTTGTCTTTTTCGGCGGCCGGAGCCGCGGTGCCGGCTTCCTGAGCGTAGGACTTGGTGGCCAGCGAACCGGCATAGAGTCCGGCGATGGCGGCGGCAGTGATGATAAGGCGGGAGGATTTTGTCATGGCGGTAACTTGATTTGGGTTGATTGACCGTCGTTGCGAACCACCGGGCCCGCCGCGATCGGTCAGTAATAAGAGTAACTACGCGACAGATTATTCCGCGGACGCAAAGATAGACGCAATCCCATAGACGCCGTCGGCCGGCCATCTTACCCGTCGCCAATTAAACCACTTGGTCGATCAGGGGTTTGCCCTGCTCAAAAGCGGCGAGATTGCTGAGGAAATGCTGCACCAGCGCCTCGTCCTGGTCGTGCCGCCCGCCTGCGGTGTGGCAGGTCACGTAGCAGTTGGGCGTCGTCCAAAACGGATGCTCCGGTGCCAGCGGTTCGGGCTCGAAGACATCGAGATAAGCTGCATCCAACCGGCCGGTGTTGAGCGCCTCGAGCAGCGCCTGGTCATCCACGGTCGTGCCGCGGCCGACGTTGTAGAAACGCGCGCCGGCTTTGCAGCAGGCGAGCCGGCGGGCATTCACGTAGTTCCGCGTCGCTTCGTTGTCAGGCAGGATGTTCACCACATGATCGGCCAGCGGGAGCACGCTGCTGAGCTTTTCCTCGGGGATGATACGCACGCCGGTTTCGCTGCGGGTCTGGCGGCGCACCGCGTAAAGGGTCACCCCGTAGGGCGCGAGCAACGCGGCCAACCGCCGGCCGATGGCGCCGTAGCCGAGCAACAGCACGGTCTGGCCGGTCAACAACCGGCAACTGTAGCGGCGTTTTTCATAATGCCAGGCGTGATCCGTCATCTGGTCGCGGTGCGAAGGCAGCAGGTTGCGACCCAGCGCCAGCATCATCGCCATCACATGCTGTGCGCAGGAATCCGCAAACACCCCCGAGGCATTCGTGCAAATCGCGCCGCGCTGGCGGAAGCCTTCCTTGAACTCCGGTGTGTCGTAGCGGGTGTAACCCGCCGAGTTGACCTCGACCCAGCGCAGCCGCGGCGATTTCAGGCAGTCGGCCGCCACCGGCTGGCCAAACGCCACGTCCGCCGTCGCCAGCGCCGGATCAGGCTGACCGGGCTGCAACACATTGCCCGAGGTGACTGAGGCCCACACGAGTTTGTGCGCCTGCGTGCCTGCGACCAGCAACTGCGTCGCCTCGGCCTTGAATTTTCCATTGCACCAGATAGTCAGGCTCATCGGTTTTTAAAAAAACTTATTCCGCCTCGTCGAAGGCGCAGAGCGCATGCACATCGAATCCGGCCGCGCGCAGCTTGGCCGAGCCGCCGAGCTCCGTCAGATCGATGACCGCCGCCACGCCCGCCACCACGCCACCGAGCGACTGGAAAAGTTTCACCGCCGCCAGCAAGGTGCCGCCGGTGGCAATCAGGTCGTCCACAATCAGCACGCGGTCGCCGGGCTGGCAGGCATCCGTGTGGATCTCGACCGCCGCCGTGCCGTATTCGAGCGCGTAATCCTGCGCGATCGTCTTGTAGGGCAGCTTGCCCTTCTTGCGCACCGGCACGAACGGCTTGTGCAACTGGTAGGCCAGCGCGCCGCCGAGGATGAAACCGCGCGCATCCACCGCCGCGATGACGTCCACTTGCAACCGCGTGCAATCCAGCGAAAACGCCTCGACCATCACGCGGATCGTGTCCGGGTCGCTGAATAGCGTCGTCACGTCACGGAAGTTGACCTGCGGCTTCGGCCAGTCGCGCACCGTTCTGACGCGGGCCTTGAGGAAGGCGGAAAGTTCGGCGGAGTTCATACGCGAAAACAAATGACGCCGCGCCCGTCGCCAGCGCGCAAGCAAAACCTCTGTCACCCGCCATTCGACGCGTGTTCGCGCGTCTCACTTCACCAATTCCACCCACACCTCATGCGGCTCGGTGACATTTTCCAGCGTCACGGGATGCGCGGCCATCGAGTAGAAACGCAGTTTCCCGCCTACTTCGATCCGCGCCTCGAGGGTGAACCGCTGCCCAGCCCGGATCGTGCCGGGTGAGTAAGGAAGCTCAAACGGCATGGGGGGATTGCCCGGTCCAAAAATACTTTTGTCCGCCAGCACCAGCGGCGGGAGATCGGCGCGCGAAATATCGAGCAGGCGCACCGTAAGCACCGCATCGGGTGGCAGGGCGATGCGCGCACGATACATCACTGTGCCCGTGATCATCGGCCGCGGCAGCCGGGTGACCGTCTCTTTGGTGGCGCAACCGGCGGCGCCCAGCAGGGTGAGACCCGTGAAAAGGAGCAGGGTGAGGGCTTTCATGCGATTTCATCCATAATGACTGTGGCCACGCTGCGCAGTTCCTCCACCCGTTGATTGATTTCTGTCAACAATTCCGTGTGCTCCCGCGCCTCGGCATCGTTGCCATGCACCAGCCCGCTCGCAAACGGCGGTTGCTCCCCCGCCCGGTCCGCCCAGTGGCTCCACGCATAACCCACCACCGCCGGCTGCGCCACCGCCCGGCCCAACGCCAGCCGGCCGCGCCGCAACATCCGCTCGACCGCCGTCAACCCGCGCATCCGCCGGCCCGGCGGCGCTCCGTAAAATTCCTCTGTCACCCACGAAAAATCCACCACCAGCGCCGGCCCCGCGGCCACCGCCGGTTCATCCGCCAACTCGGTAAAATCCAACAACCGCACATCCACCAGCGGCGGCAGGCATGCCGCGCGCAGCGCCGCACCCGCCGGTCCCTGCCAGCGGCAACCCAGCACGAGATGATTGGGATCATGCGCCCGGATCGCGGCCGTGGCCGGACCAAAGTAGCGCCGGGCAAATTCCTGCGCCCAGCGTGCGTCATCCCGCAGATGGCCGCGGCTCAAGATGCCCTGCTCGCTGCGCGTCAGCTCGCGCAACGCCGCCTTGTTTGGCAACACCACGCCCCAGGCTTTCGCCAGCGTTTCCAGCCGCCCGCCGTGCAACGCCAGCGCAAACTCCCACGCCGCATGATACGCCGCCAGCGACGGCTCCAGGCTCAGGCAGGTTTGCAAAAGTCCCGGCCGGGCCGCCGCCGGCGCCAACGGCCAGCGCGGCTGGTCGTCGGTCAGCCAGCCGATGAGCTCGCGCTGCTCCGCCAGCGGCGGGCAAACCTCCGCCGCCCGCGCGTGCGCCCGCTCCGGCCACTCGGCCGCAAACACGTCCGGCAACCGCACGCCCCCCAGCTGGATGAGCCCGTCGCCCGTGCAGAAATCCACCGCCGTCAGGAACGCCAGTCCTTCCTCAAAATAAAGCCGGTCGCTCCCGCCGCCCAGTGTGTTGAAACCCCACGCGCGCAACCGGGCCGCCGGATCGTGCAGCGCCTCCACCCGCGCCTGCACCCCGTGCACCGCCCGGGCAAAAAACGGCCGGCCTTCGGGATCGAGCAGCCACCACTGGCCGGAGTGCGTCTGGCCCACGCGGAAAAAGCCCGGCCCGCCCCGGAGCGTGGCGGTTTTGAAATCATGCAGGGTGTCGCTGAAAAGCGCCATGGGCGGCGAGCGTGCGTGTCCCGCATAAAAATGCAAAGCACGATTGCCGCCCGCCGGCCGATGGGTTTGCGTCGTCCCCCATGACCCCGTCCCGGCTCGATGAGCTTGTCTCCCGCTTCCGCGCCCTGCGCGTCGGCGTCATCGGCGATTTTTCGCTCGACCGGTATTTCGACATCGATCCGGCGCGCGCCGAGCTTTCCATCGAAACCGGCCTGCCCGTGCACAACGTCACCCGCGTGCGCTGCCAACCCGGCGCCGCCGGCAACATCGCGCAGAACCTCGGCGCCCTCGGCCTCGCCGCGCTCTGGCCCATCGGCTACTGCGGCGATGACGGCGAAGGTTTCGAGCTGCGGCGCGCCCTCCTCCGCGCCGGCCGCGTGGACCTCGCGCATTTTCAACAGACTTCCGCCCGCCTCACCTTTACCTACTCAAAGCCGCTGCTGCACGTCCCCGGCCAGCCGCCCGCGGAACTCTCGCGCCTCGACCTCAAGAACTGGACGCCCTCGCCCCCGGCCGTGGACGCCGCGCTCATCGCCTCGCTGCAAGCCCTCGCCCCGCAACTCGACGCGCTCATCGTGATGGATCAGGCGGGCACGCCCGGCGCCGGGGTCGTCAACGCCCCCGTGCTCGCCGCGGTCACCGCGCTCGCTCAAGCGCACCCCCGGCTCGTCATCATGGCTGACAGCCGCCACGGCCTTGGTAATTTTCCGCCACTCATCTTCAAGATGAACGCCGCCGAATTCGCCCTGCTCACCGGCCGCACCGAAAACCAATGTCAACTAATAGCTGACATTGCTGCGGGGGCGGCGGAGCTGGCGCGGCGCAACCGCCACGCGGTGTTCATCACCCTGGCCGAGCGCGGCATCATCGGCGCGCTGCCCGACGCCGCCGCGGTGCATGTGCCCGCCCTGCCGGTGCACGGCCCCATTGATATCGTTGGCGCGGGCGACACGGTCACGGCCACGCTCACGCTCGCGCTCGCCGCCGGCGCGGAACTGCGCGAAGCGCTGGAGCTCGCCCAGGCCGCCGCCTCCGTTGTCATCCACCAACTCGGCACCACCGGCGTCGCCACGGCCGCCGATCTGCGCGGGAGACTCTGCCCGTGAGCACCGCCTCGTTCGCCGAAGTCACGGTGCCTGCACCACGACCGCCGCGCACGCGCACCAAGCCCGCCTTGCTCGTCGCCGAACTCCGCGGCATGGGCGACCTCGCGATCCTCATGCCTTTCCTGCAGGCGGCCTCGCTGCGTTACGATGTGACGCTGCTCGCCGTGCCCAACGCCACCGGCCTCCTGCAGCGTTTCGCACCGGACGTGGAACTCATCCCCTGCGTCGCCCCGTGGGCGCTTTTTTCCGGCGGCTGGGATTTGCCGCGCTGGCCGTGGCGCCGACTCGTGGGCGTGATTCGCGCGCTGCGGGCGCGTCGCTTTGCCGCGGCGGTGTCTGTCTGGCCGCTGGCGAGCGATCATTTTTTTCTGCGCCTGGTGCGACCCGCGCGGTTGCTGGGTTTCGGCCAACGCGGCACCGCGTGGCTGCTCGACCGCAATCTCCGCCGCGAAGAACACACGCATCGGCCCGAAGCCTGGCGCCGCCTCGCCCTCGAACTCGGCCTGCCCGCGCTCACACCGGCGCAGCCCCGGTTGCGACCCGCCGTCCCGCAGCGCATCGTGTTGCACAGCGGGGCCTCGCAAAAACTTCGCGTCTGGCCCCTCGCCCGCTACGCCGTGCTGCTCCGGCACCTCCGCGCCCGCGGGTGGTCACCTGTCGTGCTCTGCGACCGCTGGCAGTTGCCGCAATGGCACGCCCTCGGCGAAACGAGCGCACAGGTCGCCGCCGACATGGATGCACTCGTTGACACCATCGCCGGCGGTATCGCGTTTCTGGGCAATGATTCCGGGCCCGGTCATCTCGCCGCGCTCTGCGGCGTGCCGACCTTCACGATCTTCGGGCCGCAACTGCCCGCGCTCTTCGCTCCCGATCATCCGCGCGCCGGCTGGATCGAGGGCATGCCCTGCGTATATAAACCGTGCTACGACCGCTGCCATTTCAGTGAACCCTTCTGCCTCACGGGCGTCGCCGCCGAAACCGTCTGGCCGCGGTTGGAGGAGTGGCTCAGCGCCTTGGAGATCAAATCATGCTGAAAAACAAAAACGCCGTCGTCACCGGTTCCACCAGCGGCATCGGGCTCGGCCTCGCTCGCGCCCTCGCCCAAGCCGGTGCCCACGTCATGCTCAACGGCTTGGGCGAGGCCGCCGCGATTGAGAAAATCCGCGCCGATCTCGCCGCGCAAACCGGCGTGCGCGTCCTGTATCACGCTGCCGACCTGAGCCGTCCGGCCGAAGTCACCGCGCTCATCGCCGCCGCGGAATCGGCGTTGGGTGGCGTGGACATTCTCATCAACAACGCCGGCATCCAGCACGTCGCGCCCGTGGACGAATTTCCCGAAGAAAAATGGAGTGCCATCCAGAACATTGTCCTCAATTCCAGCTTCCACGCCATCAAGGCCGCGCTGCCCGGCATGAAGCGCCGCAACTGGGGCCGCATCATCAACCTCGTCTCTGCGCACGGTCTCGTCGCTTCGCCATTCAAGTCGGCCTACGTCGCCGCCAAGCACGGCCAGATCGGTCTGACGAAAACCGTCGCGCTCGAAGTCGCCGAGACCGGCATCACCTGCAACGCGATCTGCCCCGGCTACGTGCGCACGCCCCTCGTCGAAGGCCAGATCGAGGCGCAGGCCAAGGCGCATCATCTCCCCCACGACCGCGTCATCCGCGAAATCATTCTCGCCGCGCAACCGAGCAAACGTTTCGTCGAAATCGAGGAAATCGCCGCGCTCGCCCTTTTCCTCTGCGGTGAAAACGCCAAATCCATCACCGGCGCCGCCCTCCCCATCGACGGCGGCTGGACCGCGCGGTAAGTAAACTTGCCGCCCGCGGCGCCGCCCGCGACCCCGCCCGCTCCTCCCCGCCCGCAGTCCGGAAACCCACTCGTGTTCCCCGCACCGCCTCCAACCCCTTTGTAACGCATTGCGTTACTTTCCACGCGCAGGTGGGCAGAGGGATACCCAAACCGGTTTGTAACGCATTGCGTTACAAACGGCGGGGTGAAAACTTATCCGGTTCGGTTTGGGGCCTATTAAATTAGGTTGAAGCCGTAAGGTCGGAGCCGGCACTCCGGGCGGGCCGCGCTGAAAACTATCTCTACCCGATTAGAAAAGCGGTGGAGGTATTCTGCAACTGACCTAGGACCGACCATCCTTTCCAACCTCTTGGAAAAAACCGGCTGCGTTTCACCATGCTTGTCAATGGACCGTGGCGCGGTCAGTGACAGGAGCGCACACCTAC
>JAGNQV010000159.1 GCA_017988885.1 Opitutaceae bacterium | reverse complement strand
ATTCTGGAGAGGTTTTGCCGCCGTAAAGCCACTTCCATACAATGAGTTTCAGCGGACGATGCACGCCTTTAGTGCTCTGTAATTAACCTAATATCGGCCGCGTTGTTGCCATGGTTTGCCTTCATCGGGCGAGTAACTTTGGGTGGTCGCATGCAACTCGACTTCACGGCCTTGCCGGCCCGGGAGGCCTATCAGTGGATGATCGCGACCATCCTGCCGCGGCCGATTGCGTGGGTTTCCACGATCTCGGCGGAAGGCAGGACCAACCTCGCGCCCTTCTCCTTTTTCCAAGGCATCACGGCGAATCCGCCCATCCTGATGTTTGTGCCGGTGAATAACCGGCAGGGCCAAAAGAAGGACACCGTGCGCAACCTCGAGGCGGTGCCGGAATTCGTGGTGAATCTCGTGTCGCACGCACTGGCGGACCAGATGAACCAGACGGCGGCGCTGCTGCCCTATGGCGAGAGCGAGTTTGAGCAATTTGGCATCACGCCGGCCGCTTCCTCGCAAGTGCGCCCGCCCCGGGTGGCGGCGGCGCCGGTGGCGTTCGAGTGCACGCTGCACCAGATCGTCAACATCGGCGAAGGCCCGCTCGCGGCGAATGTGGTCTTCGGGCGCATCCACACCGTGCACCTCCGCGACGAGGTGCTCGGGGCCGACGGCCGGCCCGATGTGCGCAAACTCGACCTCATCGGCCGGCTCGGGGGCGAGGACTACGCGACGACGCGGGATATTTTCACGATTGAGCGACCGGACTGAGCCATAATCGTGCTCGTTCTCGTAATCGTCGGCTTTATCGATTTGGGTGAGCCCGAGAGAACGAGAAAGATTAAGCGCACGAGCACGATTTTAATACCCTAATCCCATGACCGACATTGTCATCCTTTCCGCCACCCGCACTCCGATCGGGGCTTTTCAAGGCGCGCTCGCCTCGTTGCCGGCGGCGCGACTCGGGGCGACGGCGATCAAGGCGGCGGTGGCACAGGCGGGCGTCGCGCCGGATAAAGTGACCGATGCCCTGATGGGCAACGTCCTGCAGGCCGGGCAGGGGCAGGCGCCGGCGCGGCAGGCGGCGCTTTACGCGGGGTTGTCGCCGGTGGTGCGTGCGGTGACGATCCACAAGGTTTGCGGTTCGGGTTTGCAGGCGGTCATGCAGGGCGCGCACGCGCTCCAGGCCGGCATGGGTGCATTCATCGTGGCCGGGGGGATGGAGAGCATGTCGCAGGCGCCGTATCTCCTGCCCAAGGCGCGCGAGGGTTTCCGTCTCGGCCACCAGCAGGTCATCGACTCGGTGATCACCGACGGATTGTGGGACCCGTATAACAATATTCACATGGGGAACTGCGCGGAAAAATGCGCCGCGAAATATGCCTTCACCCGCGAGCAGCAGGACGCTTACGCCAGCGAAAGTTTCCGGCGGGCCAACGCGGCGCAAAAAGCCGGCCACTGCGCGACGGAAATCACACCGGTGGAAACCACCGATGCCAAAGGGAATGTCACCCGCGTCGAACACGACGAGGGTCCGGCGAAGGTGAAATACGAAAAGATACCGACCTTGAAACCGTCTTTTCAAAAAGACGGCACCATCACTCCGGCCAATGCCTCGAGTCTGAACGACGGCGCGGCGGCGCTCGTGCTCGCCACGGTGGAAACCGCGCGGGCCGGCGGGTTGAAGCCGCGGGCGCGGCTGGTGGCGTTTGGCGCGCATGCGCAGGAACCGCTGTGGTTCACCACCGCGCCGGTGCAGGCGACGCATCACGCGCTCAAGGCGGCCGGCTGGACGGTGGCGGACGTGGATCTTTGGGAGGTCAACGAGGCGTTCGCGGTCGTGCCGCTGGCGTTCATGCGGGAGCTCGGCGTGCCGCATGAAAAGCTCAATGTCCGCGGCGGGGCGATTGCGTTTGGCCATCCCATCGGTTGCTCGGGCGCGCGGATTCTCGTGACGCTGCTCGCGGCGTTGCAAGAGCGCGGACTCAAGCGCGGCGTGGCGGCCATCTGCATCGGCGGCGGGGAAGGTCTGGCGGTGTGCGTGGAGGTGATTTGAGTTTTTAACCACGGATTGCACGGATCCCGTCATGCTGAACCCGTCTCAGCGCTTGCGTGAAAGTTTGATTTCATTAGTTTCCTTTCATGCCCATGACCGTCCAACAGATCGTTGCTGAGGCCAAAAGGCTTTCTGCCGGAGAGCAGGCTGAGTTGATTGAACTGCTTTGTGCCGAGGCCGTGGGCGGACCTGATCCGGCGCTCGACGAGGAATGGAAGCAGGAAACCCGGCGGCGCATTGTAGAGATCGAAAGCGGCCAGGTTGAAGGCATACCGGCCGAGGCAGTGATGGCAAAAGCCCGGAAAATAGCGGGGCTGTGAAACCGGTTCGCTTTCACCCGGCAGCGGAAGCGGAATACTTAAACGCCCTGAGCTATTATGCAGGCATCAGTGAAGCACTCGGGCAGAGCGTTTGCCGTTACATGGCGGGCCTGCTGACTGAGGTGGGCAAGCAACCGCAGGTTTTCCGCATGTTCGATCCTCCTGCGCGGAGGCATTTTGGTGCGCGATTTCCCTACGCCCTGATCTACCTTGATCAACCAGACGGGATTTGGATCGTAGCCGTGGCTCATTTCAAGCAGCATCCGGGATACTGGAAAGAGCGGCTGCGTTGACTGGTGAAATCCGCTGGCGAATACTTGGGGTTCTGACGGCGATAACGAATGTTTCATGAACACTTCCCCTTACCTCTGGCATCCTGATAATCACGCGTGGACGCGCGAATCGCATCTGGCGCGGTTCATGCGAAAGCACGGTTGCGCCACGCCGGAGGAATTGCACGCGGCCTCGGTGCGCGACACGGCGTGGTTCTGGGACGCGGCGCTGCAGGACAGCGGCGTCGAATGGTTCAAACCCTACACGCAGGTGAAGGACGAGTCGCGCGGGTTTCCGTGGACGCAATGGTTCGCGGGCGGCGAGGTGAATATCGCGCACAACTGCATCGACCGCCACGTGCGCGACGGGCATGGCGATGAGGTCGCGCTTTATGGCGAGGCCGATTCCGACCGGCCGGAAAGCCGCGGGGCTTTCACTTACGCGCAGTTGCAGAAAACCATCGATGCCTGCGCCCGGAAACTGCGGGAGCTGGGCGTCGGCCCGGGCGACAGCGTGGGGCTTTATGCGCCGATGTGTGTGCAGACGGTCGAGATCATGATGGCGACGTTCAAACTGGGGGCGCGCTTCGTGCCGATCTTCTGCGGCTACGGTGAGGCGGCTGTGGTCGAGCGGCTCGCGTCCTGCGCGGCGAAGGTGCTTTTCGCGGTCGAAAATCTGCAGCGGCGGGGCAAGTCCGTCGCGACCGGGGTCATCGCGCGGGCGGCGGCGGCGCGGGTCCCAGGCATCCGGCAGGTCGTGATGTTCGATACGCCGGCCTGGCCGGAGTTTGTTTACAGTGGGGGTTACGGCACGCCGTTCGAAGGCGTGCGCACGGCGGCGGAGGATCCGGCGATGATCATTTACACGAGTGGCACGACGGGCCGGCCCAAGGGCACGGTGCACACGCAGGCCGGCTGTCTTGCGCAGGTGGGTAAGGAATTGCGTTACGCTTTCGACGTGCGGCCGGGCGAACCGTTTTTCTGGTTCACCGACATCGGCTGGATGATGGGGCCGTGGGAAATCATGGGCTGCCTGCTGTATCGCACGCCGATCGTGCTGTTCGACGGCGCGCCGGACTTCCCCGACAGCGACCGGCTCTGGCGCACGCTGGAGCGGTTGAAAGTCGTGACGTTTGCCGCCTCGCCGACGTTGGTGCGACTGTTCATGCGCGTGACCGAGGGGAAGGGTCCGTCGGGCCACGACCTCTCGCAACTGCGCGTGCTGGGCTCGACGGGTGAGCCCTGGGATGAAACTTCCTACCGCTGGTTTTTTGAAAAAGTGGGCGGCGGCCGCTGTCCGATCATCAACATCTCGGGTGGCACGGAATTGCTGGGGTGCCTGCTGTCCTGCACGCCGCTCACGCCATTGCGGCCGTCCTCGCTCGGTCGGGCGGCGCTCGGGATGGATGTGGCGGTGTTCACCGATGAAGGACAACCCGCGCCGCGCGGCACAGTGGGGCATCTGGTCTGCCGACAACCTGCGCCCTCGATGACGAAAAGTTTCCTGCATGACGACGCGCGCTATTTGGAAACCTATTTCAGTCAGTTTCCCGGCGTGTGGTATCACGGTGACTGGGCGCGGCAGGATGAGGACGGCTCGTGGTTCGTGCTGGGGCGCAGCGATGATACCATCAAGGTGGCCGGCAAACGCGTCGGCCCCGCCGAGATTGAAGGCGTGCTGACATCGCATCCGACGGTGAGCGAGGCGGCGACCATCGGGGCGCCGGACGCACTGAAGGGTCAGGTGCTGGTGTGTTTTGTGGTGTTGAAGAAAGGTGGGGCGGCTGGTCCCGCAGACGCCGGGCAAGAGGCAGGCCAACTCTCCCGCCTCGAGCTGGAACTCGGCGCGCACGTCGCGGCCCAGATGGGCAAGCCGCTTGCGCCAAAGGCCGTCCACGTGGTCGCGGCCTTGCCCAAAACCCGCAGTGGAAAAATTTTGCGCGGCATGATTCTCCGTGTTTACACCGGCCAGCCGGCGGGCGATCTCACCAGCGTGGACAATCCGCAGGCGTTGGCGGCGATTGCCGCGCTGGGAAATTTGTCGACCAAAACAGGAGGTTGAACGAGCGAAGCTTGGGCGCGCGGGCCGCTGGCCCGCATTCCGTGGTGGGCGGATCGCCCGCGCTCCCAGGGTAAGACGCGGCTTCGCGGTTGCGAGTTTGACAATGGTGGGCGGCGCAAGGTGACTGCCTGCCTACCCCATGAAAAGTCACGCCGTCGTCTTTACTGCCCGCAACCAGGTCGAGTATCGCGCGATTGAATGTCCCGAGCCGGGCGCGGAAGACGTGGTGGTGGAGTTGCATCACTCTTGGATCAGCAACGGGACGGAGGGTTCGTTTCTGCGCGGCGAGCGGCTTTCCGGTGACGTGGCGTGGCGGCCGGGCGATCCGGAACCCTTTCCTTATGTGGCCGGCTACCAGAAAGTTGGTCGGGTGCTGACGGTGGGCGCAGCGGTGACGCGTTTCAAACCGGGCGACTGGGTCTTCGCGTCGATGAGTAAAGTTTGCGGCATGTTTGAAAACCAATACGCGGGCCACGTTTCGCCGTCGGTCTGCGGGCAAGGGGCGCTGATGCTGTTGCCGCCGGGCATCGACCCCGTGGCGTTTTCCGGACTGGTGCTCACCCAGGTCGGTTACAACTGCGGGACGCGTTCACCGGTCAAACCGGGTTTGGTCGCGGTCGTGGCGGGGGATGGTTTGGTCGGCCAGTGGGCCGGACAAACGCTGGCCGCGCAGGGCGCGAAGGTCGTGATGCTCGGACGCCACGCAGACCGGTTGGCGCGTTTTGCGAAATTCGGGCAGACGGTTTTGTCGGGCTCAGACAATGGCGTGGCCGCGGTGCGGGCGCTGGGTTTGGGCGCGGTGGAGATTTTGGTGGAGACGACGGGGAAGATCGATGTCTTGCAGGATTACCGGCCGTTGATGAAGCACGACGGACATATGGTCATCGCGGGATTTTATCCGCAGGCGGCCGAGGTGAATTTGCTGCTGGCACTCCAGCAGTTCCGGAACCACGAGATTTCCTTCGACCTCGCGTCGGGGGCGACGCAGCCGAGGCTGGATGAGACGATGCGCTGGATTGCCGGCGGCCGGCTGAATACGCTGGATCTCATCTCGCACCGTTTTCCGGTGGAGCAGGCGGCCGAGGCGTGGGCCTTGATCGAGTCAAAACGCGAGCCGGTGCTCGGCGTGGTGCTCGACTGGCCGGCAGCGCGGCAGAAAATTCAATTATCCCCATGAAAATCCCTGAACGCATGAAAGTGTTGCAAATCGAAGCCCCGGGCCGCGCGGCCTGGAAAGAGGCGCCGGTGCCGGTGCCTGCGGCGGGCGAGGTGCTGGTGCGGATCCTTGGCGTGACGACCTGTCCGCATTGGGATCTGCACATCCTCGGCGGCCAGCCAATGTTTCCCGGGATGAAGCTGGTCTATCCCTATTTTCCCGGACAGCCGGGACACGAGGCGGTTGGCGAGGTGGTGGCGCTGGGAGCGGGCGTGAAGACGCCGCGGATCGGGGCCCGCGTCGCGGTGTGGAAGGATACCGGAGCGCGACCGCACGGGTGTTATGCCCACTACAACACCCTGCGCGTCGTGGATGTGATTGAAGTGCCGAAAACGCTGGCATTGGCGCAGGTCGCGTCGCTTGAGCTGGCGATGTGTGTGGAGGTTTCGTTTCAGCAACTGGCGCGGCTGGGCGGGGTGGCCGGCCGCCGGATTGGCGTCGCGGGCCTCGGGCCGGCGGGTTTGCTGGCGGTGCAACTGGCCAAGGCCCACGGAGCGCGCGAAGTCGTGGGCATCGACATGGTGGCGAGCCGCCGGGCGCTCGCCCGCAAACTCGGGGCCGATCGCACCTGTGCGCCCAACGCCAAGGCGTGGAAAGCTGATCGCGGCGATGCCCGCGTGCTCGATGATGCGATTGATTGCACCGGGTTGCCGGCCTCGATCGAGTTTTTGATGGACCGCACGCTGCGGTGCGTGACGATCTTTGGGGTGTTACGCGAGGAAGTGCGTTTCTCGATGCGGCATTGGTATCCGGGCCTGCTGCTGATGGGCTACTCTGACCACAATCGCATGGCGGCGGAGACGGCGCTCAAGTTCATCCGCCAAGGCAAACTCGATCTCAGGCCGCTGGTTTCCAAAACGCTGCCCTTCACGCGCTATGCGGAAGGGGTGGAGCTGCTGAAAACCAAGAAGGCGATCAAGATCCTGTTTGATCCTTGGGCGGAGTGAACTGGGGGGGGCGGATCTAGCGGATGGCAACAGCGTCAGATCCTCAAAAAACAGCCAACGACAGTCCGGTGCCGAGCGCCTTCAACCCGAAGTTTGTAACGCAATGCGTTACAAACAGGTTTGGGGCCCCTGGCTGAACACGGAGTGAAAGTAACGCATTGCGTTACAAACCGGTTTGGGCGGCGGGCGGGGCGTGGGG
>JAGNQV010000158.1 GCA_017988885.1 Opitutaceae bacterium | reverse complement strand
GCGGGCTTGTGGCATAACCCTCAATCGCAACTCGCTGCCTTACGATCCCAATGGCCCGTGGTATACCAGCGGTTTGAGGCTCGGCTCACCGGCTGTGACAACCTTGGGCATGGGAACTGAGGATATGCGGGAAATTGCCAATGTGCTGGCACTGGTGCTGGCCAATACCAAGGCGGAGGAGATCAAAAACGGAAATCGTTCCGGAACACTGAGCCGTGCGAAATTTGTGACCGACGCCAAGATAAAGGAATCGGCGACCGATCGCGTCCGTGCGCTATTGACGCGCTTCCCGGTTTATCCGCAGCTCGACCTTGCGTTTCTACAGCGGCATTTTTGCTAACAGTGATCCGGAATATTTTCATACGAATCCTAGTTTGCTGTATCGGTCTCACTTGGCTGACCGTGGGCTGCGGCCGTCGGGAGGCACCGCCCGCATCTTCGACCGCGGAACAAAAGACGCCGCTCCGCCAGCTCATATTCCAGAGTGATTGGTTTCCGCAGGCGGAACATGGCGGGTTTTATCAGGCGCTGGCGAAGGGCTATTACCGAGAGGCCGGCTTGGACGTTGAGATTCTGCCCGGGGGGCCCGGTGCGGGCATCAAGTTGAAAATCGCCAAGGGCGACGCAGATCTCGGGATGATGCGCAGCGACGATGTCGCGCTGGCGGTGAGCCAAGGTCTGCCGCTGCTGATCGTGGGGGCGACGCTGCAGCACGATGCGGAGGCGCTTTTGGTGCACGCGGACAGCCCCGTGAAGACGCTGGCAGATCTCGCCGGCCGCACGGTGATCGCACCGATTAGCATGACCTTCATTCCCTTCATCCAAAAAAGATACGGTATCCAGTTCAACCTCATCCCGACCACTTACGGACTGGCGGCGTTTCTGGCGAACAAGGATGCGATTCAGACCTGTTTCCTCACGAGCGAACCTTTCTATGCGCGGCAAAGAGGCGTGGCGGTGCGGGTGCTGCCAGTGACGGATGCGGGCTATGATGTTTATCAAGCCATTGCCTGTCGCCAGAAACTGGCCCGCGAAGAGCCCGAAGTGGTGCGCGCCTTCGTCGCCGCGTCGATCCGCGGGTGGCGGGACTATATGGAAAATGATCCGACCCCGGCGAACCGGTTGATTCTCGAACGCAACCGCGACATGACCCCGGAGCAAATCGCGTATTCCCGGCAGGCCATGCACGACCATGCGTTGGTGGCCGGGCATGCCGACCGCGGCGAGGGGATCGGCCGCCTCTCGCTGACCCGCATCCAGGGGGAGATCGACCTGTTGCGCGAATTTAAGGTGCTCGAAACTCCGCTGACTGCCGCGCAAGTGGCGACGGTGGAGTTCCTGCCGCCAGCGGACCGTTAAAATCCGCTTTGCTTCGCGCCGGTTTTGTCCTGATTTTCTCCGCATGAATCCTGAAGCCAAACTCGCCGAACTCGGTCTCACCCTTCCCAATCCGCCAGCTGCCGCGGGCAGCTATGTGCCCACGGTGCGCACAGGCAATCTGCTCTTCTGTGCCGGCACCATCTGCATGGTGAACGGCCAGATGACGCACACGGGGCAAGTGGGCAAGGAGCAGACCGTGCAAAGCGGGGCCAAGGCCGCCGAGGTCTGCGCGCTCAACACCATGGCAAACATCAAGGCGGCCGTCGGTTCGCTGGAGCAGGTGGCGCGCATCGTGTTCGTGACCGGCTTTGTCAACGCGGTGGATGGTTTCACCGAAAGCCCGGCGGTCATCAATGGGGCGAGCGACCTATTCGTAAAAGTCTTTGGTGACGCAGGTAAACACGCGCGCGCTGCCGTCGCCGTCAACGGGCTGCCCAAGGGCACGACGACGGAAATACAGGTCGTAGTTGAACTGAAGGCCTGATTCGTTTCGTTTTGCTTCCCGTCGGGCGCAGATCGTCCGGCGAACTAACCCCAGTTATCCCGTTCCATGAATAAAATTCTTCTGCTGGCCGCGCTGCTCCTCAGCTCCCCGGGGTTCGCCGCCGAAAGTTATCAAGTGGCCGTCATTCCCAAAGGGACGACGCACGAGTTTTGGAAATCCATTCATGCCGGCGCCATCAAGGCCGCCGCGGAATTCAAAGCCGAGGGAATCGATGTAAACGTCATCTGGAAAGGTCCGTTGCGTGAAGATGACCGCGAGCAACAGGTGCAGGTAGTGGAAAATTTTATCGCCCGCCGGATCAGCGGCATAGTGCTGGCCCCGCTGGATGCGCGCGGGTTGGTCGCCCCGGTGGAAACCGCCGTTGGCGCCGGGATTCCAGTGGTGATTATTGACTCGGGCCTGAACTCGAATCTCCCGGTCAGCACGGTTTCGACGGACAACTACAAAGGCGGCGTGCTCGGGGCAAGGCGGTTGGCGACGTTACTGGACGGCAAAGGTAAAATCATCCTGCTGCGCGTGCTGGCCGGCTCGACGAGCACGGAGCAACGCGAAGCGGGCTTTCTCGACACGATCCAAAAGGAATACCCCGGGCTGGAAGTGCTTTCGAGCGATCAGCACGCGGGCGCCACACGTGACACGGCTTACCGCACGGCGCAAAATTTGCTCAACCGCTTCGGCCGCGAAGTGACAGGAGTGTTCGCACCGAATGAATCATCCGCCACCGGCATGTTGCTGGCGCTGCGCGATGCCGGTCTGGCCGGCGGCAAGGTGAAGTTTGTGGGTTTTGACACGGGGACGCAGACCTTGGCCGCGTTGCGCGGCGGCGACATGGATGGCCTCGTCGTGCAGAATCCCTTCAAGATGGGTTATCTCGGCGTGAAAACAATGTTGGCCGTGTTGCGCGGGCAGACCGTGGAAAAGGTGATTGATACGGGCTGCGAACTGGTGACCCGGGAGAACCTTGCCGACCCCGCCATCGCAGACCTGATCAATCCACCGTTGCACAAGTATTTGAAGTGAGTGCCACGCGTCTCCGACTCACCGGCATCGACAAAGCCTTCGGGGCCACGCAGGCCCTGCAAGGGGTCTCGCTCGAGGTGGCGCCGGGGGAAGTGCATGCACTCATGGGAGAAAATGGCGCCGGGAAAAGCACACTCATGAAAGTGCTGAGCGGGGTCATTGCCGCGGATGCGGGCACGATGGAAATCGAAGGCGCCGTTTATGCGCCGGCGGACACCTTGGATGCCCGGCGGCGTGGCGTGGCGATGATTTACCAAGAACTGAGTCTCGCGCCACATCTGAGCGTGTGGGAAAATATTGTGCTCGGCGCGGAACCGGCCCGATTTGGCTGGCTGGACCGGACGGAGGCCAAGGCGCAGGCCCGCCGGGTGCTCGCCCGGTTGGCGCATGAGCACTTGGAACTCGAGCGGGCAGTGGGGGAGTTCCCCATCGCGACGCAGCAGATCATCGAAATTGCCCGCGCCCTGCTCACCGAGCCGCGCGTGCTGATCATGGACGAGCCGACCAGCAGCCTGACTCAGGCGGACACGGAGAAACTTTTTGCCGTGGTGCGCCAACTGCGGGAGCAAGATGTGAGCGTGATCTACATCAGTCATTTTCTCGAAGAGGTGCGTCAGGTGGCTGATCGGTTTACTGTGCTGAAAGATGGCCGGACCGTGGGGGCCGGCAAACTGGCGGATACGACCCAGGCTGAAATCGTGCGTTTGATGGTTGGGCGCGACGTGCATGAGCTTTATCCCCAGCGGACGCCTCACCCCGGTGCGGTGGTCCTGGAGTGTCATCCCCTGCGCGGAGAGAAACTGGAACTTCGCACCGGTGAAATCCTTGGGATAGCCGGTTTGATCGGGGCGGGGCGCACCGAGTTGTTGCGGGCGACGTTCGGACTGGATGCGAGCAATCTGGTCACGACCACGCCCGCGCAACGCTGGCATGAAGGCGTGGGTTTTTTGAGTGAGAATCGCAAAGAGGAGGGCCTGATGCTGCCGCTCTCACTCGCGGAGAATACCACGCTGACCAAGATGGGAAGTTTCACCCGATTCGGCTGGTTGAGGTCCGGCGCCATCGAAGCGGCCACGTCTGGGTGGATTGCCGGGTTGGGGATCAAGGCCCGCTCGCCGCGGCAGCGCGTGGACGAACTTTCCGGCGGGAATCAGCAGAAGGTGGCGCTGGCGCGGCTGCTCGAACACCCGGCGCAAGTGCTGCTGCTCGACGAACCCACCCGGGGCATTGATGTGGGCAGCAAGGCGCAGATTTATGCCTTGATCGCCCGGCTGGCCGACGAAGGACGGGCGGTGGTGCTCGTGAGTTCCTATCTGCCAGAATTGTTTGGCCTGTGTGATCGCATTGCAGTCATGCGCAAAGGTGGGCTGGTCGCATGCCGCCAGCGCCGCGACTGGACGGAACAGGATCTGATGACTGTCGCCATCGGCACCGCCGCCTGATCATGAAAACCCTGTTCGCCAAATTCGGCCCGTTTCTCGGCCTCCTGCTGGTCATTGGCCTGTTTTCGCTCTCCAACGAGGTGCGGGGCTATTTCCTGAGCTACGCGAACTTCAAAATCGTGCTCACGCAGACGGTGATCGTCGCGCTCGGGGCGTTGGGCATGACGCTCATCATCATCAGCGGGGGCATCGATTTGAGTGTAGGCTCGGTCATTGCGCTGACGAGTGTCGTTGGTGCGTTGCTCATCCAACAAGGGTGGCCGACCGTCGCGGTCGTGCTGGCAGTGATTGCCGCAGGCGGCGTCATCGGGCTGCTGAACGGCGCGGCCATCGCAGGGCTGCGGATGACTCCCTTTATCATCACACTGGGCACGCTGGGCATCGCCCGCGGCGTGGCCAAGTGGCTGGCGAACAATGAAACGGTCAATTACGACGCCTCGCCCATCAATCATTGGATGACGACCGCCAATCCTTTCGGTTGGGCGCTGCCCACCGGAACGTGGATCACCGCCGGGCTGGCGGTGTTGACGGCGATCATGCTGCGTCGGACGGTGTTTGGCCGGCATATTTTTGCTATCGGCTCAAACGAAGCCACCGCACGGCTTTGTGGTGTGGCGACGGTGCGAACGAAGATTCTCATCTACGGTCTGGGCGGCTGCTTCATTGGTCTGGCGGGCTTGATGCAGCTCTCGCGGTTGCGGCAGGGCGATCCCACTGTGGCGATCGGCGTCGAATTGGATATCATCGCGGCGGTCATCATCGGCGGGGCAAGTTTGAACGGTGGTGTCGGCACGGTGTTGGGCTCGATGATTGGCGCGTTGATCATGGCGGTGTTGCGCAATGGCTCGCAGCAAATGGGTTGGCCGACTTATTTTCAGGAGATTATCATTGGTGTGGTAATCATTGCCGCGGTCTTCCTCGATCGCATGCGCCAGACCCGGCAAAGCTGAACCATCATGACCACTGCCTCGGTGAAGAAAAAGCGCAGATTGATTTACAACTACGATGCGTGGGCCCCGTTCTATGATTGCAAGTGGACGGGTGTGGATTCGACGAAAGCAGCGCTGACCAGTCTGCGGGCGAGCATCGACCTGATTGCCGGTTCACAGGTTACTACGGTCGCGCTCTGTCCGAATGTCGGTCAGAGTGTGAACTATCCGAGTGCGGTCTCGGAACTTTGCCAATGGCGCCCGCTGAGTCCGGAGGCGGCGGCCACGCTGTCCAAGACCATGGGCGAGTCATTTGCGCAGATCACGCGGGGGATTTCCGATCTCTGGCGCGTGCAAGGCATCGATGCCTACGGGGTGCTGGTCGAGCATGCGGCGCAGCGAGGCCTCGAGGTCTTTGCGACCATCCGGATGAATGATGTGCACATGGTGGACATGGAGGCAGGGCAGGGGCCCTACACGGATGCGTTTTACCGGGCGCATCCGGAATGGCGGTTGTGGGCGGGCCAGTCCCGCCATGCGGCGGGCGGCTTGAACTATGCGGTGCCGGAAGTGCGCGCCCACCGGCTGGCCATGTTTGAGGAATTACTGCGCCGCTACGACTTGGCCGGACTGGAGTTGGATTTTTTACGCGGTGCGCCCTTCTTTCCCGGGGATTATGCCGCCAGCGCCGGGGAGAATTCAGGTCGAATTAATTTCAGGCAGGACTTTGCCGAGGCAAGTGCGCCCAGCATGACGGCATTCGTTGAGGAGGTGCGGGCCATGACCCGTCGGGTCGCCAAGGAGAAAGGCCGTGAAATCATTCTCTGTGCACGGGTGCCATCAAGCCTGTCGGGGTGCCGGCGGGTCGGCCTGGATCCGGTCGCCTGGCACCAGCGCGGTTGCTTGGATTTTATTACCGTGGGCCGGTTTCTGCAGGTGTATTTCGACCTGCCCCTGGCCGAATACAAGCGGGCGCTCCCCGGACTGCCCGTGCATGCCAGCATCGACTACATTGTGGGCGGTGCCTACGTAGACCGCTATCTCTACGCCCGAGACAACTCGGCGGAAATCTACCGGGCAGCGGCCGCGGCGCTTTATGCGCAGGGCGCGGACGGTCTCACGCTCTTCAATATGTTTGCGGCCCGGGTCAACGGGAACGACCCGCAGGGTAAAAATTGGAATCACCTTGAACCGCTGGAAGTGCTGCAGGAATTAGGCGATCCCGCGACTCTGGAGGACCGGGACAAGCTCTACCTCGTAGATGCCACCTTTAAGATCTTTGATCTCCGTTTCTTCGACTGCCATGCGGCGTTGCCCGTAGTGACCGCACCGGATTCGCCGCTGTTGGTGAAAATGATCTTAGCCGAAAAGGCTCCGGAAAAGCGTAAACTGCGGCTGCGCGTTGTGCTCGAATCCGCGGTAGCCGGCGTTGCGCTGCTGGTGCAATTGAACGGGCATACGCAGGGCACCGGTAAACCCGTGACGGAAGGGCATCTCTTCCCGGAACCCTACGATCAGAAACCACCGCTGCCCGAACATTGCCTGGATTTCACCGTGGCAGCGGAATGCCTGAATTACGGTGCGAATGAAATCGCGGTGCTGGCCTCCGCGCCTGTGACAGTCGTGAGCATCGAACTCGCGGTCACCAACCGGAGTTGAATCCTCAGCCGAGAGACTTGGTCAGCACCTTTGCGTTGCGGCCGTTTTCCTCGTAAACCTTGAGGCGGGTCTCAGGCAGCGCGGACTTATCGGCCTCCTCGAAGCCGCAAGTGTTCGTGAAGAAGCCGAAGCTCTGCGTCGAA
>JAGNQV010000157.1 GCA_017988885.1 Opitutaceae bacterium | reverse complement strand
GCCTACCAGAAAGTCACCGCCGCCGACATTAAGCGCGTCGCCAATCAATACCTGCTCGAAGATCAGAGCACCACCGGCTGGTTCATCCCGCTCGTGGCCGCCGCCCCCGCCGCCCAATAAAACCTCCCCCTCATCCCACCATGAAACGCTTTGCCCTTTTATTTTCCGCGCTGGGTCTGTTGCTCACCGCGCTGTCCGCCACCGCCAAGATCGCCGATAACATCGCGCGCACCAAGGTCGGCGCCATTGATGTCATCACCCTGACCACCGGCGTGAAGGACGTCGTCACGCTTCGCGGCATGCTGCCCGTCGGCAATGCCGCCGCACCCGAGAGCAACCCCGCGCTCGCCCGCCTCACCGGCAGCATGCTCGACAAGGGCACGACCACCCATGACAAGTTCGCCATCGCGCAGCAGTTGGAGAGCGTCGGCGCCGCGCTCAATTTTGGCGTCGGCAACGAGACCCTCGCCATTTCCGGCAAGTGCCTGAAAAAGGACGTGCCGCTGCTGATCAGCCTCATTGCCGAGCAGCTGCGCAGCCCCGCCTTTTCTCCGGAGGAATTTGCCAAGGTGAAGAAGCAATACATCGGCGCCCTCAAACGCGCCGCCGACGACACCGACGATCGCGCCGCCGATGCGTTTTCGCGCGCCGTCTATCCGCTCGGCCACCCTAACCGCCAGCCGGACAACGCGGAACTCATCGCCGCCGTCGAACGCACGACGCTGGATGAAGTGAAGGCCTTCCACGCCGCTTACTATGGCCCCGCTTACCTCACCCTCGTGCTCATCGGCGATGTGGATACCGCCAGCGTCAGGACGGACGTCGGCCAATCCTTCACCGGTTGGACCGGCGGCCAGCGCCCCGTCCCGCCCGCCGCGAAAGGCGGCGACCTCGATGTGCCCCACGACCAGACCGTGTTCATGTCCGACAAAACCAACGTGAGCGTCGTCTGGGGCATGGCCACCGGCCTGCGTTACAGCGACCCCGACGCCCTCGCCCTCCGCGTCGGCACCAACGTGCTCGGCGGCGGTTTTATTGCCCGCCTCATGGGCAATGTGCGCGACAAGGAAGGCCTGACCTACGGCATCTATGCCTTTGTCTCCAACGACAACCTGCGCGACGGCGACATGCGCATCTGGGCCAACTTTGCCCCCGAACTCCTCGAAAAAGGCGTCGCCTCCACCAAGCGCCAACTCGACCACTGGTATCAGGACGGCATCACCGCCACGGAACTGGCCCAGCGTAAAAGCGACACGATCGGCGCATTCAAGGTGAGCCTGTCCACCACCGACGGCATGGCCGGCGCGATCCTCTCCGCGCTGCAGCGCGGTTACGATGTCACTTGGCTGGATGAGTATCCCGAAAAAATCCAAGCGCTCACCCTCGCCGACGTGAATGGCGCCATCAAAAAGCACCTGGATCCCGCCAAGATGATCCTGGTCAAGGCCGGCACCGTCGCCGAACCCACCAAGTAATTCCCGGGAGCGCGGGCCGCTGGCCCGCCCCCAAGCCAAAACGCCCGCCTTTCCGGCGGGCGTTTTTTTGCGCCTTACCGCCGACTCGGGCTTGCCTCGCGCCCGGCTCTCTATGTCATAAACAAATGCAAAGTTCGTTTCCCCGGCCCAGCGTTTTGCTGGGCCTTCTTGTTGCCAGCATCACCCTTCACGCCGGCGGGGTCACCGACCCGCTGCGTCTCACTCAGGAGGTGGTGCCCGTCGCACAAAGCGTCGCCTTGACCCTTGATCCCGCGCAGGAAGGTTTCTCCGGCCGCACGATCATCGATGTGCTCGCCCAGGCGCCATTCACCTCCTTTCGACTTCACGCTGAAGGCCCGGTCTTCACCACCGCGACGCTCACCGCTCCTGATGGCGCAATCACACTGCTCACCGCGGTCGTCACCGACGCGAAGCACGGCCTCGTGACCCTCACCGCCCCCGCCACTCTGGGCATCGGCAACTACAAGCTCACCATCGATTTTACAGCCAAGTATCAACGCGACGGCCTCGGTCTCTACAAGACCATCAGCCGTGGCGAGACCTACCTCTTCACCCAGTTCGAGGACCAGCACGCCCGCAAATGTTTCCCCTGCTGGGACGAGCCCGGCTTCAAGATTTACTGGCAGCTCACCCTGAAAGTCCCTGCCGCCCTCGAAGCCGTCACCAACTCCGCCGTCGCCATTGAAACGCGCGACGGCGATTGGAAGACCATCGCCTACGGCCGCACGCCCCCGATGCCCAGTTACATCGTGACCATTGCCGTGGGTCCGTTTGAATACGTGCCCATCCCCGGCCTCTCCGTCCCCGGCCGCATCATCACCCCCAAGGGCCAGACCGCCATGGCCGCCGAGGCCGTCCGCCTCGCGCCGCCACTGCTCTCCCGCCTCGAGGAATATTTCGGCATCCCGTATCCCTACGCCAAACTCGATCAGATCGCCGTCCCCGAATACGTCTACGGTGCCATGGAGAACGCCGGGCTCATCACCTACACGGATCGCCTTCTGCTGATGGATCCCGAGCAGCCTTCCTTCAGCGCCCGCCGCCGCCTCGCCAACGTCATGGCCCACGAGATGGCCCACATGTGGTTCGGCGACCTCGTCACGATGCAGTGGTGGGACGATCTCTGGCTCAACGAATCCTTCGCCGACTGGATGTGCGGGCGCATCGTCGAGCACCAGTTTCCCGAGTTCCGCATCCAGCTCACCGAAAGCCGCGCCATCAAGGGTGCCATGCGCAGCGACGCGCTCCCCTCCATCACCGCCATCCGCCGCCCCGTCACCGGCGAGACCGATCTCGCCCAACTCGTGGACGAGCTCACCTACGACAAGGGCAAGGGCATCCTCAACATGGTCGAGAACTGGATCGGGCCCGCCAAATTCCGCGACACCATGCGCACCTATTTCCTCAAGCATCGCTGGGGCAACACCGCCAGCAACGACCTCTGGGAAGCCTTCGGCCATTCCTCCGGCGACGACATCCCCGGCATGCTCTCCGCCTTCATCAACAAACCCGGCGTGCCGCTCGTCACGCTCGCGCTCGAGCCCGATGGCCAACTCCGCCTCACCCAGCGCCGCTTCAACAACCTCGGTGATCCCCAACTCCCCGGCCAGTGGCAGGTCCCCGTCGTCCTCACCTGGAGCAAGGCCGGTGCAATCCACCGCGAACGCATCCTCCTCAAAGCCGAAACCCAACTCGTCGACCTCCCCGGCCTCGCCACCGCCGATTGGATCTATCCCAACGCCGACGAGGCCGGCTATTACCGCTGGAATCTCTCCTCCGAGCTCAACGCCCGCCTCGCCCGCCAGTCCGCCGCACTCAAGCCCATCGAGCGCGTCGGCCTCCTCGATAACACCAGCGCCCTCTTCAGCGCCGGCCTCATCGACGGCACCGACTACCTCGCCTACGTGACCGCCTTCGGCCGCGACCTCGATCCCGACGTCAACACCAGCGTCATTAGCAGTATCGGGGGGCTCGACGACACGTTCATCACCGACAACTCGCGCCCGGCCTACAACGCCTACCGCGCCGCCATCTTCCGCCCGATCCTCGACCGCATCGGCCTCGCCCCGGTCAAAGGCGAACCCGACCACCTCAGCCCCCTGCGCACTGCCCTCTACGGCGCACTCGGCTATCAGGCCGCCGACGCCGCCGTCATCGCCGAGTCCCGTCGCCTCGCCTTGCTCTACCTCGAAAATCCCAAAGCCGTGCCGGCGAGCCTCGTGAGCACCACGCTCGCCATCACCGCCTACCACGGCGATGCCGCGCTTTTCACGGCCTACCAGACCGCGCTAGAAAACGCCAAGTCCCCCGCCGGCCGCTCCGCACTCATCAACGCCCTCAGCCGCTTCCGCGACCCCGCGCTCGCCACCAAGGCCCTCGACTACTCGCTCACGCCGGCACTCAACTCCACCGAGTTCCTCACCATCCTACTCGGCACCCGCGGCAACAGCGGCAGCGCCGACAACGACGACCTCCGCGAACTCGCCGTCCAGTGGATGATGAAGCACTACTCCGAGCTCGCCGCCAAAGCTCCGGCCGAATACCTCGCCAGCTTGATCGCCATCGCCGGTTCCGAACCCGAGCGCTTCGAACGCGTGAAAGCCTTTCTCCAAACCGAAGGCCGCCGCACCGAGCACGCCGACGTAAACATCGCCAAAGCCTCCGACCGCCTCAACGTCCGCCAGCGCCTAAAAGCCAAGGAACAAGCCAACATCGAAAAATACCTCGCCAGCTACCCCGGCAACACGCCGAAGGACTGAGCCAGGCAGGTAATTTCAAGTGTGGGCGGGATCGCCGAATCCCGCCGGTTCAGCCCCGAGGTGGGCCGTGCGCTCCGCGCGCGGCATCGCTGCCATCGCCCCATCACCACCACCGCCGACCATCCTTGTAGGCCCGGCCGCTGGCCGGGCACCCACCTATCACCCGTTCAAAACGCTGCCCCGCTGTAGGGCGGGATCGCCGAATCCCGCCGGTTCGATTACGCGACCCCGCCCTACAACCAATGCGCCCGCTCCGATTTAATTTTTAACCGCCCAGCGCGTCTCGGCAAAAAATGTAGCCACGCGCGTGAGCGAGTGGAATTCACCCAAGCGGGATCAAACGATCCCGCCTTTTTTATTGCCGTGAAACTTTCAGCCGGAAAAACACGGGCAGCGTATCCTCTGTGATATATTGCGTCCGCCACGTCTCCTCCACGCCATCGTCGGATTGCTTGATGGGCACGAATCCGCTCGTGAGCCAGATGCTCAGGTCACGCGAGACCTCAACTTGGTAAGTGACGTCGAGTCGATCGACCGGCCGCTGATAAAGGTAGGTCCAGAAGCCATCGATCATGCCCACCGTGGGCAGCGGAGCGGTCGTAGCTTGGCGTGGATTGAGGCCGAGCGCGTATTCAAAGAAATTGCTCAACCCATCGGAATCAGGGTCCGCCTCGGATCCGCTGATGGCGGGATCGGTCAGTTCGGATTCCGTGAAGTTCTCCGGCATCCACGTTTCATAGCGCGAGATGACACGGAACCGGCGCTCGACGGAAGCAGCGGCCGCGTAAAATTCATTCCCGGCCTGCTGCGCGACGACCACGCCCTCGCCCCAGTTAAGCGGCGTTACCACATTGCCAGCTTGATCCAGATCGTAGGCGAAGAAAGTCACGGCTAGGCCGGAGGAGGCCGTCGCACTGAGCGCGATGGGCGTCGCGCTCTGCGCGACATCGGGCAGCGGGTTAAACGTGATTTGCTGCGAGAATTTCAGCGTGGCGGATTTAGTCGTCTCGCCGAACGGGTCGCGCACGCGCAAGCTGTATAGGCCTAGGTTGCCGAGCTGCACATTTTCCACGGTCAACACATCGTCCGTCGCACCGGGAATCGGCACGCCATTCCGCAGCCATTGTAACTCGACGGGGGAACGGGCCAGAAACTGCGTGGTGAATTCGATCGTGACGCCAGGTGCGACGACCTTGTCGGCAAAGCTGAACACAAAGGGCGGACCCTGCAGGATGAATTTTACGCTGCCTTGTCCGGCAAAGTTGGAAATATAGACTTCATATTCACCGGGGCCGGTAGGCGTAAGTGTCGGCGAATTCGCATTGGGAATATCGACGCCGTCTTTCTTCCATTGAATCGTAAACGGCGGGGTGCCGGCAGTGATGTCGACCGAGAGCTGCATGTCGGGACCGATCGGCACGTTTACAGTCGAGCCTTGTCCGGAGATCGCCGGTTTTAAGTTCACGCTCACCGTCGTGGGGCTGCTGGTAGTGGAGCCACCGGGATTGGTTACACGGACCGTGTAGCTGCCAGCGCTGGAGGCATCCGCTTGGCTGAGCGTCAATGAACTATCCGTCGCGCCTCCGATCGGCTGGCCGTCTTTGAGCCATTGGAAAGTGAACGGAGGTTGGCCAGACGCAGAGGCAGTCAGGGTCAGCGACCCATCTTCGTTGACGGCTTGATCCGCGGAGTCGAGCGTCACGGAAGGCGGCGCGACAATTTCGAGCGTGCCAGAGGCGGAGCCCGCGTAGTTGAAGTCGTTGATCGTTGCGACGACGGCGTAGGAACCCGGAGTCGTGGGCGCCGTGGAGCTGCCGTCATAGGTGAAGGTGACTCCCAACCCAACAGGCGAGGTGGTGGCGGAAGCAACGCGAGGAGAACCCGTATATGCTGCCGTGAGATTGCTGAGCGTGATCGAAGCCGACGCTTTATCCACGAACAGGGAGCGAGTCGTAGATGCCCCTTGGTAATTGGCGGAGTCGGTCGGCGTGAACATCACGCTGAGCGTGCGATTGCCAGCGTCGAGCACCGCACCTGCGGCCGGACTATAGGTAAACGAGCCAGCGACGTCCGCGGTCGCATTGAGTTGGGTGCTCGACAGGCTGGTCCCATAAATGAGGTTGGCCGGAGTGGGCCAGCTAATCGTCGAAGCAGTTTTATTGACCTCAAGCTGTCGGGTGGCGGAGGCCGTGGTGTAGGTCGAGGTATCCGTGGGGGTAAACGAAGCCGTGAGGGTATGCGTGCCGGCGTCGAGCAAAGTCCCAGCGACAGGCAAATACGTAAAGGAGCCCGGCACGCTGGCCGTGGCGTTCAGTTGGGCAGCCGAAAGAGTAGTCCCATAGGTGATGGCACTGGGCGTGGGCCAAGTAATCGTCGGCACAGTCAGCTGAGGCGGTGCGAGAATGCCTTCAGGGCCAAAGAGGATGAGGGAATGGGACCCACCAGCGGCCGCTGCAACTATGCCGGAGGCGATCGGGACGGGGGTGGTGCGAGTGGTGGTGGTGCCATCGCCGAGCTGACCGGAGGAGTTTAAGCCCATGGCCCAGAGGGAACCGTCGGTCTTGACGAAGAGGGTATGAGTGGCGCCCGCGGAGACGGACGCGACGCCGATGGCACTCTGCACCGGGGTGCTGCGATTGGCGGTAGAACCGTCGCCGAGCTGACCGGAGGAGTTTAAGCCCATGGCCCAGAGGGTGCCGTCGGTCTTGGCGAAGAGCGTGTGAAAGTCGCCCGCGGAGACGGACGCGACGCCGGTGGCACTCTGCACCGGGGTGCTGCGAGTGGTGGTGGAACCGTTGCCGAGCTGACCGTAGGTGTTAATTCCCATGGCCCAGAG
>JAGNQV010000021.1 GCA_017988885.1 Opitutaceae bacterium | reverse complement strand
CGTTTCCCCACGGCTGCTATCTCATGACCGGGACCGGCGTGGTGCCGCCCGACGGTTTTACGCTGCACCGCGGCGACGAAGTGCGGATCACCATCGCGCCCATCGGCACGCTCGTTAACGCCGTCGCCTGACCCTCATGATACTCCAAGGTAAAAGTCTCCTGGCCGGAAAAACCGGCGCCGCGGGCGGCGCAATTTTTCGCGCCCTCAATCCCGCGACGGGCGAAACGCTGGCGCCGGACTTTCATGAAGCCTCGCTGGCGGAGGTCGACGTTGCGCTGCAAGCGGCGGTGGCGGCGTTTGAGGACTACCGCGCGCGTCCGGCCGAGATGCGGGCGAAACTGCTCGAAGCCATCGCGGCCGAAATCGAAACGCTGGGCGATCCGCTGCTGGAACGGGCGCACGCCGAGACCGGTCTGCCGCTCGCGCGCCTGCAAGGTGAACGCGGCCGCACCTGCGGTCAGTTGCGGCTCTTCGCGCAAGTCGTGCGGGAAGGTTCGTGGGTGGACGCGCGCATCGACTCCGCGTTGCCCGACCGCCAGCCGCTGCCGCGGCCCGATCTGCGGCGGATGTTGATCCCGCTTGGGCCGGTGGTGGTATTTGGCGCCAGCAATTTCCCCTTGGCGTTCTCCGTGGCCGGAGGTGACACCGCGTCGGCCTTGGCGGCGGGCTGTCCGGTAATTGTGAAAGCACATGGTGCGCACCCCGGCACGTCCGAGCTGGTCGGCGGGGCCATTGGCCGCGCGCTTGCGGCCGGCGGTTTGCCCGCCGGCCTGTTTTCGCTCGTGAACGGCGGTGCGGCGATGGGCCTCGCGTTGGTGCGGCACCCGGCAGTGACGGCGGTGGGTTTTACCGGTTCGCATACCGCGGGTCGCGCGCTCTTTGACGCGGCGGCAACGCGCCCGCATCCGATCCCGGTGTTTGCAGAGATGAGCAGCATCAACCCGGTCTTCGTGTTGCCGGGTGCGTTGCGCGAACGCGGCCCGGCGATCGCGCAGGGGCTCGTCGGTTCGGTCACGCTCGGCGTCGGGCAATTTTGCACCAAGCCGGGGCTCGTGTTTGTGCAACGTGGCCCGGAGACGGACGCTTTCTTGCAGGCGCTGGCCACCGCGGTGCAAAACGCCGCGTGCGCGACCATGCTCACGCCGGGCATCCAAGCGGCGTTCAATGCGACGCGCGCGAAAGTGACGGACCGGCCGGGCGTGACGCTCCTCGCGTCAGCTGGCGCGGTGCCTGACGCGAAGAAAACGCAGGGCCAGCCGAGTGTCGCGGTCACGACGGCGGCGAATTTTTTGAAGCATCCGGAGCTCGCGACGGAAACGTTCGGGCCGTTCACGCTTGTCGTCACGGGCGAGACGGCGGGCGAACTGACCGCCTGCGCCCGCGCGCTGGAAGGGCAGCTCACGGCGACGTTGCACGGCACGGTGGACGATCTCGCCGGCGCCGCTGCGCTCGTTGCGTTATTGGAGCAGAAAGCGGGACGACTGCTGGTGAACGGTTTTCCGACTGGCGTCGAAGTCAGCCCCGCGATGAATCACGGCGGCCCATCCCCGGCGACCAGCGACACGCGCTACACCTCAGTCGGCACGGCGGCGTTACTGCGTTTCGCCCGTCCGGTGTGTTATCAGAATTTTCCCGAAACCCTGTTGCCTGCTGCGTTGCATAACGCCAACCCCTTGAGGCTCATGCGCTTGGTCAATGGTCAGCTCACGCGTGAACAGGTGGCGTAGAGAAGCGGGCGGAGAGCTGCCTTCCGCTGAAAAATGGTCGGGCCGGTGAGATTCGAACTCACGACCTCTTGCACCCCATGCAAGCGCGCTACCAGACTACGCTACGGCCCGAACAAGAGAACGGTCACAAAGCGGGATGCGGGCAGCGGTGGCAAGTGGTTTTTTGGCCGTCGAGCCACACACGAGAATTAGCCTACCGGGCCGGCTTAACCCGGGGAAACTTCCGGGACAGCCACTCGCGGCCCTGTCCGGACTTGAGAAACTTTTCCCGCACCCGTGCTTCGGCATGCGAGCCAAATTCCTCGGTGTGCAGCACCGTGAATTTTCCGATCAAACGTCCTGAGTGAGAACTCCCGGCATGCTCGCGCAGCCGACGGAGCAGATCATTGGTGATTCCGACATAACGCCGCTTTTCACCTTGGAGGATGTAAACTGTAACCACGGAGAAAGCTTGGTTTGGATGGAGGCGGGGTGGAATTCCGAAACAGCTTTGGCGGAAGAATGGGCGGTCAGTGAGACTTGCGCGCCGCAGGCGCGTTCGAATCCGCCTGCGGCGGACAGGCTCACGACCTCTTGCACCCCATGCAACCGCGCTACCAGACTCGTCCGCCTCAGGCGGGCAAGCTACGGCCCGAACAAGAGAACGGTCACAAAGCGGGTCGAAATCCAGAAGGCGGTGGCAAGTGGTTTTTTGGCCGGACATTTTTGGCGTGCGGATTGGCTTGTCGCCGGGCGGTGAGCGGCAAGCGTGGGGCCTTTCCCGTGCCTTCCCTTCACCGTTTCACTCCCTGGCTCTGGCCTCTGCTGCTCGCCGGCACGCTCATCGCGGCTTCCTCGTCCAGCCAGGTGGCGTCGCCCCAACTCGTCGATTTCGACAAGGTCGCGCATTTCAGCCTGTTCGGGCTGCTGGCGACGTTGATTGTGCGCAATGGTTTTGCCGCGCGCCGGGCCTGGGTGGCGGTGCTGATCGTGTCGGCCTTCGGGTTCACGGACGAATGGCACCAAAGTTTCACGCCGGGGCGCAGCGTGGAGGTGGCCGATTGGGTGGCTGACACCCTCGGGGCCATCGCCGCGGTGACGCTTTACGTGCGCTGGCCGGCTTACCGGGCATGGCTGGAAAAGCCCTTGGGCCGGCCTCACGTGCGGGTTGAAAAAACCGCCGCAGTCGTCCCCAATCAGTCCGCATGACTCCCGCTGAGGCCAAGTCGAAGATCGCGCAACTCCGCGCCGAGGTGGCCCGGCATGACGAGCTTTACCATCGCCGGGCGCTGCAGGAGATCAGTGATTTCGACTACGACCAGTTGAAGCGTGCGTTGGCGGAGCTGGAGTTGGAATTTCCGGAGTTCGCGAGTGCGGATTCACCGACGCAGCGGGTGGGCGACGACCGGGTGCAGGGGTTTAAGGAAGTGGCGCACCGGCAGAAAATGCTCAGTCTCGACAACACCTACAACGAGACCGAACTGCGGGCGTTTCATGCCCGGCTGGTGAAGCTGCTCGAGACGGACGACATCCATTATACCGTGGAGCCAAAGATCGACGGACTGGCGGTCAGCCTCACCTACGAGGATGGGCAGCTCGTGCGGGCGGTCACGCGCGGCAAAGGCGACCGCGGCGACGATGTGACAGTCAATGCGCTCACCATCGCGACCCTGCCGCGCAAACTCCACGGTCCCGCGCCGCGGGTGGTGGAAATCCGCGGAGAAATTTATCTGACGCAGGCGGAGTTCGAGCGCATCAATGTCGAGCGGGCGGCGGCCGATGAGGAGCTTTACGCCAACCCGCGGAACGTGGCCGCCGGCACCATCAAGCTGCTCGACACGGCCGAGGTGGCCCGGCGCAAGCTCGCCATCGTCCTCTACGGACTGGGCTATTGTGAGCCGGCGGTGGTGGCATCGCAGACGGAATGGCAGGAGCAGTTGCGCGCGTGGCGGTTGCCCACGGTGGAGCGCATCTGGCGGGCGCGCGGTATCGACGAGGCTTGGGCCGCCATCGGCGAGCTGGACGGACTGCGCCGCAATTTTGCGTATGGCACCGATGGCGCGGTCGTAAAGCTCGACGATTTTGCGCAACAGCGCGATGCCGGTGCGACGGACAAGGCGCCGCGCTGGGCGATTGCCTACAAATACAAACCTGACACCGCCCGCACACGGTTGAAGTCCATCACGATCCAGGTTGGCAAGACCGGCATCCTCAGCCCGGTCGCGGAACTTGAGCCGGTATTCCTTTCGCTCAGCACCATCAGCCGCGCGACGCTGCACAACGAGGATGAGATTCGCCGCAAGGACATCCGCATCGGCGATCTCGTGGAAATCGAACGGGCGGGCGAGGTGATCCCCGCGGTGTTGCGGTCGTTGCCCGAGGAGCGGCCGGTCGGGGCGAAGGAATTTGATTTGTTTGCGACGGTGGGAGGAAAGTGTCCTGTCTGCGGCGGAAAAATTGCCAAGGTCGAGGTGGACACCGAAAGCGGCGTGGGCGCCGCGTGGAAGTGCCAGAACTACGACTGCCGGGCGCAGCGGGCGGGCCGGCTGGGATTTTTTGGCAGTCGCCGGGCGCTCGCGATCGACGGCGTGGGCGACATCGTCGCCGCGAAGTTGGTGGAGCTCGACCTCGTGCGCGATCCGCCCGACCTCTACGACGTGCCGCTCGAAACGCTGGCGACGCTCAACCTTGGCACGACGGAGGAGCCGCGCATCTTCGGGGAAAAGAACGCGACGAAAATTGTCGCCGCGCGCGAGGCGGCCCGGGAGCTGCCGCTGGAGAAGTGGCTGTATGCGTTGAGCGTGCCCGAGGTGGGCGAGACGACGGCGCGCGAGTTGGGCCGGCGGCACCGCAATTTTGCAGAACTCGCCGATTCGGCTTTGCTACATCATGTCCTGAAGAAGGCGCAGCTGCTGGAGCAGCGCGAATGGGAAGCGCCGGCCTCGCGGCGGAACCCGGCCAAATCCGACGAAGACAAAGCGCAACGCAAGGAGCTGTGCGCGAAACTCGATGCGGAAATCGCCGCACTTACTGACGGCCCGCTGGCGGGGGTGCCCTCCGAGATCGGGCCGGCGGTGGCGGCGAGTGCGCTGGAGTTTTTTGCGAGCGTGCCGGGTAAGCGGCTGCTCGAGAAATTACAGAAACTCGGGATCGACCCGCAGGGCACCGTGATGACAGCGGGAGCGTTTACCGGGAAGACCTTTGTGTTGACCGGCACCTTGCCGACGTTGAAGCGCGAAGAGGCGGAGCAGAAGATTCTCGCGGCGGGGGGCAAGGTCAGCGGCAGCGTCAGCAAGAAGACGAGTTACGTGCTGGCGGGCGCCGAGGCGGGCTCGAAGCTGGAAAAGGCGCAGGCGCTCGGGGTGGCGGTGATTGATGAGGCGGCGTTTTTAACGCTGCTGGGCGGAAGTTGAAACCCTCTTGCGGCGTGGGGCTTGCATGCAGTGATGGGGAGTGCATGCTGGGGTAATTACCTGTCGCGTGAAGCCAGTCACACCCAGTCTTTGCCGCGGTTTTGGTGCCAGCCTGTTGCTTGGTCTGGCCACGGTCTGGAGTCAGGAGGCGCCCGCGGCGGCCGATCTGCGTGAGTTGATTGAGCAAAACCGCCGTCTGCAGCAGCAAGTAGATGCGCAGCAAAAACAGATCGATGATTTGCGCGGCAAGCTGACGGAAATCACCACTACGGGCGTGCGCCAAGACCGGGAGCTGCACGCCCTCCGCGAGCAGGTGGAAGAACCCGTGCCGGTGGAACGCGCGGCCTCCTCCGGCAACCGCGACCGGGAAATCCGATTGAGTGGAGAAGCGGGGTTCGCGTTTTTCGATGGCGGGCCGCAGGGGCAGCAGCCCAACGGGGAATTTCGCGCCGATGACGTGAAACTTTACCTCGAGACCCGGGTATGGAAAGACACGTATCTGTTTGCCGAGCTGGACCTCGTCACGCGCGAAGCCAATGACGAGTATTTCCACATGGGTGAGGTTTACGTGGACTTTGAAAATGTCTCGGGCCGGCTGGGTGGACCCGACCGGATGCTCAGCGTGCGGGTGGGGCGTTTCGATATTCCGTTTGGCGAGGAGTATCAGGTCCGCGGCGTGATGACCAATCCGCTCATCACGCATTCGGTTTCTGACATCTGGGGTGTAGACGAAGGGCTGGAAATTTACGGCGACATTGCGCCTTTCAGTTACGTGCTGGCGGTGCAGAACGGCGGGCACAAGACGCTGCGCGAATATGATTCTGCGAAGGCAGTGGTGGCCCGCGTCGGCGCGGATCCCACGGACTGGTTGCACGTGAGTGTCAGCGCAATGCGCACGGGTGACCTCACGGTGGCGGGCGACGGCTTGTCCGAGGTGTGGTTTGGCAATGCGTTCTTCCGTTCCATCGGTGCCACGGCCACCACGCAAAAATTCCGGGCCGCACTGGCCGAGCTGGATGCGGTGGCGCACTGGCGAGGCGGGCGACTGGCTGGCGCGATCGGCCGGGCGCATTACGACGACAATGACACGGTCGCTGACAATTCCCGCCGGCTGAACTATTTTTACCTCGAGGCCCAGCAGCGTCTGGCGGACCGGTTGCAGGGTGCGGTGCGCTACAGTGAGGCCCAGGCGGACAAGGGCTATCCGCTGGCGGGGCTGGGTGATGTGGGCGGTTTCTTTTACCGCAATCCGCCCCAACTCGCGCGCTGGTTGTCGCGCCTGAGCATCGGCCTCAGCTATCGCTTTGACGATCCCCTGTTGCTGAAGTTGGAATACTCCTTCGAGAACGGTCGTATGCTCAATGGCCAGGCTCGCGACCAGGAAGATATGTTTTCCACCGAGCTGGGCCTGAAATTTTAACGCCAAGGACCGACACCCCATGAAGTCCCCCCTGATCTCTCTGCTTGCTCTGCTGACGGGTTTGACGCCGGCCATGGCTGGCACGATTACCGGCACAGTGGCGGGCAAGGGCGCCCCCGAAGCGACGAGCGGTGGGAGCGACGGGAAATATGCCAGCCGGCGCTACAAATTCGTCGAGCGCATCGACTACGACCGGCTGGTGGACTTTGTGGTTTATATCGACCAACCGGTGGCGGCAGCGGCACCGCCGCCGGTGGCGACCGTGGTGCAAAAGGACGCAGCCTTCGAGCCCCATGTGCTGCCGATTGCGGTGGGCACGACCGTGCGCTGGCCCAATGCCGACGATATCTATCATAATGTTTTTTCGATGTCGGAGACCCGGGAGTTCAACCTCGGCCTCTACAGCACGAAGGAAGCGCCGCCCTCAATCCTCTTCGACAAAACCGGGCGCGTGGACGTGTTTTGCGGCATCCATTCGAAGATGCACTGCATCATCCTCGTGCTGCCGAGCCCGTATTTTGCGCTGGCCGACGGCAAAGGCCATTTTGCGATCAAGGACGTGCCGGCCGGCACCTACAAGGTGCGGGCGTGGCATGAACGGCTGCCGAGCGTGACGAAGGAAATCACCGTGCCCGCCGAGGGTGAGGTGAACATTGATTTCATGCTCGGGCTCGGCGATTTGCGCAAAAATTGAGCCATGTCCATCGCCGGCCGTCTGCCCCGACTCAGTGTTCAGACGAAAGTGCTGCTCCCGGTGCTGGCGTTTCTTGTGCTGCTGCCCGCGATCACGCTCTGGATTGTGGACGACCACATCAGCCAGCAGGTGCAGACCGAATCGCGGCAGACCCTGGCGACGGCGGAAACGGTATTTTTAAAATCGCTGGAGATCCGCGCCGGGGATCTGCTCTCGCGCTACCGGAACGAGGTCACCGACTCGCGGTTCTGGATCGTGGCGCAGTTGCGGGATGCGCGCACGATGAACGGCTACCTGGGCGATCTGCTGGGGAAATTCCGGGACGACGAGATTGCGCTTTATTTTAACCAGCAGGGCGAACTGGTTTCCTCGACGCGCAAGGACCCGGCGATTGCGGCGCAGGATTTTGAGCAGGCCACGGCGAACCTGCTGCGCCCCGCGCTGGCCGGGGAACTGGCCTCCGGCAGCGTATCGCTAAACGGCAAGGTTTACCTCGTCGTGGCCTTGCCGGTGATCGTCTCGGAAAACGGGCCCCTGCAGGGCGCGCTGGTGGTGGGCAGCCGGCTGAATGAAAATGTGATCCAGGAATTCAAGGCGCTCACCAACACCGAAATCCTGCTCATTGCCGATGAAAAGCAACTGGCTGCCTCGACCATCCAGAGCCCCGATTTGTATGATACACTGATCCCCAAGGCAGCGAGCGCCGCGGCGCATGCCATCATCCCGGTGGAGCTTAACACGGAGCATTTTCTCACGCTGGGCGGCACCTATGGCAATGGCGGCGGCCAGCCGGGGTTTCATTATTTGCTGCTCTCATCCTACGAGCAGCGGATGCGCTCGCAGGCCGACACGCGCCGGACCCTGCTGGGCCTGAGTCTCGTGGGCATTCTTATCAGCGGCACCGTCGTCTGGCTCTTTGTGCGCCGGGTGATTCATCCACTGCGGGAACTGCGCGACACCGCGGAGGCGGTCGGCCGGGGTGATTTTTCGCGGCGGATCGAGCGGTTTTCCGACGACGAATGCGGCGACCTGGCGCAGACCTTCAACCGCATGACGACCAACCTGCAGGGCTCGCGCGCCGAGCTGGAGAAGACGGTCGCCACACTCAAGGGCACGCAGGCGCAGCTCGTGCAAAGCGAAAAACTCTCGGCCGTCGGCCAGTTCGTCGCCGGCGTGGCGCACGAACTTAACAACCCGCTCACGGCCGTGATCGGGTTTTCGGATTTGCTCGTGCAGGTTTCCACCGACGATAAGGCACGGCCGCATCTCGAGCTCATCGCCAAGAGCGCGCACCGCTGCCACAAGATCGTGCAGAGCCTGCTCAGTTTTGCCCGCCAGCACGCGCCGGAGCGCAAGCTCATCAAGCTCAATGGCGTCATCGACGAGGTGCTCGAGATCATGGCCTACGACCTGCGCACCAGCAACATCAAGGTCGTGACGCAGTTTGCCGCCGGCATGCCGGTGATCATGGCGGATGCGCACCAATTGCAGCAGGTGTTTGTGAACATCCTCAGCAATGCCCGGCAGGCGCTGCAGACCTTCCGGCAGGAAGGACAGATCACGGTGCGCACCCGCCTGGCCAGTGATTTCCTGCACGTGGAATTTGAGGACAACGGGCCCGGCATCCGGCCGGAAAACCTTTCCAAGATCTTCGATCCTTTTTTCACCACCAAGCCCGTGGGGAAAGGGACCGGCCTCGGCCTGAGCCTTTCCTATGGCATTATCTCGGAGCACGGCGGGCGCATCACGGCGCAGAGCGAGGTGGGCTGTGGCACGACTTTTATCATCGAACTGCCGATCGCTGCGGACAAAGCCGGAATGCGGGCGGACAGCGCGGCGCCGTTTACCCGTGCCCCGCGACCGTTGGGCGGAGGACGGGCGGTGCTGGTCGTGGATGACGAGGAATGGATCCGCGAGCTCATCCAATCATTGCTGCAGCAGGATGGCTACGTGGTTCAGGCGGTCGGCGGTGGGGAAAGCGCGATCGAAGCGCTGCGGCGCGTAAATTTTGATGTCATCGTGAGTGATTGGAAAATGCCCGGCATGAATGGCATCCAGCTCTACGAACATCTGACGACCGCGGATCCCACCGCGGCGCGCCGGGTGCTTTTCATGAGCGGTGACGTCATCAACGATGTGTTTAACGACTTTCTCAAACGGCACGGCAAGACCTGCCTGCCCAAACCGTTTCAGATCGACGAGTTCCGCGCCGCGGTGGCGGCCGTGCTGGCGGGTAACGACGGCTGAGGAAGTTTTACACCGACGGAAGCCCCCTCCGGCCTCACGCGCAGAGCCGGAAATCCTGCAGGTGAATCACCGGCGCAAACCGGACCAGGCCGACCGACTCCACGCGAATCGTTGCCGGCAGGGCCTGGTCATCGAGAATACGGGTCAGTTTTTCGGTGGCGGACAGGGCCGCCTTGGTTGCCAGCGTGCAATGCGGCACCCAGGCACTGGGCAGGTAAAGCGGTGAAACGACGGCGCCGGCGCGCACGAGCTCGGTATGCAGCCATTGCTGCATGGCCAGAAGTTTGACGGAAGGTTTGGGGGCGAGAAAGGCGACGGCGGTGTGGGGAAACCGGCCTTGCACGGAAAGAGTGAGGGAGAGGCTTGGCTGGGTGGCACCGAAGCGGTTGAGGATGCGATGGAGTTCGGCCTCCGGCATTTCCTCCAGCACGCTGAGTGAGATATGCGGACGGGAATGCGAATTGGCCATGTGATCGCACACGCCCGCGGCGGCGAGAGCCGACCATAATGACCGGATGGCGGCTTCCGTGGCCGGGTCGAAGAAAAGTTCAATCGCGAGAGGCATGGAGTATGCCGCCACGATGGCGGCATTCACATCAAGACGCCGCGGATGGCCAAAGCAGTTACAGCGATTTGGACAAAAAGGGTCTTGCCGTTTAATTCAAAACCAAGAGCAGAGAGAGAACGATCAGGACCAGTGCCACGAGCCACCAATGTCGGGCCATGTTTCGGGGATTCGACCGGGGTGCGGTTTGCTCATCGTCAAAGGCTTCGGCGGGCAGATCGAGACCGTCGTAGCGGGTGCTTTCTTCGTTCCAACCCGAGCGTTCGTCCGCGCCGCATTCGGGGCAGGCGCGGGCCTGAGGCGGGACTGCGGCGCCGCAAACGGGGCATTCGGAAGGCGGAGATGGCATGGGAGAAGGGCGGCGGTCAAGAGGTGGATGCGCAAGTCCCTCTGCGCGTCGAGTGCGTAACCGCCGGCAGAGGGACCTGCCGGCCCACCTTCGGCAGCGTTGATCTGGAATTCACTCAGGTCGGCCAAGCCGGATCATCCTTGTAGGGGCGATAGGGCATGCCGCGGGTGAGGTCGGCGACGACGGGGCGCTGCTGCAGCAGCAGGGCGTGGCGGTCGAGTTCCTTGGCGGTGACTTTGCCGGCGGGGAAATAACGGAAGGTGAAAACGTGCTCGCCTTGGTCCACCCAGGCGTAGTGCTCGAGTTTCTCCGGCAGGATTTTCGGATCGTGGTGGGCGAACGGGCAGGAACGCAGGAGTGTAAGGTGCACGCCTTGGGCATCGCCGCTCACGGCGAACACCTCGGGGGCGACGACACCGGCGCGCGGACCGCCTTTGAGGTAGAGCAGAGAGCGATCACGCAGCGGCAGCTCGCGGCCGTCGCTGGCGCGCGGGAGACCGCCGCCGGAAATGCCGTCGTCGCGATTCTCGATGGCAGCGCCAGGCGCCCAAGAGAGACGGAGGAGTTTGTGGTGCTCGTGCCAGTTGACGCGCAAGCGCAACTCGTAGAAGTCGTGGCCGAGGTAGCGGCGCCAATCGGCACAAAGGCGGCTTTCGCCGATGCGGCCGTCGATGCGCCACAGCTGACGGATGGGGCCGGTCTCGACCTGCACCGGCGTGCTCCAGTGCGCGTGATCGAGTTGTGGGCCGGCAAAGCGGTCGATGTTGTGCGACCACGTGTCGGATTTCTCCTCGATGAGGCGGAGCTCGGGTAACGGGCAGGCGGGACCGGTGGCGGGTTGGAGCGAACCGGAGCCGTCGGGCTTGATGGTGAGAGTGAAGTCGGGCTTGGTGCCTTTGAGGGCGGGGATTTTGCCGGCGGGATTGCGGGCGATGCGCACGGTGCGAAACGCGCCTTCCGCGATCTCGAGGGGAAAGAGCACACGCATCGTGTCGGGCATGAGTGTCTCGGGTTCGATGAGCTGGTGCGGGACGAGGTGGTTGCGATCATCGAGGAGGCACCAGTCGGGTTTCCAATGGGTCCACTCGAGCCACGGCTCGTGCTCGACGAAGTCGGAGAATTTTTCGCCCGCGAAATTGGCGAAGACCATGCGCTGGCGCGGGTCGGCGGGAAGCGCGTGGGCGCGGCGGCGGAAGGTTTCGCTGAGGACGGTCTCGGCGGTGGCTTTGACGCCGGCGAGCTGGTCATCGGCGGCGCGGGCGGCGCTGGGCGTGCAACTGCCGCCGAGGGTGTCGTGGAAGGAATTGAAACAGAGGGTGCGCCACGCTTCGTCGAGGATGGGCTGGGCGGCCTTGCGCTCGGTGCGCTTGGCGGTGGCCAGGGCGCGCTGGGTTTGCGCGAGCAGGTTCTCGGCGCGGCGCACCCCGAGCTTCACCGGGCGGTGCGCGGTGTAGCAGCCGATGGCGTGCATCTGGAGTTCGCCGGTGACGAGAGGGAGGTGTTTGAGCTGCGGCGTGAGGGCCTTGAAGAAACGCTCGGGCGAAGAGAACTCGAGCTTGGCGCCGGGAATGGTGTGCTGATTATCGCGCACCCACTGAATCATATGCTCGTTGGGACCGCCGCCATGGTCGCCAACGCCGAGGAAGCACATGGTGTGGGTGACACCGTTGGGCAGGGGGGCGAGGGAACGCTCAACCCAGGCAAGATCGGGGGGGAAGATGGTCGCGTAACCGGCGGAAATGCGGAAGGCGTTGACGACCTTGCCGCCGGGGTGGCCGCGCCAGCGGAAGACATTGGCGGGGAGCTTGGTCTCGTGGGCCATCGGCCGCATGAAGACGTAGCTGTGCTGGCCGTGGGCGGTCATGATGTCGGGCAGCGCGGCACTGTGGCCGAAGGAATCGACGTTGTAGCCGATGCGCGGGAAAAGCATCAGATGTTTTTCGAACCACGCGCGGCCGATCGCGATCTGGCGGTGCATGTTTTCGGCGCCGGGAAGATTGCAATCCGGTTGGAGCCACCAGCCGCCGACGACGGACCAGCGGCCGGCGCGGATGTGTTTCACGATGCGCTTGAAGAGCGCGGGATCATGGCGGCGCACCTGCTCATAGACCCAGGCCTCGCCGCGCGTGAAGATGATGTCGGGGTGGCGGTCGAGCGTGTTGCACATGGTGTAACACGTGTTGAGAACTTCATCGACGCCGGCGGTCCACGGCCAGAGCCAGACGGGGTCGATGTGGGCGTTGAACACGATATGGACGGTGCGCATGGGGAGAAAGCGTGGCCGGGCGATGGGAGGGAAAATCGTTCTCGTTAGCGTAATCTTACTTGTTATCGGAGCGACAGAGAACGGAAAGAGAACGAGAATGATTACGATAACGAGAACGAAATAATGCGATGCGTGGACGGAGGAAGCCAGGGCACCGCAGAGCCTCGTGTATTGGATTGCGCAGGAAACCTAAAGTGGTCGGTTAAGGATAACCGACCCTACCCACGGCAGGCTTGCTTGCGTTTGGCGGGCCGGCGGTCCGCGCACCCGGGTGACTCAGACGAGGTTGGCGATGCCGCGGTTCATGCGGTGATTCCGGCCGCGGAGGACGAGGCGGGAATTGGGGTGGCTGTTGGCGTTTTCGATTTCGTCGTCGCCGGCGTGCAGTTGCACGAGCACGGTTTTGCGGAGCTGGTTGGAGCGGTTGTGCTTTGAACCGTGGAGGGTGAAGTAATGGAAGAAGAGCACGTCGCCGGGTTCGGCTTCGACGATGGTGGCGTTTTCGAGCGGATATTGGTCGAGGAGCACGGAGGGTTCCTGGCCGCCGGTATGGGCGGCGCGGCCAAGTTTGTGCGAGCCGGGATAGACGCGCAGGCAACCCATCTCGTCGGTGGCGCGGGAGACATGGATGATGGCGGCGATCATCGTGTCTTTCACCGAGGGAAAATAGGACCAGTCCTGATGCATGGTGAAGGGCATGCCGTTTTCCGTGGGTTTTTGAAAAAGCTTGGAATGGTGCAGAATGATATCGGGGCCGAGGATGGCCCCGGCGATGTCAAGGAAGGGCTTGGACTGCATGGCGTGCAGCCACGCGGCGGAGTAGCACTGCACATTGTGCGTGTGCGTGATCATGCTCGTCTTGCCGCCGATCTTTTCCTGGAGCTCACCGCTCCACTGGACGTTGTCGACATCGCCGGTGGCGGTGAGCTGACGGACGATGTAGTCGAATTCACCTTCGAGGGCGCTGATCTCAGCGGGTTGGAACAGGCCGCGGGCCACGTAGTAGCCGTTTTCATCGAAGAAGGTTTTGATGCTTGGGGGGGTGGGCATGGGGAAAAAGCTGAAAGCGCTGAAGGTCGGGCTGAGGCGTGAGGGTGAAGAAGGCCAGAACGCGGAAGGGCGGAAAGAAAAAGTGGTTGTCGAATTTTGCCGAGTGTTGTCTGATTTCAATGCATGGCAACGGCCCCTTCTACGCTCAATTGGCCGCGAAAAGCGCTGCCGGTGGTGCGCAATGGCGGGCGATTTCCCATGGTGGCGCACAATCCGGGGCTGGTTTATGTTTCGCCGGCCACGGTGGCGCTGCACTTGCACGATTACACCGGCAATTTGCGGCTGGGACGGCGGCTGGTGCGGTTGCAGCCGGGTGACTTCACGCTGACCCCGGCGCTGCTGCCTTCAACTTATGATCTCGAAGCGGCGGGTTATCATTTGTGTCTGCACTGCGAGGCCTTGCCCGCGAGTCAGGTCGCTTTGCGGCTGCCCTTGCATTGGCGGCCGGGACCGCATGGGCGCTGGCTGAGCGAGCGCATGCAGGAAATCATCCATCTCCTGCGGCTGGGCGAGGGCGAAGGCGTCGAGACTGGACTCGCACAGGAGGCGGCGGGCACGGCCTTGCAGAGCCTGTTGCTCTGGATCGCGGTGACGGTGGGCGCGCGCCGCCGGACCTTGGCCGCGGTTGCGACCCGGGTGGACGGCGCGTTGGAAGCGGTGCGTCGCTGGCTCGATGAACATTATCGTGAACCGCTGGATGTGCCGGCGTTGGCACGGCAGGTGGGGGTGAGTCAGAATCATCTTTCGCGGCGATTTCGAGCCAGGCATGGCATGACGCTGCAGCGTTACGTGCTGGGGCGCCGGGTCGAATTCGCCCGGCATCTGCTGGCCGCCACGCAGATGCCGCTCAAGGCGGTGGCGAGCGAGGCGGGGCTGGGAAATCCGCAGTATTTTCACCGGCAGTTTGTGCTGGCGACGGGGCACAGCCCGAGCGAGGCACGGGAACTGGCGGTGCGGGCGGGGACGCAGCGGGACACGAACCGGAATTAAATGTGGAAATCAGGAAGGCTGGAATCCAGACGACGATCTGTTCCTGGCATTCCCGAGTTCCAGATTACAGTTCACGCAATCTGCTGCACGGCAGATGCGTGACGCTTACATGCCGCGGGATTGGAAGAGGCGGCTCAACTCCTGCATGAAGGCTTGGGCGTCGGCGGCGGAGGGGCGGTAGCCGGGCTGGCTGACCTGCGTGAAACCGGGGCGGCCTTGGTTATCCACGACCCACTTGCCGGTTACGCCGTCGCTAAAGGTAACCGTGCCACTGGCGAGGGCGCCGGGGATGAGGTTGATTTTGTCGATTTCCACGCTCACGGAACTGCCGCCGGCGGGAAGCTTCTCGCCCAGTTCATCGGCAAATTCTTCTTCGGCGGGCAGTTCTTCGGCGGTTTCTTCCCCGCCAAGGCCGAGCTTTTCCTTGGCCTTGTCGAGGAAGCCTTTTTTCTCGGGTTTGGCGGCGGGTGGCACCGGCTTGGCCGCGGCCTTCGTGACATCGCTGGTATCCACCTTGGGCGCGGGGTCCTTCAGGGCGAGTTCGAGGTCATCCACGAGGAAGCGCACATCGCGGTAGGTCAGCGAAATCTGGAATTGCTCGGAGAGCTTCTTCTGGACGGCGGAGAGATTGTCGCCGGCGGCGACCCAGCTGGCGACGGCCTGTTTTTGCTCGGGAGTGAGGGACATGGAGAAAGTTGAAGGGTGAAGGGCGTGAGTTGAAAGAAAGAAGCAAGCCAGTTTGGGCTTACTTTCAACTTTCGGCTGCTGCCTTCAACGGCGCGCTGGGCGCGCGGCGCCTCTCACTTGGAGAGTTGGGCCTTGAGGAAGTCCACGCTGCTGCGGGCCGAAGCATCCTGATCCATCATGTTGTCCACGGCCTTGCAGGCATGGATGACGGTGCCGTGGTCCCGGCCGCCGAAAGCGTCGCCGATTTCCTGCAGGGAATGCTTGGTCAGCGTGCGGGCCAGATACATCGCGATCTGGCGTGGGATGGCGATGTTGTTGGGCCGGCGCTTGCTGGTCATGTCGCTGTGGCGGATCTGGTAATGGTCGGCCACGCGCTTCTGGATGGTCTCCATCGTCAGCATGTTCTGCGCCTGCTCCATCAGCACGTCCTGCAGCAGCATCTCTGTGCTCGCGAGGTCGAGGGTCTTGCCCGTGAGGGCGGAGTAGCTTGCGACCTTGATGAGCGCGCCCTCGAGGCGGCGGATGTTTTTCGAAATATTCTGCGCGATGAAATTCAAGACCTGATCAGGTAGCTCGAATTTGAGGGTGGCGGCCTTGGTGCGAAGGATGGCGACGCGGGTCTCGAAATCGGGCGCCTGAATGTCGGCTGGCAGGCCCCATTCGAAACGGGAAACCAGCCGGGCCTCGAGTTTCTGAATCTCACTGGCGCGGCGGTCACTGGAGAGGACGATCTGTTTACCGGCCTCGAAGAGGTCGTTGAACGTGTGGAAGAATTCTTCCTGGATGCGCTCCTTGCTGGCCAGGAACTGCACGTCGTCGATGAGGAGGACGTCCACGTGGCGGTAACGCTGACGGAATTTGGTGAGACTGTTCTCCTGCAGTGCCTGGATGAATTCGTTGGTAAACTTCTCGGTCGAGAGGTAGGCGACGCGGGCATCGGGGTTGCGGCGCAGGATGGCGTGCCCGATGGCGTGCATCAGGTGGGTCTTGCCGAGACCGGTGTCGCCATAGAGAAAAAGCGGATTGTAGGCCTGCGCGGGGGCCTGGGCCACGGCGAGGGAGGCGGCGTGGGCCATCTGGTTGTTGGCGCCGACGACGAAGGTTTCGAACGTGTTGCGGGCGTTGAGCGAACCGGCGACGGCGCCGCGTTCATCGTAGCGTGGGGCCCGCTTGGGTGCCACGCGGGCTTTGGGCGCGGCGGCGGCCGTGTCGTGAGGGGAAGACTTGCCGGCGCCGGCGAGGCAGGAAGCGGCGTCGGTTTTCTTCAGCGAGACATTCACCATGCGGCCGGCGGTAAGGCGCAGGCGCTGGGTGATGAGATCGAGATAGTTGTCGTGGATCCAGATGGCCGCAAAGTCGTTCGGCACGCCCAGCGTCAGACTGTCCTCCGTGGTCTCGAGGCACACGAGGGGCTCGAACCACATTTGGAAGACGTCTTCAGGAAAGAGTTCCTTGAAGTCGCATTTGACGGTTTCCCACACGCTGTGGGAGAGGGACGAAGAAGGCATGGTCTGGCAGAAAGGCGTTTTTATTCACATTGGGCCGGGCTGAAATTTACTGCACGCCGATCGGACCACTTTCACGCGCACTGACAGCAACGAAATTTTGCTCAGGCCATCGGTCAAAGGTATGGGGTAAAAGTATATTATGTAAGTAATTGATGGCCATGGAATACTGATGGGTATTGCCGCTGGGGCTGGAAAGGGAGTCGAAAACGACGTGAGAAAGAACAACGGGGCAGCTGAAGACAACTGGCGAAGGGACCAGTAACTGTGAACCAGAAAATCATTTCAAGGCGAACTTTCTGACAAGTTGTTCACACTCTCGCTGAGCATAACTTTTTCACTTTTTTTGTTGCCTCAACGGGTGCGATTTAGGTGCGGGGCGTAGTGTGGTATAAAATACGTAGGCGCGGCCGTGTTTACACAGGTAACGGCCGTGGGGCGGACTGGTGACGGCGTGGAGAACTGGATACAGCCGGTGCGGCCCCGGGGTGGGTTCCTCAGACGGGAGCGACCCATTTGCCGTGTTCACGGATGAGGGCGATGAGCCGCGCATCGGCCTCGGTTTGGGGAATGTTGTATTGGACGCACTGCTTGCCGACGTAGAGATTGATCTTCCCTGGCGCGCCGCCGACGTAGCCGAAGTCAGCGTCGGCCATTTCACCGGGGCCGTTCACGATGCAACCCATGATGGCGATCTTCACGCCCTTGAGATGACCGGTCTGGGCGCGAATGCGCTGGGTGGTCGTCTGCAAATCGAAAAGCGTGCGGCCGCAGGAGGGGCAGGCGACGAACTCGGTCTTCGAACTGCGCGCGCCGGCGCCCTGCAAGACGTTGTAAGCAAGCCGGAGGGCACGAGGTGCGTCGGTTTCCGTTTCTATTGAAACGGCGTCGGCAATCCCGTCGCACAGCAGCGCACCGGTCAGGAACGAGGCCTCGAGCAACTTGGAGAGAAACGCAGGCTCGGCGCGCACGGCAGTGGCGGCGGTATTGCGAATCCAGATGGGCGCACGCGAACCGTCCTGGTGCAGGGCTTCGGCCAACTGGCGATAGGCGCCGATGGCATGGCCCGTGGCGGCGGTCTTGCCAGAGAGCGTTAAAATCAACGGGGCATCGCTCAACGGACGCAGCGTATCCGTCAGCGCCGCAAAATCCGCCGGCAGGATCTCGGCGGCGATGACCAGTTGGTGCTCGCGGGCGAATTGGGCGAATCCGGCGAGCACGACGGCGTCTGCCGAGGAAAATTTTCGCAGGAGCACGGTGCCGGCGGGGAGGCAGGCGGCCTGGGCTTTCAGGTCGGCGGGGAAAAGTGCAGGCGCCAGTTCCAACACGAGGAAGGTGCCGGTCGGCCGGTGCAGGGCGGCCAGATCGGCGACGGAGCTGACCGCGACCAGCAGGCCTTCGTTGGGGGTGTCGACCAGCTTTGGGTTGCGGGCTTCGGTGGACAGGTTCTGCAGTGAGTCGAGAGTCGTGCGGACAATCACGCGCGGTGGTTGCCCGGGGCCGATGGTGATTCCTTCACCGAGGTGTAGCGTGGTGGTCTCGCGCCGGGTAAAATGATACGGGTCGATGGAGTCGTGGGAGCGCGGGCCGCTGGCCCGCAGTTCGGGATTTGCGGGCAAGCCGCCCGCGTTCCCAAGCCGCCAGAGGCTCATGGCTTTGTCGGCGATGGCGCGGGCGACGGGAATCTCGTAAACCGAATCCTCGGTCAGGGACACGCGGATGGTGTCGCCGAGGCCATCGAACAGCAGTGAGCCGATGCCGATGGCGCTCTTGATGCGTCCATCCTCGCCATCGCCGGCCTCGGTCACCCCGAGATGGAGCGGGTAGTGCATGGCCTCCTGCTGCATGCGCTGCACAAGCAGCCGGTAGGCCTGGATCATCACCTTGGGATTCGAAGCCTTCATCGACAGAATCATCTGCCGGAAGCCGTGTGACTCCGCGATGCGGAGAAACTCCAGGGCGCTTTCGACCATGCCAAGCGGCGTGTCGCCGTAACGGTTCATGATGCGGTCGGAAAGCGAGCCGTGGTTGGTGCCGATGCGGAGGGAGCGGCCGAGGGTCTTGGCGCGCAGCACCAGCGGCGAAAAAGCCTCGTGCAGCCGCTGCAGCTCACGTTCGTAATCCGTGTCGGTGTATTCCTTGACCGCGAATTTCTTTTTGTCGGCGTAATTGCCGGGATTGACGCGGACTTTTTCGACGTGTTCCACCGCCTCCATGGCGGCGGACGGCAGAAAGTGGATGTCGGCGACGAGGGGAATATGGCCGAAACCGGCGGCATTGAACTGGGCGCGGATGGCTTGCAGGCATTTGGCTGCGGCGACATTGGGCGCAGTGATTCGGACAATTTCACAGCCAACCTCGGCCAGCGCGATAGACTGCCGCACCGTGGCGGCGATGTCCTGCGTGTCGCTCGTCGTCATCGACTGCAGGCGGATGGGATTGGCTCCGCCGACGCCCACGGGGCCGATCTTCACCTCAGCGGTGGGGCGGCGGACGGTGTGAAAACGGGAGGCACAATAGGACATGCGAATAAAAAACTGAAAGGCTGAAGGACTGAAGGGCTGAATGAAAAATTTGCGGTGTTTTCCCCAGCCTTTCAGTCCTTCAATTTTTTACTTCGCCGGGGCGGCCGCCTCGACCCGGCTGGACTGCACGTCGCGCACGACCCGGCGGACATCAAAAAAGCTGATGTAGAGAATCATCGAGAACAGCAGCATGATGAAGACGCCTTGCGTGGTCATGACGAAATTCGCCGGCAGGGCCCGGCCGCGGAGTTTGCCGATGGTGGCAAACAACATCTGGCCGCCATCGAGCACGGGCACGGGCAGCAGGTTGAAGATGGCGAGGTTGATGTTCACGAGGATGGTGAACATGAGGATGGCGCGCATGCCGGCCTCGGCCGCACTATGGAAAATACGCACGATGCCGACGGGACCGGCGACCTTGGAGAGGCCGATGTCGGACTGTGGATTGATCAGGCTGGAAAGGGTGCGGAACGTCATCACCACATGGTCGGAGATCTGGGTGAAGGGGGAAGGGTGCGTCAGCTTAAAACCGGTGGTGAGGGCCAGGCCGAGTGAAGCTTCCGGTTGGGCGTCGGGCCGGGGCGGAATGGTGAGCGCCACTTCCTGACCGGCACGTTTGACGCGCACGGCGACGGCTTCTTTTAGTGTGGAGGCGAGGGTTTCCTGATACGTGGCGACGCTGAGGATGGGCGTGCCGTTCAGGCTGAGGATTTCATCGCCGGGCTGGAAGCCGACCTGGGCGGCGAGCGATTTGGCGGTGATGGCGTGCACCATCAACTCATAGCCGGGGGCAATGCCCACGCGGCGAAAATTTTCCTCGCCGGAGAGCACGGGATAAACCGCCACATCTTCCGTGTGTCCATCGCGTTCGATGGTGAAGACGGTCATGGGCTTGCCGCTGGCCGTGCGGCCGGCGCCGGTGACGAGCGTTTGCAGGATATCGGTCCATTCATTGACGGCGATGCCGTCGATCTGGCGAATGGTGTCGCCGATGCGCAACCCGGCCTGGCTGGCGGGGCTGGGCGTCTTGGAACCGTCGGACAGGTCGAGGGTGGCGCTGACATAGCCGATGCGGGTCGTGGCCATCTCGCTGCTCATGGGCTGGCCGATGAACCAGATGATGGAGGCCAGGGCGAAGGCGAAGATGACGTTGAACGCCGCGCCGGCCGCGAAGACGATCATCTTGGTGGAGTAGGTGATGGGCGGCAGTTTTTCCAACTCGACCTCGCTGTCGCCCTCGATGCCGCGCAAGTCGGCGAGTTGCGGCAGGGCCACGTAGCCGCCGAGCGGCAGCCAGGAAATGCGGTATTCGACGCCGTCCTTGCCGCGCCAGGAGAAAATCTTCGGGCCGAAGCCGATGGAGAAACGCTCCACATGCACGCCGCGCCGCCGGGCGGCGAGAAAATGGCCCAGCTCATGCACAAAGATCGACCCGCCGAAAAACAGCACGACGAGAAAGATCGACCAGATGTTGGAAAGGAGGGTGTGAAGGAAATCGTAAGACACAGGGAAATTAGGGCTTAAGCTGGGAAATTTTCAATGCGGTGATGCGCCGGGCCTCGGCATCGATGGACAGGACGGTCGCCAAGTCATCCGGTGCAACAATTTTTGACGCGGCCAGAGTCTGTTCCACGATGACCGGAATCGCAAGGAAGGGGATGCGGTGGGCGAGGAAGGCGGCGACAGCGACCTCGTTGGCGGCGTTGTAGATCGCGGGGGCGCTGCCGCCTGTGGCCATGGTCTGTTTGGCCAGCCGCAGCATGGGGAAGCGCGTTTCGTCCACCGGCCGGAAATCCAACGAGAGCAGTTTGGTGAGATCCAGCGGAGCCTCGACGCCGGGGGCCCGCGCCGGATGCAGCAGCGCATGCTGAATGGGAAACGTCATCGACGGCGGCGAGAGCTGCGCGAGCATGGCGCCGTCGTTGAACTCGACGAGGCAGTGGACGATGCTTTGGGGGTGGAGGATGGCCTGACACTGGTCATGGCGCAGGCCGAAGAGGCACTGGGCCTCGATGAGTTCGAGGCCCTTGTTGGCGAGCGTGGCGGAATCGACGGTGATCTTGGGGCCCATCGACCAATTGGGGTGCTTGATGGCATCGGCCGGGGTGACGTGCGCGAGTTTTTCCAACGGCCAGTCCCGGAACGCGCCGCCACTGGCGGTGAGGACGATGCGCCGCACGCCGGCCTGCGGGTGGCCCTCCATGCATTGAAAAACGGCGCTGTGCTCGCTGTCCACCGGCAGCAGTTTGACGCCGTGTTTTTTCGCCGTGGCCATCACGAATTTGCCGGCGAGCACGAGGATTTCCTTCGAGGCCAGGGCAAGATCCTTGCCGGCGGTGAGCGCCGCGAGGGCGGGTTCGAGGCCGGTGGTGCCGACGACGGCGACGAGCACGATGTCGGCTGCCGGCAATTGCGCCAGGTCCACCAAACCGGAGTGGCCGCCGTAAAATTTCGTGCCAGCGGGGAAGCGACCGGAGGCCTGGGCGGTGGCGCAAGCGTCGTCGTCGTAAATCCCGACATGCGGCACGCGGTGGGCTTGGGCGATGACGGCGAGTTTTTCCCAGCCGGAGCGGGCGGCGATGCCGACGAGTTCCAGTTTGTCGGCATGCGCGGCGATGACGCGCAGCGTGCTATCGCCGATGGAGCCCGTGGCGCCGAGGAGGACGACGCGTTTTTTTTGCGGTGAGGCCATTTACTCCAGAAACTGGAAAATGAAGTAGGCGACGGGGGCGGTGAGAATCAGGCTGTCGGTCAGATCGAAGGCCCCGCCGATGCCGGGAATCAGCATGCCCGTGTCCTTGGTATCGGCGCGGCGTTTGATCGCGGACTCAATGAGATCGGAGACGATCGTGACAATGGCCAACGGCACCGCGATGAGGGCGGCGACCAAGGGCGTGAGGCTCGACGAGAGATGATCGGCGGCGAAAAAGGCGATCGCGGCGCCGACGCCCGCGGAAATAAGCACACCGCCGACGGCGCCTTCCCAGGTTTTCTTCGGGCTGATGACGGGGGCCATCTTGTGTTTGCCGAAAGCGAGTCCGGTGAGGAGCGCGCCGACGTCGCAGAACTTGGAGACGGCCACGGTCCAGAGGCAGAGCACGAGGTTGTCGCCTTCGTAGCCGTCGCGCATCAGGATCGCGACGAGGAAGTGCAGCATGAACGGCACGTAGAGCAGGCCGAGCATGGTCGAAGCGATGGTTTCGATGCGGCTGTGGCTGTCGCGTTCGCCGAGTGCGCGGAAGCAGCAGACGATCAAGGCGAGGACGAGGGCGCCGGTGGGCAGGCCGGCGATGAGGTCGAATGCGTCGCTGGAGTAAGCCAGCACGTAGGGACCGGCTGTGATCACGATACTGAAGATCAGGCCCATCCCACGGAAAGGGCGGCCGCCGAGTTTGTCGGCCATGCCGTATAACTCATGCAAGGTCAGGACGGAGAGGATCGTGAGCAACGCCACGGCCGCGGGGCCACCAAACAGCCACAGGCTGCCGAGAATGACAGACCAGAGAACGAGGGTGCTGAGAATGCGCTTGGCCATGGGTAAATTACTTGGTGGGGGCGGGAAGTTGTTCGCTCGTCAGGCCGTAGCGGCGCTCGCGGCGGGCGTATTCCGCGATGGCGGCGGCGAGATCGGCCTTGCCGAAGTCGGGCCAGAGCACCGGGGTGAAGACTAATTCGGCGTAGGCGCCCTGCATGAGGAGAAAATTGCTCAGGCGGGTCTCGCCCGACGTGCGGATGATGAGATCGGGGTCGGGCAGATCCGCCGTGTAGAGATAACGACTGAAAGCGTCCCAGGAAGATTCGTCGGCTTTTTCCTTTCCACTGGCGACCGCGGCGGCATAGGCGCGTGCGGCGTCGGCGATCTCGGTGCGGGCGCCGTAGTTGAGCGCGAGGACGAGGGTGTAGTCGGTGAACTGCGCGGTTTGTTCGATGGTATGGCGCAGGTGTTTTTGCACGCCGGCCGGCAGGGCGTCGGTGCGGCCGATGGTGCGGAGCCGGATGCGGTTCTTGATGAAAGTATCGAGTTCCTTCTTCAGGTAATATTCCAGCAGGCCCATGAGCGCACCGACCTCCTCCTGCGGGCGCTTCCAGTTCTCGACCGAGAAGGCGTAGAGGGTGAGTGTGCGCAGGCCGAGTTCGCGGCCGGCCTCGGTTACGGTGCGGACGGTCTCGACGCCGCGCCGGTGACCCTCGATGCGGGGCAGCCCGCGCTGCTTGGCCCAGCGGCCGTTACCATCCATGATGATGGCGACGTGCGACGGGACTTTATCGGGACTGGGCGGAGTCATGAACCGGGGGATTCAGGGCGTGGCAGGGCATTTTACCAAGCCAATTTTTAAATGCCGAAGGACGCGGAGAGATGCGGCGACGACCAGCTGGGTCCGACTTGCTTCCCGAGGGGATGCAGTCAGGGTCCCGGCATGCCAAGCCGCCCCTTGTCGCCGACCAAAATCGCCGCGGCGCTCAACGCGCTGCCCGGCTGGACGTTCAAGCGCGATGCGCTCAGCAAAGAATTCAAGTTCGGCAGCTTTCGCGAGGCGATGAGCTTCATGGTGCGGGCCGGCTTCGAGGCCGAGGCCATGGATCACCACCCGGAGTGGACGAATGTTTACAACCGCGTGGCCGTGCGGCTCAACACCCACGACGCCGGGGGCAAAGTGACCGCCAAGGATGTTGAACTGGCGCAGCGGTTCGAGCGGATCAACTGGGTGGCGTAAGGATTTTTCCGGAATGAATGCCCGCCACCGTCGCTGTCTCGCTGCCCTGCAATGCGCGCCCGTGGACCGGGCCCCGCGCTACATCCCGGCGATCGCGTGCGAGGTGGCGTCGGAATTTCTCGGCCGCCCAGCCCACACCGGCTCGGGTTCCCTGCGCTATGCCGAGGTGGCGGCTTGGGCGGACGGGGCGGCAGCCCATGCGGAATTTGTGGCCCAGATGATCGAGGACTTGGCCGAGTTGCACCGACTGCTTGAGGTTGATGTTTTCCGCATGCCGTGGCGGATGAACGAGTGTCCGGATGCACGGATTGACGCATTCACCTTTCGCTTTGGGCCGGAGGATGGTGAGCACACGATTTGGCAATACCAGCCGGGCGCCGCCGATTTCAGCCCGGTCTATCAATCGCCCCGGCTTCAGGCGCCGGAGGAGCACTTGCGGGCGGAGATCGGGCGGCTGGAGGTAATCGCCGCGGATCCGCTGCCGGTGGCCCGGACTGCCATTGCCGAGGCGGTTGATCTGCAACGACGGTTTGGAGCTGAGTTTTTTGTCTGCAGTGCCGGCGCGGGTGTCGGGGTGGGCTACGAGTCGGACGACCTAGAATTGATGGTGACGGCGCCGGAGTTGATCTTGCGAAAGACCATGTTGCAGGCGGAATACGCGATCGCCGTGGGGCGGGCCATCCGTGAGGCCGGTCTGCCGCCGGTCATGGCGGGCGGGGGTGATCTCGCGGGGACGCAGGGGCCGATCTATTCCCCGCGAATGTTTCGGGAGCTGGTGTGGCCGGCTTACGTGAAAGCGCTGACCGAGCTCAATCGCATGGGGGTCCATTACTATTTTCGCAGCGACGGCAATTTGTGGCCGCTGATGGACATGCTGTTTTCCGAGGCGGCCTGTCCCGGCTATGGCGAAACCGACCGTGATGCCCAGATGACAGTGGCGGCGGTGCGGGAGCGCTTTCCGCAGCTGGTCATCTGGGGTAATGTCTCCTCAAATCTTCTCATGCATGGCACGACGGCGGAGGTGCGGGATCAGGCGGGGGCGACCTTGGCCGAGGCCGGTGGACGCGGCTACTTCCAAGGCTGCTCCAACGCCATCGTCCAAGGCACTCCGGCGGAAAACGTGCGGGCGATGTTTGCGGCGCGATGAAAGCCGATCGCCCCGATATCGAAGTCAGGTCCGGCGCGGGCAGCAGTCATTTTTTGCCAAGCAACGCGCCAATTTCGAATGATTACTACGAATGAAGCCCAGCCAAGTTTTGGCCCACACTGGACACCATGCCTGAGATGATACCTGCCAACCCGCCCACTCGACTGAATCGCTGTCTCGCCACCTTGGCATGCCGGGAGGTGGACCGCGCGCCGCTCTACACACCCGCGATTTCCTGTGGCGTGGCGTCCGGGATTTTAGGTCGGCCGGTGCATACCGGCACCGGCTCGCTGCATTTTGCTGAGGTCGCCGCGTGGGCCGACGGCGAGGCGGCACATGCTGAATTTGAGACGCACCTGATCGAGGATCTGGTTGCCGTGCACCGGGCGCTGGACTTGGACGTGCTGCGCATGCCGTGGCGCATGAATGTGCGACCCGATGCACGGATAGATGAGTTTACGTTTCGCTTCGGCCCCGAGTCCGGCGAGCACACGATCTGGCAATATCAGCCGGCGACCGCGGATTTCAGCGCCAGTTACCAATCTCCCCGCATCGACCCGCCGGAAGTCCGCCTCCAAAAGGAACTCGCCCGGATGGAGGCGATCGACCTGGTGCAGATGGCGCAGGCGCACATTGCCCCAGTGGTGGATTTATGGCGGCGGCATGGCGCCGAATTTCTCGTGGTCGGCGCCAATCTGCACATCGGCGTGGGACTCGATCCCGAGGACATCGAACTGATGGCGATGGAGCCGGATCTGATCCGTCAGCGGTGCCTGCGGCAGGCGGACCAGCTCATCGCGATTGGCCGGGCACTGGTGTCGGCGGGATGTCCGCCGGTGATCTTCGGCGGCGGCGACCTCGCGGGCAACATCGGGCCGTTTTATTCCCCGGCGATGTTTCGAGACCTGGTGCTCCCCGGCTATGTGCAGGCCTCAGCCGTGTTGAACCCGCTCGGGGTGCACCACTTTTTCCGCAGCGACGGCAATCTCTGGTCGCTCATGGACATGATTTTCGGCGAGGCGGCCTGTCCGGGCTATGGCGAGACGGACCGCGATGCCACGATGACGGTCGCGGCGGTGCGGGCGCGCTTCCCGCACTTGATTATCTGGGGCAATGTCTCCTCGGCTTTGCTGGCCCGCGGCACCGCGGCGCAGGTCCGCGCCCAAGCGCAGGCCGCGCTGACGGAAGCCGGGGGGCGGGGTTACTTCCAAGGCTGTTCCAACGCCCTCATCCAAGGCACGGCGCTGGAAAACGTGCACGCGATGTTTGGCGTGCGGTGAGGGCAAGGCTGAGGCCGGCGGTCCGGCCCCTTCAAGGTCAGGTCGAATACTGATCAGCGAAGCGGAGCCAGGTGTCGGTGGTAATGGCGGGGTCGTTCGAGCGGACGATGTTCAGTGTGACCTGCAGTTCGATGAGGGCTTTCGTGAAGGCGGCCTTGCGGGCTGGGTCGCCCTTGAGGACGGCCTTGCGCAAGGCCCCGGTGGGCAGGGGTTCGATGCGGAGGAGTTCGTAGATATTCCGCGCCAGCAGGCCGCACGCCGCTATCGGTCGATGAAACGCGGGATAATGTTTTTGGCG
>JAGNQV010000020.1 GCA_017988885.1 Opitutaceae bacterium | reverse complement strand
TACCTCTACAACCACTGGGGCCAGGCCGCCGTCCTCCGCCAGATTCCCGCCAAAATCCTCTCCTTCGACGAACTCAAGCTGCCCGAGGCGCTGAAAAAACTCTGCCACCTCAACGAGGGCCTCGTCGTCGTCACCGGCCCCACCGGCTCCGGCAAGTCCACGACCCTCGCGGCGATGATCGACTACATCAACACGAACCTCTGCAAACACATCATCACGATCGAGGATCCGATCGAGTTCGTGCACCCGGTTAAAAAATCCGTCATCGTCCACCGCGAGGTTGGCGAGCACACCGGCTCGTTCGGCGCCGCGCTGAAGGGCGCCATGCGCCACGACCCCGACATCCTGCTCCTCGGCGAAATGCGCGAGATGGAGACCATCAAGCTCGCGCTCGGCTGCGCCTCGATGGGTATGCTCGTCTTTGGCACGCTGCACACCAACAACGCCGCCAAGACCGTGGACCGCATCATCAACACCTTTCCCGCCGAGGAGCAGAATCAGGTGCGCGTCATGCTCGCGAGCTGCCTCTCCGGCGTCGTCGCCCAGCTCCTCTGCAAACGCGTGCCCAAGGGCCGCTGTGCCGTGCATGAGATCCTGCTCACCCACGAGGCGCTGCCTAACACCATCCGCAGCGGCCAGATTGCCAACATCAAGGCCATCATCGAAAGCGCCGGCAACGACGGCATGATCACGATGGACAACAGCCTGATGGCCCGCGTGAAGGACGGCACCATCGAGGCCAAGGAAGCCTACATGAAAGGCGCCAACAAGGCCATGTTCGCCCCCCTCCTCAAACCCGGCGACCTCGATGGCGGGCACTGATCAACTGGTCGCTCGCTCCAAGGCGTTAAGGTAATCCAAGGCGTGGTCGCGCTGCGACCCGCACATTTCTTCCGTCGGCCGCAGGCTCGCACAAAACGCCGGGCGCTCGGGTTTTCCAAATAGTGCACAGCGATAGTCGGGTAGCAGTTGCACGCATGCGACACCCGCCGGCTTGCCCTTTGGCATGCCCGGGATCGGCGAAGAGATTGAGGGCGCAATGCAACACGCGCCGCATTGCGGACGACATTCCATCCCGGGAGTTGACCACGGAGCACGCCGTGGATGCACGGCTGAATTCTTGTCCTACCCACCAAACCCAAACACGCCCGCGTCAATCTTGCCGCATTTGGACTATGGCCCCCGGACAAACTAACTGCTACAGTATCGCTTTCACCTCCCCATGTCCCTGCTTCGCCCGACCGACCCCGTCCCGCCGCTTTTTGCCCTCATTGGCCACACGCCGCTAATCCCGCTGCGTTTCGCCGCCGAAGGCCTGACCGTTTACGCCAAGGCCGAATTCTGCAACCCGAGCGGCTCGATCAAAGACCGGCTGGCCATGACCATCCTGCTCGACGCCCGTGCCCGCGGCCTTTTGTGGCCGGACACCACCATCCTCGAGTGCACCAGTGGCAACACCGGCATCTCGCTCGCGATGGTCGGCACCGCTTTGGGTTGCCGCGTGAAGATCCTGATGTCCGACACAGCGAGCATCGAGCGGCGCCACCTCATGCGGCATCTCGGCGCGGAGCTCCAGCTCTTCAAGGCCGGCAAGGGCTACCAGACCGGGATCGACCTGAGCCACGAAATGGCCGCGGCGGATCCCCGCTATTTCCTGCCGCGCCAGTTCGAGAATCCGCTCAACGCCCTGGACCATGAGGAAAACACCGGCCCCGAAATCATCGCGCAAATGGCGCAACGCGTGGATGCTTTTGTCAGCGGCTTCGGCACCGGCGGCACGCTCACCGGCTGCGGCCGCGCGTTGAAAAAGCATCATCCCGCCGTGCAAGTGATCGTCATGGAACCGTCCGAGGCCGCCATGCTCTCGGGCGAAATGCCCTGCTGCCATTCCATCGAAGGCGTCAGCGGCGGCTTCGTGCCGCCGCTGCTGGCCGGCGCACCGATCGACGGCCGCGTGAAGGTCAGCAGCGCCGACGCCCTCGCGATGACCTGCCGGCTCGCGCGTGATTTCGGCCTGCTCGTCGGCACCTCGTCGGGTGCCAACGTCCACGCCGCATTGCAAACCGCCGGACGCCTCGGCCCCGCGGCACGCGTCGCCACCATCCTCTGCGACCGGGCGGAGCGTTATTATTCCACCAATCTTTTTGCCGCGTGCATGCCGGCGCATCGGGCGGAGCCGCCCACCGCCGGACCGATCAGCGTTTGAAATAAACCGACTTCTCCCTACTCTCATATTCAGATGAAACTTCCCCCACTGCTTTTGCTGCTGGTCGCGCTGCCCGCCCTCGTGTTTGCCGGCGAGTCACTACCGGTGAAAAGCGGTGCCGTCACCGCGTCGCTCGTCACGGACGCCGCCGCCATCGTCCCGGGCCAGCCTTTCACCGTTGCGCTGCGCCTCCAGCACGAACCGCAGTGGCACAGTTACTGGATCGCCCCCGGCACGGGCTACCCGACCACGCTGAACTGGACTCTGCCGGAAGGCTTCAAGGCCGGAAACCTCCAATGGCCCGCACCCCACACCTTGCACGACAGCTCGGGCAAGATCGTCGGCAACGGGTATGGCGGGGACAGCTACCTGCTGGTCGAAATCACTCCGCCCGCCACCTTGGCCGCCGGTTCCACGACGATCCTCACAGCCACCACCGAATGGCTCATGTGTTTGGATGTCTGCATGCCGGGCGATGCAAATCTCACGCTGGCGCTGCCGGTCGCCGCCACGGCGGCCGCCGATGCCAAGTGGACGCAGACCATCGCCGACGCGCGGGCGAAACTGCCCGACGCCAACACCGGCTGGAATCTGGCCGCGAGCCACGACGGCAAGGCCGTCACTCTGCGACTGACGCCCAAACCCGGCACCACGCACCAGCCGGCGGACCTGCGCTTTTTCGCTGACGATGGTTTCGTGGATTACGCTCTGCCGCAAAAAATCACGGCGGAAAACGGCGGCTGGATGCTCGGGCTGCCGCTCGACGCTGCGGCCGATCCGAAACAGGCGCGCCTCACCGGCGTGCTTGCCTCCGCCAACGGCTGGAGCGACGGCTCGGGTTATGATGGACTCGTGATCGATGTGGTCTTCAGCGACCACAAGTTGGCTGCGACCTCTACCGGTTCTCCAGTTTCGGACCTCAGCCCTCAGACCGCTCCGCCGGCTGCGCCGGGCAGCCTCCTCGGCACCCTCTTCCTCGCTTTCGTCGGCGGCCTGATTCTCAACCTCATGCCGTGCGTGTTCCCCGTGCTTGGCATCAAGATCATGGGCTTCGTCAACCAATCGGGCCACGACAAAGCCAAGATCATCCAGCATGGCTTCGTGTTCTCGCTCGGCGTGCTGTTGTCGTTCTGGGCGCTGGCCGGCGCGCTGCTGGTGCTCCGCGCGAGTGGCGCCCAACTCGGCTGGGGCTTTCAGCTGCAGTCTCCGGCCTTCGTGTTCGGCATGGCGGTGTTTCTGTTGGTTTTCGCCCTCAACCTGAGCGGGCTCTTTGAGGTCGGGCTGTCCGCCACCGGCGTCGGTGGTGAACTCCAAATGAAGGATGGCTTCCTGGGTTCGTTCTTCACCGGCGCGCTCGCCACCCTTGTCGCCACGCCCTGCAGCGCGCCGTTCCTCGCGCCTGCGCTCGGCGCCGCGCTCTCCCTGTCCGCCGGCCAGTCGTTCCTCGTGTTCACCGCCATCGCCATCGGCCTCGCCCTTCCCTACCTGCTACTTTCGATTTTCCCCGCGGCCGTGAAGCTCCTCCCGCGGCCCGGCGCGTGGATGGAAACTTTCAAGCAGTTCATGGCCTTCCCGCTCTACGCGACGGTCGGCTGGCTGCTCTGGGTGCTCGCCGGCCAGACCAAGGACGATGACAACGGTTTGCTGATGATTGCCTTCGGCTTCGTGCTCGTCGCCATGGCGGGATGGGCTTACGGCCGCTTCGGTCAGGCGCACGGGAAGCCGGGCCGGCAACGCTTCGGCCGCGTCTTCGCTTTCCTGCTCCTCGCCGGCGGTCTCGTCACCGGCTGGCCCAAGTCCGCCCCCGTCGCGGTGGCCGGCGAATACCAAGTCACGTGGGAAAAATGGAGCCCGGCGGCCATCACCGCCGCACAGGCGGCAGGCAAGTTTGTCTATGTGGACTTCACCGCCCGCTGGTGCGCCACCTGCCTGACGAACAAGGCCGCGGTCTTCCACAGCGACGCCGTGCTCGCCGAATTGCAGAAAAAGAACGTCGTGCTGCTGCGCGGCGACTGGACCAACCGCGACCCAGCCATCACCGCCGAGCTCGCACGCTGGCACCGTTCCGCCGTGCCCTTCAACTTGATCTACGCCCCCGGCAAGCCCGACCCCGTGATCCTGCCCGAGTTATTAACCCCGGGCATAGTATTGGATTTTTTTGCCCGGGCCGCCGCCCAGTAGCCTTGGCGGATAACGCCGGCCCACCTGTCTGCGGTTGAAAAGAAAAGCGCCACGCCGCGAATAATCGCAACGTGGCGCCGTTTTGCAGAGGAGCTGAACGGAGCTCAGGCGAGCTCGAAGCGGTCGGCGTTCATCACCTTGTTCCAGGCGGAGATGAAGTCGCACACGAATTTCCCCTGCGCGTCGCTCTGGCCGTAGACTTCGGCGAGCGCGCGCAACTGGGAGTTCGAACCGAACACGAGGTCCACGCGGGTGGCACTCCACTTCACGTCGCCGGTCGCACGGTCGCGCACTTCGAAGCTGTCCTCGGACTTCGACGTCGCCTTCACCACGTTGCCCATGTCGAGCAGGTTGACGAAGAAGTCGTTGCTGAGCGTGCCGGGGCGCGCGGTGAAAACGCCGGCCGGCGACTTGCCGTGGTTGGCGTTGAGCACGCGCAGACCGCCGACCAGCACAGTCATTTCCGGTGCGGTCAACCTGAGCAACTGCGCCTTGTCCACCAACATTCGTTCGGCCACCACGGAGAAGTGGTCCTTGGCATAGTTGCGGAAACCATCGGCGACCGGTTCAAGCACGGCGAACGAGGCCACATCGGTTTGCTCTTGGGCGGCATCCATGCGGCCCGGCTTGAAAGGCACCTCCACTTTGTGGCCGCCTTTCTGCGCGGCCTGCTCGATGGCCGCCGCACCGCCGAGCACGATCAGATCGGCCAGCGAGACTTTTTTGCCACCGGTGGCGGACGCGTTGAATTCCTTTTGGATGCCTTCGAGGGTCTTCAACACCTTGGCCAACTGGGCCGGCTGGTTGACTTCCCAATCCTTCTGCGGCGCGAGGCGGATGCGCGCGCCATTGGCCCCACCGCGTTTGTCGGAGCCGCGGAACGTCGAGGCCGAGGCCCAGGCGGTCGCGACGAGTTCGGAAGCCGCATGGCCGGAGGCGACGATTTTGGCCTTCAGCGCCGCGATGTCCTTGGCGTCAACCAGCGCGTGATCGACGGCGGGAATCGGATCCTGCCAGACAAGATCTTCGGCCGGAATTTCCGGGCCAAGGTAGCGCGACTTCGGGCCCATGTCGCGGTGCGTGAGCTTGAACCAGGCGCGCGCAAAGACATCCGCAAACAAGTCCGGATCCTCCATGAAGCGGCGCGAGATTTTTTCGTAAAGCGGATCGACGCGCAGGGAAATGTCGGTGGTCAGCATCGCCGGCGCATGCCGTTTGGCTTTGTCATGCGCGTCCGGGACGGTGCCCGCGCCCATGCCATGCTTCGGGGTCCATTGATGCGCGCCGGCCGGGCTCTTGGTGAGTTCCCATTCGAAGCCGAATAGATTCCAGAAGAAATTGGGCGTCCATTTCGTCGGCGTGGTGGTCCAAGTGACCTCGAGACCGCTGCCGATCGTATCAGCCCCTTTGCCGGTGCCGAAGGAGTTGGCCCAGCCGAGCCCCATTTCAGCGAGACCGGCCGCCTCCGGCTCGAGGCCGACGTGGCTGGCGGGACCGGCGCCGTGCGTTTTGCCAAACGTGTGACCGCCGGCAATGAGTGCGACCGTCTCTTCGTCGTTCATCGCCATGCGGGCGAAAGTTTCGCGAATGTCCTTGGCCGCGGCCAGCGGGTCGGGGTTGCCATTGGGGCCTTCGGGATTCACGTAGATGAGGCCCATCTGCACGGCCGCCAGCGGATTATCCAAATCGCGTTCGCCGCGATGGCGCTCGTCGGCGAGCCACTTGGCTTCCGTGCCCCAACTGACATCCTCTTCGGGCTCCCACACGTCGGCCCGGCCGCCGGCAAAGCCGAAGGTCTTGAAGCCCATCGATTCGAGCGCGCAATTGCCGGCGAGGACGAGCAGGTCGGCCCAGGAAATCTTGTTGCCGTATTTTTGTTTGACCGGCCAAAGCAGGCGGCGGGCCTTGTCGAGATTGACGTTGTCCGGCCAGGAGTTGAGCGGCGCGAAACGTTGCTGGCCCGTGCCGGCGCCGCCGCGACCGTCACCGGTGCGGTAGGTGCCCGCCGCGTGCCAGGTCATGCGGACGAAGAGCGGGCCGTAGTGCCCGAAATCCGCCGGCCACCACGACTGGGAGTTCGTCATCAGCGCGTAGAGATCCTTTTTCAACGCGGGGAGATCGAGCTGCTTGAACGCTGCCGCGTAATCGAAACCTTCGCCCATCGGATCGGACAACTCGGACTGCTGGTGCAGCATTTTCAAGTTGAGCTGGTTTGGCCACCAGTCGCGGTTGGACCGGCCGCCCGAGGTCGCGGGCTTGGCGCTAGCGCCGTGCAGGTGAGGGAAAGGGCATTTGCCGCCGCTCGTTTCAGAATGGGGTGCGTCCATAGGTTTCTCCGATTGTATACTGGGGTTGGATTAAGGTCTGTTCCGGATGGAACGGTTTAGAATCTTTGCCGGGGTGGCTGGGTGGCGGTAACGATACAATGCATTAAACCAATTTTTTGGCTATTGTTGAAATACTTTGTTCCTTTAACCACCATAGGTCCTGCCTATGGAAATGCATCAGCTCAGATACATGGTCGCGCTGGCCCGAACGGGGAATTTTTCCCGCGCCGCGGAACAGTGCAACGTGGCGCAACCCTCACTCAGCCAGCAGATCCAGAAACTGGAGGACGAACTTGGCGAACGGCTCTTTGACCGCATGAAGCGCCAGGTGCAGCTCACCGCGCACGGCACGGCGTTTCTGCGTCGCGCCGTGCGCATCCTCGAGGAGGTCGATGCGGCCCGGCGCGAGGCCGGCGACGCCCTCGACCTGAAGCACGGCACGGTCGCCATCGGCGTGTTGCCGACCATCGCGCCCTACCTGCTGCCACCCATCATGGCACGGTTCAGCGCCCAGTTCACCGGGGTGGACATCACCGTGCACGAAGACACGACGGCGCAACTGCTCAAGCTGGTGCACGCCTACGAAATTGACTTCGCCCTCGTCAGCGAACCGATCACGGACGACCGGTTGACCGTCACGGAGTTGTTCACGGAGGAACTGTGGCTCGCCCTGCCACCACAGCACGCGTTGACCAAAAAACGCACCCTCACCCCGGCCGACCTGCGCGACGAGAAACTCATCGTCATGAAAGCCGGCCATTGCCTCGGCGATCAGGTGCTGGGCTTCTGTGAGCGGCAGGAGGTCAAGCCGCGCATCAGTTTCCGGAGCGCGCAGCTGGAGACCGTGCAGGAACTCGTCTGCGCCGGTCTGGGACTTTCCCTCATTCCCGCCATGGCCCGCCGCGCCAAGTCACTCCACGCCCCGGCCTACCGTTCACTCAAATCCAGCCGGCCCGAACGTAAAATCGTGCTCGTCTGGCCCAAGCAGCGCCCACCCGGCCGTGCCGCCGCCGAGTTCGTGAAATTGTTCATCGGCCACCCACCACCGCAGTGAAGGCCAGGTGAGCGTCTGAAAAGTATGTCATGCTGAGCGGAGCGAAGAATCCACTTGGTCGATCGCCACGTTTTAGAGCTACGCGTGTCTGGCTGGATTCTTCGCGTCGCTCAGCATGACAGAAGCAATGGATTTTTATCGGCCGCCGCTTACGCCTGAACCTTCGGCAGGGTCGCCAACATCGCCTGCAATTGCGCCGCGTGATCTGCCGTATCCACCTTCTCGACCCTCGCGAGCACCGTGCCGTCACGATTAAGCACATACGCTGCCCGCGCCGGTCCGAAAAATTTCCGGCCATACATGGATTTCTCGATGACCGAGTCCGTCGCACGCGCGAAAACATCCTCCGGATCACTCACGAGCGTGTAGCTGATGCCTAGCTTCGCGGCGTATTTGCGGTGCGATGAAATCGTGTCGCGACTCACCGCGACGAGGTTGTAGCCGGCCCTCGCGAACGCTTTCGCCTGCTTTGCCAGACTGGCATTCTGTTTGTCGCACCCGCCCGTGTTGTTACGCATATAGACCGATATGATGGTTGGTCGCGTCAATAATTCGGATAACTTAACCTCCTTCTCTACATTGTCTTGCAATATATTTAGCGCCATACCCAAGGGAAGTTTCTGGCCGACGGAAATCATGACCCAAGCCTGCCGGCCGCGCCGGCCTGGGTCAAACCGGGAACCTATTTAGCGAAATGTCCGCGCCGGCTTTGACGCGCGCGGTTTTTCCCTCCAACGTCCGCGCCCATGAAGTCCGTCAAGGTCCCTGCGTTCGAACTCTTCCTTCACGAGATGATCCCGCTCGCGAAGGCGATGGGAGTCGGCGTGGAGGTCAGCGACGACCGGGCGCTCACGTTGAAGGCGCCGAAGGAGCAGAACAAAAATTCGCTCAACACCGCTTTTGGCGGCAGCCTCGTCTCCATCGCCACGCTCGCCGGTTACGGCGTCGTGTGGGAGTTGATGAAAAACGAAAAGGGCGCGGAAAAATCTGAGTGGCGCATCGTCGTGAAGGAAAGCCGCGCGGCCTACCGCCGGCCCGTCATCGGGGATCTGCGCGCCATCTGCGAGCGGCCCGCCCAGGCGGCCATCGCCGAGTTCAAGGAAGCCCTCTCCCGCTACGGCAAGGCGAAGCTCAAGCTCCGCGCCCGCGTCATCGAGCAGGGCGAGACCGCCGTGGATGTGACCGCGGCCTTCGTTGTCACGCGCTAAGCGCGGCACTGTTAGGTAGGGGCGGTTATCCTTAACCGCCCATGAATGATAATGTAGGGCGGGGTCTCCGAACTCCGCCTTTTTTGTGCCCGCATTTCGAACAAGATAGAGGCAGCCACACCTAACTGCCCTCGATGAAAGGGCGGTTAAGGATAACCGCCCCTACCCCAAAGCGCATGCGGTAAGCTCAGGCAATCAGACGCTGCAATCACCGCTCGCTCAAAAATCGCTCCGGGTTCGCCAGAAAATTGCGCACGAGCGTGACGTGCTCCAACTCCGCGTAGGCCGCCTCCCGCACGTCGTCCTCGTCAAACCGCAGGATGCGCGTGCCGGAAAAAACTTTAGGAAACTTTCGCCATGCGACCGCGCGTGCAGGTCCTCGCCGTAGCGGGATTGCAGCACGTGCTTCTGCCCCAGCATGTAGCCGCGCACGCGCAGGTCATCGCCAAAGCACTCCGCCATTGCAGCCATCGATTCGGCGCGGCGTTTTGTCTTCCGGACAAAATTAAAAAATCCTCCGCACGCAGGAAGAACCCGTAGTTCGTGCGCGTTTCCAGCCCAGCGTCAGTGCCTTCGCCAGCGGCGTGCCCGTGACCGGTGGCGGTTTCGCCTTCAACGCCACGCCTCGAGCAGCGTGGATTTGCCCGAACCGTTCTCCCCGACAAAAATGTGACCGGCGTGGTGAACTCCACCCGCTCCAGGCCGCGCAGCGCCGGCACCGAAAAGGGGTAATGCTCACGTTCCCCTTCACCACCCAGCGTCGCACTGCGCAGAAATATTATCGCGGGTTCGCCTGCGCGCTTCCGTCATTCGGCGTTGGGCGTTCAGCGTTGGATGTTCAGCGTTCAAGCCTAGCTGAGCGCAGCACGCTCAGATATGCTTGGAGTCCGACTCGTCTTTTTTGACGTAGCCACTTTCCTGGCGTTGATGGTTGACGGCGTTCTTCTTGAGATAGGCCTGATAGACATCATCGGCCGTCATGCCGAGTGTCTGCGCGAGTGAGACCAAAAAATGAAACAGATCCACGACCTCGACCTTGGCATTCTGCTCGTCGAACTTCTGGTATTTGGCCCACCATTTCCACGGCACGCTGTCGATCAGCTCCGCCGTTTCCTGCTGCATCGCGCGGGTGTAGTTGAGGATCCACTTGGCTTTTTCCTCGTCGGTGGGCGGCGGGAGATTGACGCCGATGCGCTGGTTCAGCGCGTTCTGCATGCGGAAAATTTCTTCGAGCTTATCCATGTGACCGACGCTGCAAAGCCCGCTGGGGGCTGGCAAGCCCGCCTTTACAGCCAGCTCCGGCACTGCGCGCGCCCTTCGATATCAAGGATTTGCCCAACTTTTCCGTCTGACCTCCCCTAGACGACTGGAATTTGCAGTTGCCCCATGGGGGCACGGGGGCGATGTTGCCAACTACGGTTAGCGTCGAGCGCGTTCACCCGCACTCCGCCGGCCCTAATAACCACGGCCGCTCTTCCGCCTTGCGGGATGAGCGCCTTATCCAACAAAAAACAAACACAACCATGTCAGATCCAGTAACGTCCGGCGCTGAGGCTTCCGCCCCCGCCGCGACCGCCAGCGCGACGCCTAGCGTCGCCGCCAGTGGCGACACCCAGCCGAACGGTTCGTTCGGCGCCTCCCGCGGTTCAGGTCTCTCCCGCGGCAAGGCCAAGCGCCCCAGCCCCGCCGCCTCCGCGGCCCCAGCCGCTCCGAGCGGCTATCAACCCAGCTCCATCGAGGTCATCACCACGAAGAGCGAGTATAAGAATCCGTTCACGGGCGAGACGTCCGTGCCCGCGACCATCGTCAACGAGCCTGCCCCGCAGGCCGCCCCCCAGCCCGTCGTCGCCACGCCCATTGCCGCCGCGCCTGTCGCCGCCCCAATCGCCACGGCAACGGAAACACCCCGCGAGATGTTCCCCTTCGCCGAGGAGCGCACCGCCAAACCGACTGCACCCGTGGCGGAGGAAAAAGCCGAGCTCAAGATTCTTCCCACCGAGGAAGTAAAACGTCCCGCCCAGAACTGGGAGTCCGACCACCAGCCCCGGCCCGACGAGCGCCCGACCTTCCGGCCCGAACGCCGCGAGCCGCGCTCCGCCCAGCCGCGCGATCCCCGTGAGCAACGCGCCGCCAACTTCGCCCGCCAGCCCCGCGATCCTCGTGATTACGAGGATCAGCAGGAATCGCGCGCGGCACAGCCCCGGACCGAACAGCCTTCCGCCGCAAAGCCCAAATCCGGTGGTTTCATCGCTTGGCTGAAAGGTCTCTTCGGCGTCAAACCCGAGACCAATGGCACCAGCAGTCGTCCCGAAACCTCGGGCCGCGAACGCGAAGGGGGCGATTACCGCAACGGACGCCGCCGCCATCGCGGCGGTCGCGGCCGGCAGCAGAATTACAACGGCCCGCGTGACGGCCAGCAATCCTCTGGCGGTTCGCCCGAGGGCGGCCGGTCGCAGGGCGGCGAACAACGTCACAGGGACGACGGCGGCCAACGCCAGCGTCGGCGTGGTGGGCGTGGGCGCTATCGCGATGACCGCGGCGGCGGCAATGATCCCCGGCCCGATGGTCAGCAGGGCGGCGGCGCCATCTGAGTCCATGCGCTAAAAACCTTGCCAAAGCCCTTCAGGCTGAACGCATTCAAGGCGTCCGTTTCCACGGACGCCTTTTTCGTGCCTCACCCGAATCCTCCGAAGCCTTGGCGAAGGAGGATCCTCCCACCACTCCCTTCCCTTTCCGCGCCCTCAACATGGCCGATCTCATCGTCAACGGCGGCAAGCCCCTCTCCGGCACGATCACCCCGTCCGGCAACAAGAACTCCGCGCTGCCCATCCTCTGCGCGACCCTGCTGACCGACAAAAAAATCACGCTCCTCAATGTCCCGCTGATCACGGACGTCGAAAAGCTCGTCACCTTTTTCAGCGAACAGGGCTCGCACATTACCTGGGACCGCGCCGCCGGCCGCCTGGAAGTGGATCATTCCACCTTCGACGCCCGCCGGCTCAATGGCGAACTGCCCGCCGGCATGCGTTCCGCCGTCTTGCTCTTCGCACCGCTCCTTCAGCGGATGAAAAAAATCGCCATCCCGACCAACGCCAAGGGCTGTTCCCTCGGCATCCGCGAACTCGATCCCCATCTCGAAATTCTCGAAAAACTCGGCGCCCGCATTGCCCGCAACGGCGACCTCACGCTTGCGCTCAAGGGCCGTTTCCAAGCCGCCCGCCACTGGCCCGATTACATGTCGGTTACCGCCACGGAAAATTTTGCGATGGCCGCCGCCCTCGCCGATGGCGAGTCCGTCCTCATCAATGCCGCCAGCGAGCCCCACGTGCAGGATCTCTGCACTGTGCTCGTCGGCATGGGGGCGAAGATTACCGGTCTCGGCACGAGTCAGCTCACCGTCACCGGGGTGAAATCGCTTAAGGGCGGCACGTTCACCATCAACTCCGACCACCACGAAGTCGTCACCTTCCTAGCGCTCGGCGCCATCACCGGCGGCGAAGTGCGGGTCAAAAATTCCCTGCCCCACCATTTCGACCTGATGGGCCGCGCGTTCAACAAGCTCGGCGTGCACATCGAGCACTCGGGCGACACCGCCATCGTGCGGAAAAACCAAAAACTCGTCGTCGAGCAACCCTTCACCACCAACCTGCTGCCGCGCATCGAGGCCGCGCCGTGGCCGTATTTTCCCGTGGACCTGCTGCCCTGCATGCTCGCGCTCTCCGTCCGCGCCAAGGGCACCATGATGTTCTGGAACAAGGTCTATGAAGGCGGCTTCACCTGGATGCCAGAGCTGGTGAAATTCGGCGCGCACGTCGTGGTCAGCGATCCGCACCGCGTCATCATTTTTGGCGACCGCCCGCTGCGCCCGGCTACCGTCGAGGCGCCCTACATCATCCGGGCCGCCGTCGCCCTCTACATGGTCGCCGCGAGTATCCCCGGCCGCAGCGTCGTCAAGAACGCCGACACCATCAAACGCGCCCACCCCAACTTCGTCGAAAACCTCCGCAGCCTCGGCGCCGAGGTGGAATGGCAGTGAAATATCTGTTTCAAAATGAAACCCGGGAAATAAGGAATCTCATTACAGCCTTGTTCCAGTTTTCCTGATTTCCACATTCAATGGCTTCTCCCGATCACCCCCCCAAAGGCACCGGCTACATTTCCTCCGCGCTCGCGAGCCCCGTCTCGCCGGTCGAAGCCGCCTTGCGCCCACTGTCGTTCAGCGATTTCACCGGTCAGCCCAAGACCGTCGAACGCCTGCAGGTCATGGTGGGTGCCGCCAAGAAGCGCGGCGAGGCGCTCAATCACATCCTGCTCAGCGGTCCGCCCGGCCTCGGCAAGACCACTCTTGCCTTCATCCTCGGCCACGAGCTGGAACGCAATGTCCGCGTCACCTCCGGCCCTGTCATCGAAAAAGCGGGCGACCTCGCCGGCCTGCTGACGAACATGGAGGAGGGCGACATCCTCTTCATCGACGAGATCCACCGCATCCCGAAAACCGTCGAGGAGTATCTCTACTCCGCAATGGAGGACTTCCGGCTCGATATCATGATCGACCAAGGACCCAACGCGCGCAGCGTGCGGCTTTCCATCCCGCGCTTCACCCTCATCGGCGCCACCACGCGCAGCGGACTGCTCACCGCCCCGCTCCGCTCGCGCTTCACCTTGCAGACACGGCTCGACTACTACGACCATCCTACCCTTGAAAATATCGTCCGCCGCAGTTGCGGCCTGCTCAAGGTCGTGATCGACGACGGCGGCGCCCGTGAAATCGCCACCCGCGCCCGCGGCACGCCGCGCGTCGCCAACAATCTCATCAACTTCGTCCGCGACTTCGCGCAGGAACGCGCCCAAGGCAAAATCACCCAGCCCGTCGCGGCTGCCGCGCTCGAGCTTTTGGAAATCGACGCCGCCGGTCTCGACGAGATGGACAAGCGCATGCTTCGCGTGATGGCCGAGAACTACAAGGGCGGCCCCGTCGGCATGAGCACCATCGCCATCGCCGTCGGCGAAGAAACCGAGACACTCGAGGAAGTGCACGAGCCCTTCCTCATCCAGGAAGGCTATCTCCAGCGCACCGCCCAAGGTCGCGTCCTCACGCCCAAGGGCTACGTGGCCATCGGCCTGAAGTCACTCGGCAGCGAGCAGGGCAGTCTGTTGTAGGGTCGGCGGTCCGCTTGACAGCGCCAACCGGTATTACCACGGTAACACCATGCCCACCCTCACGCTCAAGGTCTCGGCCGAATTCCAACGCCGCCTCAAGCGCGTCGCCCGCGAACGTAAACTGCCCGTCTCTGAAATCGTGCGCAACGCCGTCGAAAAGGAACTTCCCGCCACTGGCCGGGGGTTTCTCCTGGGACGACTCGCCCAGTATTCGCTCGGCCCATCCACCTATGATCCCGCGGAGCCCGCCTTTGATGAAAGCGAATGGGATCATCTCAAGGAAAAGTGAAATACCTCCTCGACACGCACGTTTTGGATTGGTCGCAGCAAGCCATTACCCGACTTACGCCTAAGGTGCGGGAAATTATTGGGCTGGCCCAACCAGGAGAGCTAGCTGTGTCGGATGTATCTCTATCCGAGTTAGCCAGACATTTGGTCTCAGGAAAAATTCAACCCAACCTGCCGATCGATGTCTGGTTGGAGGCAGCCATTGCCAATATCGTCGTCCTGCCCGTCACACCCGCCATCGCCCTGCGCGCGGCCCGACTGGACTGGGATCACCGCGATCCCGGTGACCGTCACATCGTCGCCACGGCTGCCGAGCACAAACTGCCCCTGATCACCATCGATGAGAAAATCCACGCCCTCGTCGGCGTGCGCGGCCTCAAGGTGATTTGGTAAATTATTCCGGCACGCCGGTTTCAAACGTGAATTCGTGCCTGCTGCGCTACCGTCTGAGCCTTGGGTTTTTCATCCTCGGCCTGATCCTCAGCGGTTTGACCGCCTTTCCCCTGCTTGCCGAGTTGCGCCTGCTCGGCCGGATGCTCGGTATCGTGAATCCCGCTGACTACCAAAATCTGACCGGGCTCCACCACTGGATCGCCTCCGTGTGGTTCGGCCTTGAGCAAACCTACGCCCAATTCTCTTTCATCGGCTACGGCACCGACTGGCTCGCCTTCGGCCATCTGTGCCTCGCCGTCTTTTTTATCCGCCCGTTCTGGCGACCACTCGAATCCGACTGGGTCCTGAAATGCGGGCTCATCTGTTGCATTGGAGTCATCCCGCTGGCCCTGATTGCCGGAGCCGTGCGTGGCATCCCGTTCTACTGGCAGTTGATTGATTGCTCGTTCGGCGTGCTGGGCGCAGTCCCGCTGCTCTATTGTCTCAGGCTGACGCAACGGATGCGTCACGCTTGAACCGGATCAGCAGCCGCCAATAGCCGAGCACGACCAGCGCCATTATTACCAGCAACCCCGAGATCAGCGCGCCTTGCACGAGGGCGGTGAGCAGGGTCCAACCGAACGAATTCAGCTGTCCGAGCTCTGGCCCGGCCTTCATCCCTGACAGCCATCCCACAAACGACAGCGAGCCAAAGCCGGCCCATAGATCGGGCGCGAGGCCGATTACAAACCAAGCCACCATCTCCGTTTTTATCCACGCCGCGGAAACCCATGCCAGTCCGACACCGAGCAACAATGCGCATTTGATCCATGCGGACATTTTCAGTGCCCGCACAAATTTTTTCCGCCCCGCTGTCGCCCTCATGGCATCACTGGCAGAGAACCCCGCAAACAAAACCACGCAGAGGGCAATGCCCGCAGCCATTGCACACAGTTCAGCCGGTTCCTTGAACCCTACCATGAGCGCCCAATACGCACTTGGCAGCGCGCAAAGCACCCCGCGAATCGCCCAGCCAGCCAACTCGCGCCTAAAAACTGCCGGAGCCATGTTCATGACTGCGCCTCCCTGCCGGATTCCTGCGCAAACCAATCCACATTGCGGGTGAAGAACATCACGGCCGCCAGCACGGTGAAAAGCGACGCGGTGCCCGCGAGCAGCGCATAGTTCTCCATCCGCAACACGACGTAGAGCACCCCGTGCTCCGCCGCCAGCAGCGCGGCAATCGTGCCGGCGCGAGCGTAGCTTTTGAGAATTGAGATGCTATAGAAGACAATGAGCAGCGAGGACGCCACCGCCGCACCGATATAGGCCAGGCCGGGTGGCAGCACTTCGGCCAGCGCCAGCAGTGCGAGATAAAACAGGCTCATGGCCGCCCCGACCAATCCGTAGTGCACGGCATGCAGCCTGAGTTCCGCCAAAGTTTCGAAGAGAAAAAATGCGGCGAACACGAGCGTCAGCACCAACATGCTGTGCTTCAGCGCCCGCTCCACCATGCGGTAACCTTCGGCCGCCGCCACGGCGGGCGTATAGGCCCGGTCCGGTTTTGCTTGGTTTACTGCATAGGCGCGAGCATGGGCTTCCTCGCGGTTGCGGCTGCGTTCCTGACGCAGGTCGTTGATCAGGCTCAACGGCAGCTGGAGCAGGAGCACCAGCAGGGCGATGAAGAACAGTTTCACGGTGACCGTGTGGCGGCGCGGCCATGCCGCGGTGCGCAGGACGGGAGGTTCGGGGTTCATCCACGACCTCCATTTTCGTCGCTCGTGCGCGAGCCGATCCACATCAGGCCGAGAAACGTCGGCGCGGCGAACACGTAGAAATGATATAGCAGGTCGGTGACCGAGTGCGCCTGCGCATCCAGCACGACGAAAATGTGCAACAAGAAGGCCAAGGCGACGCACGAGGCAATCCAACCGAGGACATGAATGGGGCGGTAGAACCAGCCCCAGCGCTTGAACCAGTAAAACGGAACGAATGGCGTGGAGTTCATGCCCACATCCTGCCCAGGTTGCATGCAAACAGTGTGAAACGGGCGTGAAATCGCCCAAAAATCCGCCAACCCAATTATCCCCTGCGGCGATCAACTTAGAACCTATCCGAAAATCCAGGATCCGGTAGGGGCGGTTATCCCTAACCGCCCGGTGCGACTTTCGCAACCAAGGGCCATTAAGGCTTGTCCGCCTGCGGCGGGATAACAGCCCCTACCCAGCTCTTCGCAAGCGCAGGCCGGGATCATTCGCATAGGTTCTTACGCGCTGCCTTGCACCCAGAAGGCCGCACTCGCCCCGCCGCCGGGCCGATTCGCCAAAGTCGCCGCCCCGCCGTGCAAATGCGCGATCTCCTGCACCAAGGCGAGGCCGAGACCCGTGCTCTTTCGCGTCTGGCCCGGTCGGGGCAGCGAATAGAAACGCTCAAACACGCGGGACAGCGCGTAATCCGGCACGCCGGGCCCACTGTCCTCCACGCGGAAAATAATTCGGTCGACTTCACGGTTCACCTGCAATCTGACCTCGCTGCCGGCGGGCGAAAAATCCAGCGCGTTCTGCAGGAGGTTGACCAACGCCTCGCGCAACAAAACCCGTTCACCCTGCAAGCTCACTTCCGCCGCGCTTACCGTCAGTCGCACGCCTTTTGCCGCGTAGGCCGGTTGCACCACCGCCGCCGCTTCCTGCGCGAGCGCGGCACCGGCCAGCCGCTCCGTCTGCTGCAACGCCTTGCGCGCCTCGACCGAGGACAATTCCAGCAGCCGTTCGACGATCTGCTGGATGCGGGCCGCCTCGCTGCGGATGTTGCCCAGAAATTTTGCCCGCTGTGCCTCCGGCATTTCCTCGCCCAATAATTCCGCCGCGCCCCGGATGGCGGCCAGCGGCGCCTTCACCTCATGGGCCAGCGCCTGCGTGTAACGCTCGGCATGCTGACGGCCCTCCAGGCTATCGCGCATTTCCTCAAACGCCTTCGCCAGCGCCGCCACCTCCTGCGCCCGGGAGCGCGGCGGCGCCACCGCCCGGCCATCGCGCACACCCTGCGCATAAACCGTGAGCCGCTCGAGCGAACGCGTCAGTTGCACCGAGATCCACCAACCCGCCGCCACCATCACCCCCGCAATGAGCAGCGCGATACCGGCGAGTTTGCGCCGCTCAGCCCAGATGACGGCGTTGACGCTGCGGAACGACCGCGAAAACACCAGCCGCGCCGCCTCACCCCCGGCGAGATTGACCGGCGCCTCCGCGAGCACCTCCAATTCATCCGCGTCCCGCTCGCCATCAATCAGGTCCATGCCCACGCGCTTAACGGTTTCACGCGAACGCGACGAGTATTCTGTCAGCTCAGAGGTTTCATCCGGCTGCGAATCAAACAAACTGCGCCCAGCCGGCGTCAGCAATTTCACCCGGAAACTGGACTTTCGCGCGAGCACCGCGCCCGCCTCGGCCGGCGTGCGGCCCTGCAACGCACGCGCCACGGTTTCCACCGCCTCCTGCATGCTCAGGCGCACCGAGGTCACGTAGCGCGGCCGGACTTCCGCGAGCATGAAACGCATGAGCACCGCGAGCCCGACCGCCGAGGCCGCGACATAGACCATGAAGATGGCCGTGCGGATTTTCATGTCTCCCGCAGCGAATAACCCATGCCGCGATGGGTGGTGATGGGATCATCTTCCGGCGCCACCTCGCGCAGTTTGGCACGGAGCAACTTCACATGCGCATCCACCGTCCGGTCGAGCGCCGCGCCGGGATCATCCCACGCCGTCGTCATCAATTGGTCCCGGCTGAAAACGCGGCCAGGCGAGGCCAGCAGCGCCGCCAGCAGACGGTATTCGTTGCGCGTGAGCTCCAGGGTTTTGCCGTGATAACCAATGCGGCAACGCGCCGCATCGTGCACCCACTTCGCTTCCCGCGAGGCCACGCCGGGTGCCGCGCCGTTGCTGCGACGCAACACCGCCCGCACCCGCGCCGTGAGTTCACGCGGACTGAAAGGCTTGGCGAGATAATCGTCTGCGCCCAGTTCGAGCCCCACAATTCGGTCCACTTCGCTGCTGCGTGCCGTGAGGAAAATCACCGGCACAGCGGCCGTGCGCTGAATTTCCCGGCAGACATCAAAGCCGCTCATGTCCGGCAAACCGACATCGAGCACAACCAGAGCAACGGGTTGCTGTGCGAGGACCGCCAGCCCTTCGCGCCCGGTGGCACGCCAGTGCGGTTCAAACCCTTCCGTCTTCAGCGCGTAGATGATCGTCTCCGCAATCGATTCCTCGTCTTCAACCACAAGGATGGTCTGGCGGAGATTTGACATGACCCGACTTTGTGGCCGTTGCGCGAGGGAATATCAAGGTTCTGCCATCCGGAAGTCTAGTTGCCGCCGGCCGGTAAAAAAACACCCGGGCCATGCGGCCCGGGTATCACAAAACAAAACTCTGATTCAGGCCGGCTCAGTTGCGCGCCAGATATTCCGCGACGCCGGCGTTCGTGGCCTTCATGCCGCTCTTGCCGCGCTTCCAGTTGGCCGGGCAAACCTCCCCGTGCTTTTCGAAAAACTGCAGCGCATCAATCATGCGCAGCGCCTCGTCGACGTTGCGGCCCAGTGGTAGATCGTTGACGAGCGCGTGGCGCACCTTGCCCTTGAGATCGATCAGGAAGAGTCCACGATAGGCAATGAGCTCGCCGCTCGCGCTCAGGGCACCGGTCGCCGTGTTGACCTGATATTCACCGGTCAGAACACCGTAGGCGGCCGAAATCGTCTTGTTGGTGTCGGCGACCAAGGGATAGGTGACGCCTTGAATGCCACCGCGATCCTTCGGAACCTGCAGCCAGCCCCAGTGCGACTGCTCGGTATCGGTCGAGCAGCCCACTACGGCGGTGTTGCGGGTCTCAAATTCCAGCAGCGCCGCCTGGAAGGCGTGCAGCTCGCTCGGACAGACAAACGTGAAGTCCTTCGGATAAAAGAAGAACAAGACGTAGCTCTTGTCGATGTAGCGGGTCAGGGAGAAGTCGCTGACGACTTCACCGTTGACCACGGCGTTGGCATTGAAGGTGGGAGCGGATTTACCGACGAGTGTAGGCATAAAAATAAGAAAAAAATGATGACGGTTTGGCAAGCAGATGGCCGCAATCGCCCGGCGACGTTGCGACCCAAGCCCCGGAGCAGGGAAAAAGCCCGGCCGTGCACCGTTGCACACGGCCCGACGATGTGTTGGGCCTCAGCCTTTGACGGCGACTTCGCGGCCCTGCGCCTGCGAGGCGTAAACCGCCTCGAGGATGCCGATGACCTTGATGGTCTCGGTCCACGGCACAGGCGAGGGTTTGCCGTTCACGACGGCGTCGGTGAACGCCGCGATCTCATTCCAGTGCGGGTGTGGCACGTGGACGGGATGCGTGAGCGTGCCCTGCGCATGCGTGCCGTTGATGACGGTCGCAAATTCCGCGCTGGGCCACTTGATGCCGCCCTTGGTGCCAAAGAGCTGGCAGAGCAGCTCCTCGTTTTCCTGCTGGTGGCACATCCACGCGGATTCGAGCACGAGCGTCGCACCATTGTCGAAATGCACGAAACCGGCCGCAAAGTCCTCCACGGAATAGCGCTTCCGATCCCATTCACCCCAAAAGTTTGGCATCGTTTTACCCTTGGCGAACATGGTGCGCGAGGCACCCGACACGCGCACCGGTTTCGGAAAGCCCATCAGCCACATGCAGAGGTCGAGCGCATGGACGCCGATATCCATGCACGGACCGCCGCCGGAAAGTTTTGCATCGATGAAGCCCGGTGCCGGCGGCAGCCAGGCGCGGCGCATGGCGCGCACCCGGGCATGGTAGGTGTCGCCGAGGTTGCCGTCATCGACCCAGGCCTTGGCCGCGACGCCCGACTGCGTGAAGCGCTGGTGCTGCGCGGTCATGAGCTTGAGCTTTTTCTTGTCGGCGAGCTGGCCCATCGCACGCACCTCGGCCGTGGAGACGGCAAGCGGTTTTTCGCAAAGCACATGTTTGCCGGCGGTGAGCGCGGCGAGCGCGGCCGGCGTGTGCACCTTGTTCGGCGTGCAGATGTCCACCGCGTCGAGGTCGAGCTTCAGCAGATCACGGTAATCCGTGAAAACCTGCGAGGCCCCGGCGGCCGTCGCGGCTTTTTGGGCCGTCGCTTCGGAGACATCGGCGACGCCGACAATCTCAACTTCCGGCAGGTTCTTCCAGCCGGGGATATGGACGGCCTGGGCGATACCACCGCCACCGATCAGGCCAACACGGAATTTACGAGTGCTCATGGATTGGAGAACGACAGCAACCGATGGTGAGACCGGCCTTCCGCGACAACCTCAAAACCATCGGCCGCGTGTCATCCATCGGTCAGCGACGGAGACGGCGGCGCAGGGCGGGTAACAGAATCACACCCAGTCCGAGCGCCAGCAGCCCGTAGGTCGAGGGCTCCGGCACAGCCACAAAGTTAAACTTGGTCTGGGTCGCATAGAAAGCAATGCCGTCTGTGCCTGCGAGTGAGGCCCCATGATCCGCATCCACGACCTTGATGAAAGTGATCAGCGCGGTATAGGAATCGCCGGGAATAAAGTAAGGCGTCCCGTCGTTTTGACTGGGACCGGAGATACCGAAACTGCTGGAGCTAGACTGCGTGACCGTTCGGGAAGCCCGGAAATCACCTGGCACCTCGGAATAAATATCAAAGATGATGAGATCCTGATCCGTCACCATGTTAGAAAAGGGCGTAAACGATATCTGCCCGTCCTCTTGCAGCACATCGAAGTGAAACGCGCCATCCGCCCAAGTGCCGCCACCCGTAACTCGCGGAATATCCATCGGGAAATCTGGTGAACCGAACTGCAGGGTATTGACCGCCACGCCATTGGGTTCGGTGGCGGGTGTATTGAAATACAACGTGTAGGTCCCGGTGTTGGCGAAAACCATGTCCAGTGCAGCCAAGCTGGCGAAGCCGGCCGAGCGGTAGGAAGTGCCAAAGTTATATTCCGCGTCGTTGCCGAGGTTATAGACTGTCCCACCCGGCGCCTGAACCGTGGCGGTGGTGGCATCCACGGAACCGCTGTTGATGAACGCCTGAAAAACAAAGGGAGCCACATCAACCGCGGGCGCTGCGGCATCGATCTGGGTGCCAGTCTGAATCACGCCGAGGCCGTAGCTGGAAATCTCCTGCCCGGCTACCAAGGCGTAAACCGAGTTCCACAGCCCGAGGACCGCTAGGATGCGAGGAAGAGTTCGGATTTGCATAACCCTTGCAGCAAGTAGGCCTTCCCGGTGCTTGTCTAACCCAATTCCCCGGTCTCCCTTCAGCTCATGCCCGCTCCCCGTCCCACGCTGCTTTGCTTCGGCGAAATTCTCTGGGATTTTCTGCCCGCAGGCCGGTTTCCGGGCGGTGCTCCTTTCAATGTCGCCTATCACCTCCACCGCCATGGCACGCACGCCCGTGTCGCGTCCGCCGTGGGCCGGGACGCCCTCGGCGATGAATTGCTGCAACGGCTGACGCACTGGGGCCTGTCCCCCGCTGGCATTGCTCGGCATGGCGACCTGCCTACGGGCCGGGTGAATGCCACGATTTCCGACCACGGTGACGCGACCTACGAAATCGTCCGCGAGGTCGCATGGGACCGGATCGAAGCGACGCCCTCGATCCTGCAGGAGGCCCGCTCCGCCGATGGCCTCATCTACGGTTCGCTCGCTCAACGCTCCGCCTTCAATCAGGCAACGCTCGACCGCTTGCTGACCGCACTGCCGGCAAAGGCCTGGCGGATTTTCGACATCAATCTGCGGCCGCCGCACGACGATGCCGCGTTGGTGCAACGGCTCGCCCGTCACGCCACCCTCCTCAAGCTGAACGCCGCTGAGGCCGCCCGCCTCGTGTCCGGCGCGCCCGAATCACCCGGTCGCGAAGAAACGGATGCGCGGGCTTTTGCCGCGACCACTGGTTGCAGCACCGTGTGCATCACCTCGGGCGCGCGTGGCGCCGGCTTGCTGCGCGCCGGAAAATGGCATTGGGAGCCCGGGCGCGCCGTGAACGTCGTCGATACCGTCGGCGCCGGTGACGCCTTTCTCGCCGCCTTGGTCAGTCACCTTTTGCCAGGCAGCCTCGCCGACGCCGCATGCCTGGCGCGCGCCTGCCGCATCGGCGAATGGGTCGCGTCCCAACGCGGTGCGACGCCGGAATACACAACCGCGCCAGTCTGAAGGTGGACCGTGCGCTCCGCGCGCGGTCGGGCGGCGCGCCCCGCCCACCTCCATGCTCAAACGTCACCCAACTGCGGCCGGAGCACAATCTCCTCGACCACAGTGCGGCGGCTGAGCTGGTAAACCTCGAGGATCGCACGGGCGATATCCCCGGCCGGCATGATGCGTTCAGCCTTCACGCCGCTGCCCTCCCACGAGGGTGACCACGTCGCCCCGGGATGAACACAGCAGACGCGCACGCCCTTGTCCTTGGTCTCGGCGCGCAACACCTTCGCCAATCCTGTGACTCCGAACTTCGCCGCGCAATAAGCCGCGGCATTCGGGTAGGCACCGAGGCCCGCGATGGAGCTCATGAAAAAGATGTCGCCCGATTTCCGCCGCAGCATGGCCGGCAGAAATGCCTGCGTGACCAGAAACGCGCTGCGCAGGTTCACGGCGATCATCCGGTCAAACTCTGCGATCCCGGTCTTCACAAACGGTGCCGTGGTAAACGCGCCCGCATTGTTGATGAGCACGTCCACCGTGCCGAAACGTTTTTTGACCGCTTGCGCCATCGCGGCCACGGAGACTTCATCCGCCACGTCGCAGGGAAAACACTCCGCCACCACACCGGCCTTGGCACACGCCCGGGTCACCGCGGCGAGCTTCGATTGGTTCCGCGCCACGAGCACCAGCCGCGCTCCACGCACTTCCTGGGCAAAGACCTTTGCGATGGCGGCACCAATGCCCTGCGAAGCGCCGGTAATGAGGATGGTTGGTTTCATGATTTCATCGCGGAAGCGCTGAGAGGCGGAAGAGCTGAAGGGTGCATGCGGGCTCCGCGTTTCCGTTCGTTCGTGTTTCCGCGATTTTCGTTCAACACAGCAGCGACCCGAAGTCCATGAAGTCGGCGGCAAATCCGCCCTTCACGCCCTTGCAGATCACGCTGACGGCGTCGTGCGAATGCAGTGATTCGAGGTGCGAGCAGGCGATGCGGAAATCCTTGATGCGCTTGTCGCCATCGAACTCCCGGTAAAGCAGCCGCGCCGCGTCCTCGACAAATTTGAGGTAGGCGCCGTTGAGCTCGGCAAACGCCTGTTCGTCTTCGCGTTTCACCATGACCTGCGTCTCGGTCTGCAGGGCCGCGAGACAGAGCGCGTGGATGTCCTCGATCCAGATTTTTTTCCCCTCGACTTCCTCGACGGTGATCCGCGCCTTGCTGCGTTGCGAATGCGGCACGCCATAAGCGCCGCGCTTGTCGCGTGCATGCTCGTTCAGCTCGGCGGAGCACGGACACGCTGAGGAGTAAACAAAGTCGAAATGGATAAAACGCCGGTAACGGCCGTCGTGCGTCATCACCCCCTCGAACGCCACGTTGTAGAATTGGTAGCCGTGCAGTCCGCTGCGTAGGCTCTCGCGCACCATCGGATAGGAAAAGGCGATCTTCAACCGCGCATCCTTGGTCTCCACCTTGCGCAGGTAGCCCTTGAGAATCTTCCCCATCCATTCACCCGTGGTGACGCCGTCCTTATTCTCGTAGAAGGTGCGCATGATCCGGCTCATGTTGATGCCCTTCAACTCGGCCTCAAGCGACACCGTGCCGGTCACGCTGGTCTCCAGCGTGAGGATCTTGCCCGCCTTCGTGCGGTATTTGAGCGGCAGTTTAAAATTGTGGATGCCGACCTGCTGGATCGGCACATTGGCGCCCTGGATGGCGTCGTGGGCGGCCTCCATCATGTCGGGCAGCGATTTCCGATAGGCGTCGGTGACGCGGAACTTCGTGTCGTAGCCGCGCTTGATTTTCGCGCCGGTTCCATCCGCCGCGCGGTGGAGATACATGGGTTTCTTCTTCATGTCGTTTTTTGTTCGGGGTGGCCAGGCGGTTGTGACGATAACCGTAGGCCCGGTGCGGGAGGCACGGGGCTTAGCTGACCTCGGGTCCAAAATATTCGGCGTAGTTGCGCGGGGTTTCGTAAAGCCGCACGCAGTGCAGCTGGCCCGCCTTGATGTGCGGGGCGATTTCGTTCCAAAAGGCGATGACGAGGTTTTCCGTCGAGGGGATGATGTCACGCAGGAAACCGACCTCTTCGTTGAGATTGCGGTGGTCGCACTTATCAACGACGGCGCGGTGCAGGATGCCCTTCAGCTCGCTCAGGTCGATGATGTAGCCTGTCACGGGATCGGGCCGGCCCTTGAGCGTGACCTCCAGCACGTAGTTATGCCCGTGCCAGTGCGGGTTGGTGCAGAGGCCGTATTGCCGCTGGTTCCACTGCAGGCTCTTCGTCGGGTTGTAGAGCCGGTGCGCCGAGTTGAAATGCACCTGCCGCGTGATGCACACGGTCCCGGACAGCACGCGCGGCGGACGCACGGCGGCTTTGCGGCGGGTGGATTTGGCAGGCATGGCAGGGCAGAGGTAGCACAAAAACTCCCGCGGTCAATGCGCGGTCGCAGGTTATGCCCCGAAACGGGAGAATAGGTTTGTCGCCGGGCTCGCGGCGGCGCTACCTCGGCGCATCCCATGGCGACACAATTTTGCATTCTTGGCAGCGGCAGCTCGGGCAACAGCGCCCTGCTGCACACCGAGGGCGCGCGCGTGCTGGTGGACGCCGGCTTTTCCGCCCGCAAGCTCGGCCAGTTGCTCGCCGCGCATGGCGAGAGTCTCGAACACATCGACGCGATTTTTCTCACCCATGAGCACGGTGACCACGCGGCGGGCATCGACGGGTTGAAGAAATTTCCGCACATCCAGATCTTCGCCAACGCCGCCACCTCCCGCGCCGTGCAGGCCCGCCTCGGCTTCCGGCCCGACTGGCAGATTTTTGAAACCGGCGCGCGCTTTCGCTTTCGCGACCTCGAGATCCAGAGCTTCACCGTGCCCCATGACGCGCAAGAACCGGTGGGGTTCAGTTTCACGACCGGCCAGGAGGGCGATTTGTTCTCGCCGCGCCGCAATCTCGTCTGGGTCACCGACCTCGGCCATGCGCCGCAGCACGTGCATGAACATCTGCGCGAGGCCGATATCATCGTCGTCGAGTCCAACTACTGCTCCGAACTGCTCAAGGCCGACACGAAGCGTCCGTGGTCGCTCAAGCAGCGCATCAGCGGCCGGCACGGTCATCTCTCCAACCAGGTTGCGTGCGAGCTCCTCGCCGCCGTGGCAAGTCCGCGCTGGCGCCATGTTTACCTCGCGCACCTCAGTCGGGACTGCAACAGCCTCGCCGCCGTGCAGTCCGCGTTCGCTCCGGCTCGCGCCCTGCTCCGCTGCGAATTTTCCATCGTGGCCCCCGGCTGCGGCACGCCTATCCTCGAAATCACCTGACCGCCATGTCCGCCAACTTCCGTCGCACCAAAATCATCTTCACGCTCGGCCCCGCCACCGAAAGCGAGGCCATGCTGGAAAAACTCATCGGCGCCGGCGCCGACATCGTGCGCCTCAACATGGCCCACGCGAAGCATGACTGGACACGCACCGTCATCCGCCGCATCCGCGCCGTCAGCGCCCGCCTCGGCCGCGAGGTTGCCGTCATGATGGACATCAAGGGGCCGGAAATCCGCACCGGCGACCTGTCCGCGCCCATCGAGCTCAAGCCGGGCGAGATTTTTGATTTCACGGTCAAACCCGGCGCCGACCGCGAGAACGCCGAGGAAATCCGCTCGGTGGACGTCAACTACCGCGACCTCGTCAACGACATCAAGGTCGGCGACACCGTGCTCGTGGACAACGGCCTCATCCGGCTCGAGGTGTTGGCCAAGGACGACGCGCACATCCGCTGCCGCGTGCTGATCCCCGGCCCGCTTTCCTCCCGCCGCCACATCAACCTGCCCGCCGTGAAGGTGAACCTGCCTTCGTTCACCGAAAAGGACCGCGCCGATTCCCTCGTCGGCCTCGAGGCAGGCATCGACTTCCTTG
>JAGNQV010000156.1 GCA_017988885.1 Opitutaceae bacterium | reverse complement strand
GCTCGACGATGTGAGCGAAATCAACGGCACGGTTTATCTGTTGCCGCATTCGCGCGGCGGCACGCAAAACAAGATTTACAGTCACGAGCTTGAAGCCGGATCCAACGACTTGATCGCCTACAAGGGCCAGGATCCCGGTGATCCGTTGATCGTGCCGGCGGGCAGCATCGTGGCTTTTTCCAGCTATAATTTTCACCGCAGCGGTCCGAATACGACCAACCGCATGCGCCGGATCTATCTGCCGCAATATGCCGCCGCGCCCATCGGCGACGCGACCGTGCGCACCTGGGCGATGGCCGTGCCCTTCGTCAAGGGTGGGAAGATCATTTACGATGCCGCGAATGATAAGGCGGAACTTTACGGCCCCACGCGGCAGTAAGCGTGGCCGGATCGCGTGGTAGGCTGCCGGCAAACGAATATCACGACGATGCCGGTGCGCTCCAGGAATGGCTCGGGGGCAGATCGGGGAACGGGCAACCGGCAAAATTGCGAACGGGCGGGGTGCCGCGGAATTGCCATGCGGCGAAATCGAGCAGCACGCGCCAATCGGCGAGGCTGTGGGCGTGATCGCCCTCGCGGTAGAAAATCCCGAGGCGCTCCTCTGCGTTGAGCAATCGATAAACTTCGCGGGCGGCCCGGTGGGTTTGCCACGTGCCCGTGGGGTTGGCCCACAGGTCAGCGCGAGCTTCCGTCGTAAGCAGGGCGCGCGGGGCGATGAGGGCCTTGAGAAAATGCTGGTCGAAAGGCAGTTCGTTTTCCCGGCCCGCATAGGTCCGGAGTGCGGGGCCGAACCAGTAGGCGATGGCCTTCAGCAGATCGGCGAGCGTCTCGGATTCAGGGCCTTGATGGCGGAAACAACCGGCGCCGCCGGCCCCGGAATTGTTGGCGCAAGTCAGGGCGATGCGCTCGTCGGTGGCACCGGCGAGGAGCACGGTTTTTCCGCCACGGGAGTGACCGGTGATGGCGATGCGCGTGGCGTCCACGGCGGGCATTTTTCCCAAGACATCCACGCAGCGATGATATCCCCAGGCCCACGCGGAGAGCGCCCCGTAGGTGGCACCGGGATGCAGCGGGTAGATTCCGGACGTGCGCGCGGCGTGGTAGGCGTCGGGCGCGAGGGCGACACGGTTAAACTGTGCGAGGATGAATTTCCGGCCGAGGACTTCCGCGGCGACCTCATCGGTCACATATTTCCAGCAGGCGTCGCCATTGAGGATGACGGGAAACGGGCCGTCACCGGGAGGGATGGTCAATTGCAGGAGAAACGAAAACGCCGGTTCGGTCTGCGTGACCACACGGATCGTTTGATAGATCGCACCGCCTTGGGCTTGCAGGGTGGTGGCGTGCAGCAGTTCCCCGTGGGTGGCGGCGGGGGCGGGCGGCAGACCGCCATATTCAAGGCCGACGACCAAATCGAATAGCTCGCGACGGCGTCTGGCCCAGTCACCGACGGAGGTCAGCGGTGAACCATCGGCGAAGACAAAAGGATTGGGTAGTGCGGTTTTATCCGGCGGGGGCATGAACACCAAAATAGTTGAAGAGTGAGGTGCTGGGCAAGTCGTCAAGGTGGGGCGGCGCCTTGATTGCGATGTAGCTACGAGCGTGAGCGAGTGGAGGTCGGGCCACTCGCTCACGCTCGTAGCTACCATGGGATGGCGAAGAGTGAGCGCGCAAGTCCCGCGGCGCGCCTGAACGGACACAGGGACGTGCCCGGCCACCACTGAAGCGAGAGCTGCGGGCGACTGTTGTTACCCGCCGTTGAGCAGTCCCTGCAGGTAACCCAAATCGTGGGTGAGCTCGCTGAGTTGCCGTTGAGCCAGGGCCGCGAGTTCGGCGGGCTTGAGGCCGTGGAGATCGAGCATGAGGCCAGCTTCACGCAGGGCGGCCTCGTCGGCGTAGGCCGGAATTCCGGCGTAGTCCGCGGTCGGATGCAGATCGGGGCGCTGGAACCGGTTGAGCGTCGATGAGTAGCCAGTGCAGTTTTGGATGAGGAGGCGATCCAGCGATGATTCCTGCCGGATCACCCCGATGATGGACGGAAGATCGATGTCACCGCGGCCCAGCGAAACTCCTACACTGTGGATCGTGGCGCCGACGCGGACGAGCCGATGATCCTTGATGTGCGTGGTCTTCGCGACTGGCGCGAGCCGGCGGGCACCGGCCAGCGGGTCGCCATAGACGATGAGATCGTTGCCCGTGTCGAGGCAGGCGCCGATCTGCGGGTCGTTGAGGGTGTCGAGCAGTTGGCGCAGTTCGCCAGCGGTGATGTCCTCGTGGTTTTCCACCGCGAGACGCACACCGAGTTCGCGGGCCAGCGGGAGGTTTCGTAACAGCGAATGCTGCGTCAAAGAAATCGTGTGCGCGATGGAGGTATCGTAGCCGACGACGGTGCGGAGGGTGTCGGCCCCGATGGCCGCGGCGAGGCGCAGTTGCGCGGCGACCACGGCGGGCGCGGTGGCGAGACCGCCGCCGATTTCGGCAAAAAGGCCCTTTTGTGCCAAGGCGTTCCGCACGCGTTTGAGGTGGGCGGTGTCGCCCGGATCGCGCCCGAGGAAACGTCCATCGGGCCCGTTGATATTGATCTGCAGGCCGGCGAATCCGTGTTCCTGCAGCCAGTCGAGGGTGCGGAAGAGATCGTAGCGGCCGGCGGCGAGAACGATATGAAAGGAGTAGGAATCCAGACCGATTTTCATGAGGAGGGACGAGGGACGATTTGAAACAGGAAGCGGCGGGTTTGAACATGGCTAATCCGTCCCGGGGATTTGCATTTGCACGGCTGGCAGGGGTGACTACGGTGCGGGCATGAGCGATTTCGTGCAGGCGGGGCAGATCACCGAGGCCAAACAGGCGCTGGACCGGCTGCGGGCCAACATGCGGCTGACCATCCGGGGCAAGGATGAAGTCGTCGAGCAGGTGCTCGTGTGCGTCGTGGCCGGCGGCCACCTGTTGATCGAGGACCTGCCGGGCGTGGGCAAGACGACGCTGGCCTACTCGCTGGCGCGCTCGATGGACTGCAAGTTTTCGCGCATTCAGTTCACGAGCGACCTGCTGCCCGGCGATGTGACCGGCGTGGCGATTTACGATGAGACGGAGAAGGAGTTTGTTTTCAAAAAAGGGCCGGTCTTCGCCAACATCGTGCTCGCCGACGAAATCAACCGCGCCACCCCCAAGACCCAGTCCGCGTTGCTGGAGGTGATGGACCGCGCCCGGGTGACCGTGGACGGCAAATCGCACGAGGTCGGCACCCCTTTCATGGTTTTTGCGACGCAGAATCCGGTGGACTACGAAGGCACGTTCGCGCTGCCCGAGAGCCAGATGGACCGCTTCCTGATGCGCCTGCAGATGGGTTATCCGCAGAACGCGGACGAAATGGACATCCTGCGCACCGCCCGCACCGGCTATGACGCCATCAAGCTGAACGCCGTGGTCAGCCGCGACGAAGTGCTGAAACTGCAAGCGCTGGCCGGACAGGTCTTCGTCGAGGACAGCGTGCTGGAATATATTTTGAAGATCGTGGCGGCGACGCGCACCGAGGCGGATTTCCGTGCGGGCATCAGTGTGCGCGGCGGGCTGGCCCTGCGCACCGCGGCGCAGGCGCGGGCGCTGGTTTACGGCCGGGATTTTGTGCTGCCCGATGATGTGGTGGAACTGGTGGCGCCCGTGCTGGCGCACCGGTTGGGGTTGGTGCGCCAGACCAGCGATGCACTGGAGGAACGCCGCGCCGTCACCGCCGTGCTCAAGCGCATCCTGGCCGCGATTCCTCTGCCGGTCTGAACGGCCAGCGCGCATGAATACGGCTGAGTTGGCAGACTGGTCGGGACCGGGCGTGCGTGAACCACGCCGGCAGCGGCGGACGTGGAACCGCATTCTGTGGTCGCTCATCTACCCGCAGCGCGGCCAGCGCATCATCCCGACGGTGTCGGGGGTCCTGCTCACGGTGCTGGCCATGGGGGTCGGCACCGCGGCCTACAATTCGGCCAACAACATTCTGTTCATCACGCTCTCGCTGATGCTGGCCTGCCTGATTTTGAGCGGCGTGCTCTCGTGGCTCAATTTTTCCGGCGTGCGCTGGCGACTGCAGACCGCGCCGCCCTGGCGCGCCGGCCAGACGTCGCTGGTCACCGTTGAGCTGGGCAATCACAAGACCTTCCTGCCGACTTACGGACTGTGGTTTGAACTGGCGGCGCGGCGGGTGGACCAGCGGCCGGCGGTCGTGAGCTCGACCCTCACCGGCAAGGGCGTGGATGTGCGCGCGTCGCTGGCCCGGGCCAAACAAAATGAAACGACGACCAAAATATTCCTGCGCACGCGGCTCGATCCGCGGGGCGAGGGCCGGGTGGAATGGCCGTTTCTGCCGCTGCGGCGCGGGCGCTGGCGCATCGAATTGCAGGGCGTCGGCTCGCTTTTTCCGTTTGGCTTTTTGAGCAAGAGCCTTGGCACGGATGTCGCGCAGGAGGTGACGGTCTGGCCGGCGCCGGTGGAATACCGGCGGCATACCGCCGCCGGCAGCCGGCGGGAAACGGGTGGTGAGCATCTCGCGCGGGCGGGCAGTGGCAGCGACCTGCTGGCGTTGCGGCGCTATGCGGCCGGCGATTCGCACCGGCTGATTCATTGGAAGGCCAGCGCCCGCACCGGTCAGTTGCTGGTGCGGCAATTCACGACGGAAACCTCGGAGGGCTATTCGCTCTGGTTGCAGACGGAAGCGGCCCGCTGGCCACGGCCGGAGCAATTCGAACTCGCGTTGAGTCTGGCGGCCACACTCGCGGAAGATTTGTTCCGGCGCGGCCAGCTCATGCGCGTGGTGGTGGACCATGATCCGCCGCTGGCCGTCCGCAGCGTGCACGATCTCGAGGCGTTTCTCGAACGCCTGGCCCTGGTCGAGGGCGACCCCCCGGCCGGGCCGGACCGGCCGGCGAGCCCTTTTTCCGGATCAGCCGCGCCCGCGGCAGCCCGCACCCAACGCAACCTGATGACCTTCGTGCCCGATGGCGCGCGCGGAGTGATCGCCTACGTCGATGGAGAAAAAGCGGCCTCAGCTTAATCTCGACGAGCTGTATCAGCTCAAATGGTTGCTGGGCGGCAGCCTCGTGCTGCTCTCGGTGTGGACGGTCTTTTACCTCGAGCTTGATGCGTGGACGATGATGGGACTGACGACGCTGGCCGTGGGCCTGGTGATGGCGCGGCCCGCGTGGCCGGCGCTGGTGCCGGGCTGGGTGCACCGGCTGGCGTTTCCCGCGATCGTGGCGTTTTTTGTCGGCGATCTTTATCTCACCGCCGAGTTGCTGCCGGCCATCGTGCGGTTGGATATCCTGCTGTTGCTTTACCGCGGCATCACCTACCGCAAGCGCCGCGACGATTTGCAGATTATCGTGCTCGGATTGTTTCTCATCGTGGTGGCCGGCGTGCTGACGGTTTCGCTGGTGTTTGCGGTCCAGATCATCGCGTTCACCGCGTGCGCGCTGGCGTTTCTGCTGGTGATCACACTGGTGGATGCGACGACCCCGCCCACCACGGCGGTGGAAGCGGCCACGACCGCGCCGGGTTGGACGCGCGTGGCGTGGCGGCGGCTGTTGGGTCGCGTGGTGGCAGTGTTGGACTGGCGGGTGGTGACGCTCGGGGGCTTGTTATTCGTCGGCGTGGTCGGGCTCTCGGCGTTGCTGTTCCTGGCGATCCCGCGCTTCCAGTTGGAGAACAGCCTTTTTCTTGAGCGCTTCATGACGAAGAAGGCGCGCACGGGTTTTTCGGACAACATCAAGTTCGGGGATGTCACCGACATCCAGCAGGACAACAGCGTGGCGCTGAGCGTGGATGTATCGGATCCGGAAGCCGTCCCGACGCAGATTTACTGGCGGATGGTCGTGCTGGATGAATACCGGGAAAACTCATTTCGAATTTCGCCGGCGCTGCGGGCCAAGGCCTTCCAGCGCGAGCGCACGCAGCGATTTCTCCTCGGTCAGGCGCCGCCGCGGAAGGGCGAGGCCGTTTACTGGACCTTTTATCTGGAATCCGGCGTGAGCCGTTATCTGCCGCTACCGGGACCGTTTTGGGAGCTGCGTTTTGTGGAGACGCAGAATTTCCGGCTGGCGCCCTCGCTCGGGCTGGTGGCCCTGCGCGATGAACCGGTGACCATGACGGCGTATCGCGTGGAAAACGTGGTCACGAGCAACCTGCTGGCCGAACCCGACATTTTGGCGGGCAAAGTGCCGCAGACGGAGCTGGCCCTGCGCGAGCCCGACCGGGCAAAGTTGCAGCAACTGGTGGCGGAGTTGACCGGCGGCGCGGAACTGGGTGCGGAGGAATTCAGCCGCCGGGCCAAGGCTTGGCTGGGCCGGCAACATGGTTATTCCCTCCAGTCGCACACGCCGGCGGGGAGCGGCGACCCGTTGGTCCGCTGGATGTTTTCCACCGCGCCGGGTCACTGCGAATTGTTTGCCGGCTCATTTGTGCTGCTGGCGCGGGCGGCGGGCTACCCCGCGCGTTTGGTGACCGGGTTCAAGGGCGGGTCGTGGAACGCGTTCAGTAAAAATTTCACCCTGCGCAATTCCGACGCCCATGCCTGGGGTGAGCTCTACGATGCCGCGGCGCGCGGCTGGCGGCGGGCGGATCCGACCCCCGGTGCGATTGAGGTGTCGGCGGCGGATCCTGCGGCCGAAGCGGCGCGGCGGGCCGACCGCATTGACCGCAGTTGGGCGGCGCGCTTCGACAGCCTGCGCGTGTTCTGGTATCGGCGGATCGTCAACTTCGACCAGCGCACGCAAATGGAAACGTTCAAGGCGGTGAAAAACGCCACGCAGGAATCTGGCCGGCGCTTGCGGGCGAAGCTTGATCGGTTCATCGCCAGCCTGAAGGAGTGGCTCAAAGGGCCTTGGGATACGCGCCGTGTGGCCGTGTGGCTGGGGGTGCTGGCGGCGATCGCCGGGGTGGTTTGGGCGGGAAAAAACTATCGCTTCTGGCTTTTCAACTGGGGCATTGGGCGGCATCGGCGGGGGGATACCCACGATCCGGTGCGACGCCTGGTAGGCCGCTGGCTGGTGCGGTTGCGCGACCTGCCGGTTGAACCGGAGTTGCGCGAGGATTTGCAGCGACTGCGCTTTGGCGCGGCGAGC
>JAGNQV010000155.1 GCA_017988885.1 Opitutaceae bacterium | reverse complement strand
GAACAAGCGGCAGACACTCGAAACCTCCAGTCCCGCCGCCGCCGCGATCTGCTCCAGCGTGACGAACTGTGCCGCCCGCTCCTCGATCAGGGCCTTGCAGCGCAGAAACCGCTCCCGCGCCGGATCTTCCCCGCGCAAACCGTGGCTGATGTGCTCCTCCATCTTGAGCAACAACAGTTCCAGCCGCGCGGCGCACAACGCCCGCGCCAGCCGGCCCGGCCGTTGGCCTTCGTGGATCAACTCCTCGAACAACCCGCGCAACTCCGCGTGCACCGCCAGCACGTGCACCCGCCCCGGCGCCACCCCCGCCTGCGCCAGCCGCCGCGCCGCCGCCGCCCCGGTAAGGCACACAAAATATTTCACCATCGGCCGGGCGGGATCAGTGTGGATCTCGCAACGCGTCGCCCGGCCGTAGCTGAAGACCGTGCCCGCCGCCAGCAGATGCCGCACGCCGTCGAGCTCCACCCAGCCCGCGCCCTCCGCCACATATTCGAGCCCGTCATAGGCATAGGCCTCGCGTTTCACCGTGTAGTCCGGATTGCACAGCTCGCGGCCGCCCAAGGCCGGCCCCGGCTGCGCCCGGCGCGTGGGCGCCAGGTTCAGGAAGAAATACCGCGCCCCTGTCACCTGCTGCGACAGCAGCGCGCGTTGTTGTTGCTTGCCGACTTTATCCATGCCTTTTCGCAAACTATCCATTCCGACCGCGCCGATGCCAGTGCATAATCATCCGCTTATCCCCCTCCCCGCTCCAATCCGGCTACGCCGATTTTATCTAGTAACCTAATCCACTTGTTATGAAAAAATCCCCCAAGAAATCCATTCTGCTCGTCGCCAATGGCGACCTGCGCCAATCGGCCAACGAAGCCACCTGGTCCGGCCAGCAGGCCATGGAGCACCAGCTCACCGCCGCGGTCGCCCGGCTCGGCTACAAGCTCGTCCGCGCGCATCCCTACAAACCCGCCCTGAAGCACGGCTTCATTGCGTCGCAAAAAGAGGGCATGGCGGTCTTCGCCACCATCGACCCCAAGACGCCCATCATCGTCGCCGAGGCCGTCTGGCAGTATTCGCACCACATCCTGCCCGGGCTCATTTCCCATCAGGCGCCGATCCTCACCCTGGCCAACTGGTCGGGCACCGCCCCCGGCCTCGTCGGCATGCTCAACCTCAACGGCTCGCTCACGAAGGCCGGCGTCAAATACTCCACGCTGTGGAGCGCCGCGTTTACGGATGATTTCTTCCTGAAAGGCCTCTCCGCCTGGTTGAAGACCGGCGTCGTCAAGCACCCGGTTGCACACGTCAAAGCCCTCGCCCGCAGCACCGTTCCGCCGAAAGCCCGCGCCCTGGCCAAAAAGCTCGCCGCCGAGCTCCGCCTGAAAAAATCCATCATGGGCATCTTCGACGAGGGCTGCATGGGCATGTATAACGCCATCATCCCCGACGAACTGCTGTTCAAGACCGGCGTTTACAAGGAACGCCTCTCGCAGTCCGCGCTCTATTACGGCGCCACGCAGGTCAGCGATGCCGAGGGCCGCGCCGTTTTCGACTGGCTCAAGGCCAAGGGCATGAAGTTTCACCTCGGCACCAATCCCGACACCGAACTCACGGAGGCGCAGGTGCTCTGGCAGTGCAAAACCTACGTCGCCGCGCTGCGCATCGCCGATGAGTTCGGCTGCGAGTCCATCGGCATCCAATACCAGCAGGGGCTCAAGGATCTCCTCCCTGCCTCCGATCTCGTCGAGGGCATCCTCAACAACTCCGACCGTCCGCCCGTCGCCAACGCGAAGGGCGAGATCATCCGCGATGGCCAGCCGCTGACGCATTTCAACGAGGTGGACGAGTGCGCCGGCCTCGACGGCCTGATGACCAACCGCGTGCACCAGGCCCTGAGCCAGCCCGTGGAAAACACCCTCCACGATCTGCGTTGGGGTGATTACGATCAGAGCGGCACCACCGGCGAATACGTGTGGGTTTTCCTCATCTCCGGCAGCGCCCCGCCGGCCCACCACATCGACGGCTACAAGGGCACGGACTCGATGCGCCAGCCCTACATGTATTTCCGCCTCGGCGGCGGCACCGTGCGCGGCATCGCCAAGCCCGGCGAGATCGTGTGGAGCCGCATTTTCGTCGAGGGCGGCAAGCTCAAGATGGACCTCGGCCGCGCCAAGGTCATCACGCTCCCGCGCAGTGAAACCGAGCGCCGCTGGCAGGAAACCACCGTGCAATGGCCCATCATGCACGCGGTGACTTACGGCGTGTCGCGCGACCAGATGATGGCCCGCCACAAGGCCAACCACATCCAAGTCGCCTACGCCCATAGCGCCAAGGAGGCCGACCTCGCCATGTATGCCAAGGCGGCGTTTGCCGCGGAACTCGGACTCGAAGTTTCGCTCTGCGGCACCAAGGCCGACGGCTCGAAATTCTAAGCGCTCGTCTAAGAAGGTAGGGCGCGACCGCCGGGCGCGCCTTTAAACAAGGTCACATCCTCACTCAAAGCGGAGCCTGCGGGCTCCGCTTTTTGTGCCCTATGTGGCCATAGGATTATATTTCTGCTCTCGTTTGCCGCCCTCTTCGTGTCCTTTGTGTCCTTCGTGGTGAATCCCAATTATCCCGTCATCACCGATCCCGCCCGGCCTGCCTGGCATTTCGGTCCGCCCGCCCAGTGGATGAACGATCCCAACGGCGTCAGCTGGCACGAGGGCTGGTGCCATGTTTTCTATCAGCACAATCCCGGCGGCGACGCGTGGGCCGACATGCACTGGGGCCACGCGCGCAGCCGTGACTTCGTGCACTGGGAACACCTCCCGCTCGCCCTGCGCCCGCAACTCACCGCCGGCGAGAAACACTGCTACTCCGGCTGCCTCGCGCGCACGGCCGCCGGCGAACCCGTCATTCTCTACACGAGCGTGCCTCCTCAAGAAATCGAGCACGGCAAAAACACGCAGGCCCTCGCCACACCGGACAACGCCGATTGGCGCACATGGACCCAGCACGTCTCCACGCCCTTCCTCGATCTCGCCACGCAGGACGGTCCGGCGTTTCGCCGCGACTGGCGCGACCCGTTCGTGTTTCAGGCGGAAGGCCGCACCTTCCTCGTCATCGGCGCCATCCTCGGCGAGGAAACCGTCGTCGCGCTCTACGAAAACCCCGCCGGCGATCTCCGCCACTGGGTTTATCGCGGCATCATCCACCGCGAACCGCGCACCCAAACCCCGTTTCTCGAATGCCCCAACCTCATCCCGTTTGGGTCCGGCAACAAATGGGTGCTGCTCACCTCACCCTGCCGCGCCGTGGAATGGTTCAGTGGCACGCTGGATCTGCACCACTACACGTTTCACATCGAGCGCCGGGGCCGCCTCGACGAAAGCGATCACTACTACGCCACCCATCCGGCCACCGATCCGACCGGTCGCATTGTGGTTTTCGGTTGGGTGCGAAATTTTCCCAAAAACCGCGGCTGGAACGGCTGCCTCGGCGTGCCGCGCCGTCTCTGGCTCGACGCCGCCGGCGATCTCTGCAGCGAACCCGTCACCGAAATCGCCACCCTGCGCACCACCCAGGCCGACTACGCGCCGCAACCGCTTTCTGCCGCGCCGATCGCGCTGCCGCTTCCCGCGGAGGCCATGAGCGATGGCGAACTCACTCTAGAACTCGCCCCAGCTGCGCAGGTTGTTTTCGAAATCGCCGGCGTGCGTATCGCTTTCAGTGCAGACGGCGTGCGCTTCGATGATCGCCCCACCGTCGCCCTCGCGCCCGGCCGCATCCGCGTGCGTTGGCTGCTCGACTGCTCGCTGCTTGAGCTCTTCGTCAACGACCGCGCCGCTTACACCCGCGTCGTATCTTTCCCCGCCGCGCCAGTGGCTCAGCTTCACGCCACCGCCGGAACCGCCCAACTCAGCGGCGGCCGGGTCTGGACGTTACGCAGCGCACCCTCCACTTTCGCCTGAGCATGGATTCACTCCCGCCCCTTCCCTCCGAACCCCGCCCCGGCGTTTACCGGCATTACAAGGGCCGCGACTACCGCGTGGTCGCCATCGCGCGTCATTCCGAGACCCATGCGCCGCTGGTCGTTTATCAAAAACTCTACGACGACCACGGCTGGTGGGTGCGGCCGGCCGCCATGTTTAGTGAAACCGTCGCAGTGAACGGCCAGCGCGTCCCGCGGTTTGCCTACGTCGGGCCCTGATTGCCATGCGTGTTCTCATCGCCTTCGACAAATTCAAGGATTCCCTCACCGCCGGCGAGGCGTGCGCCGCCACCGCGCAGGCGTTGCGCGAAAAACATTCCGGCTGGTCGCTCGATCTCTGCCCGCTCGCCGACGGCGGCGAAGGGTTCGCCCGGATTCTCACCCAGGCCGCCGGCGGCGTGATGATTCCTCAATCCGTCACCGGCCCGCGTGGCGCGCCCGTCACGGCGAGTTTCGGACTCGTGCCGCTGCAGGAAATCCCCGCCGCCGCGCGGACCTTGCTGGCCTTGCCCACGGCGGACCACGAGCCCGCCAACATCGCCGTCATCGAAATGGCCGCCGCCAGCGGCCTCGCGTTGCTGGCCGATGCGGAGCGTGATCCGTGGCAAACCACCACGCAGGGCACGGGCGAGTTGATCCGCGCCGCCGCCGATCGCCGCGTCGCCGCCATCGTGCTGGGCGTGGGCGGCAGCGCCACCAATGACCTTGGCCTCGGTGCGCTCGGTGCCATGGGTTTCGATTTTCTTTCGGACCGCGGAGAAAAAATCTCGCCGCCGATTCCCGCCCAGTGGCGGCAAATCTCTCGGCTCACCGGCCAGGCTCTCGCCACACTCCCGCCGATTCGCATCGCCTGCGATGTGACCAACCCGCTGCTCGGCCCGCGCGGCGCGGCGGCAATCTATGGTCCGCAAAAAGGTCTCGCCGCCGGCGATCTGAAAAAACTGGAGCATGAAAGCGCACGGCTCGGTTTGCTGCTGTGCACGCATTGCGGCCAGCCCGACACTCTCATGGACGCACCCGGTGCGGGCGCCGCCGGTGGCATCGCTTTCGGGTTGATGACCGCGGCCCACGCCCAATTGCTGCCGGGGTTCGAGCTCGTTTCCGCATGGCTTGATCTCAATGCCCGCATCGCCGCCGCGGATATCGTCATCACCGGCGAAGGCCGCTTTGACGAAAGCTCGCTCAGCGGCAAAGGCCCCGGCGCCGTCGCCGCGCGCGCGTTGAAACTGGGCAAGGCCGTGCACGTGTTCGCCGGTCAGGTCACCACGAGCACGCCTTCACCCGCCAATCTGCAGCTCCGCGCCATCACCCCCGCCGGCCTCCCCCTCGCCGAAGCCCTGCGCACCGCCTCCTCTTTGCTCGCTGCATCCGTGCGGCAGCACCTCACCTGAACCCTGCCTCAGCTTAGGTAGGGGCCGTTATCCCGCCGCAGGCGGACAAGCCTTAACGGCCCTTTGGCTGTGAGTCGCATCGGGCGGTTAGGGATAACCGCCCCTACCTCCGCGCCTCCGCGGTAAAAAAATCCGTCGCGTTCTCTCGAAAACTTCTGCGTCACCGCGAGGTTCCCGCTCGACGGAGCCCGACACGCCGCCAAAGTAACGCCCACATGTCCGGCGAAAACCGCTTTCTGCCTCTCAAAAACCTGCTCCCCTGGTTTGTGCTCGCGCTGGGTTTGTTCGGTTGCAGCGCCAGCCAGCCGCCCCCGCGCCAAGTCAAAACCGCCACCCCGGTTGCCCCGCAGCTGGCGCCCGCCCCGGCCGCCGCCCCCGCGGCGCCCTTTCCCATCATGCTCGGCATCGATGTGCTCGAGTCGCAGGGCTTTGCCGCGGTCAAAGGCAAACGCATCGGCCTCCTCACGCATCCGGCCGGCGTGAACCGCCGCGGTGAAAGCACCATTGATGTGCTGCGCCGCGCGCCGGGTGTGCGCCTCGTCGCACTCTTCGGGCCGGAGCACGGCATCTATGGCGACGAAAAAGCCGAGGTGTTCATCCCCAACCGGGTGGACAAGCGCACCGGCCTGCCGGTGTATTCCCTTTACGGCAAGGACCGCAAACCCACGAAACCGATGCTCAAGGACCTTGATGCGATGGTCATCGACCTGCAGGACATCGGCACCCGCAGTTATACGTATTCGAGTTCCATGCTCTACACGATGGGCGCGTGCTTTGAAAACAACGTCGAGGTCATCGTGCTCGACCGGCCCAACCCCCTGGGCGGTTACAAGGCCGACGGCCCGCCGCTGGATCCGCAGTGGAAAAGCTACGTCGGCGCGTTCCGCGTGCCCTACGTGCACGGCCTGACGATCGGTGAACTCGCCCGCATGGGCAAGGATGCCCCCGGCGTCTTGCAGGTGCCCAAAGCACTCAACGTCTCCGAGGAAGCCCGCTTGCGCGGCAAGCTGACCGTCATCCCCATGCGCGGTTGGCGGCGCAGCATGCGCTGGTCGGAGACCGGCCTGCCTTGGGTGCCCACCTCGCCGATGATCCAGGATTTTTCCGCCGTCATCGGTTACGCCATGGTGGGGCTCGGCACTTATTTTGACCTCAACCCGAAGGTGAAATTCGACATCGGCTTCCGCCACGGCGTGGGCCCGCAATACGCCTTCCGCGGCCTCTCCCACAAAACCGTGAAGAGCGACGTCATCGAGCGCGAACTCCGCGCATTAAATCTCCCCGGGCTTTCCTTCCGTCGCGTCAGCGTGCCGGGCAAGGACGGCCGGCCCGAGACCGGCGTTTACGTCGAGGTCAGCGACTGGGACGACTGGAATCCCACCGAACTCAGCTTCCACCTCATGCGCCTCGCCTGCAAACTCGACCCGCGCAATCCGTTCCGCAGCGGCGACGCCAGCGGCTTCCTGCGGCACATGGGTTCGACCGCGTTTTACGACGCACTCAAGCGCGACGGCGCCAAGGTGGACGTGGAAGCCTGGATCAAACAATGGCAGGCACAGGCCAAAATCTACCAGCAACAGAGCCGCCGGTTCTGGCTGTATTATTGAATACCTGCAGAACCACGAATGGACACCTATGAACCCGATTCTCTTGCAGATTGTCAGGCGGACTCGGGGATTTCGCCTAGTTCCATTCGTGTGAATTCGTGTCCATGGTATGTTGCTTTTGACTCAGGAAACCTGCTGGAGGATAAACCGAAGGCAAGCCCCCGGGGTTGCTCGGAGCGGCGGCCGCCGCTCCGAGCAACAGCGAACATCA
>JAGNQV010000154.1 GCA_017988885.1 Opitutaceae bacterium | reverse complement strand
CTTTTCAACTGGACGCATGCGTGGGAATGGGACGGGAGAGCGATAAACGCTGGGTTAGCCTTGGCAAAGCATTATCCGGTGACTTCGATAAGCAATCCTCCATGGAATCCGCCGAATACCACAAGATGGCCGCCGTCGAAGATGCGATGTGGTATTACCGGGCGCTACATGCCCATGTCGCACGAGAGCTGAAGGCCCGGTTGCCGGCCGGTCCCGCGCGGGTGCTGGACGCCGGCTGCGGCACGGGCGGGCTTATCCGCCGGTTGGGCCCAATGCAGCCGGACTGGCATTGGACAGGCATTGACGTGGAGCCGCTGGCTTGTGCGCTGGCGCGGCAGCTGGGAGCGCAAGCGGTGCTGGAAGGATCCGTGAGCGCGTTGCCGTTTGGCGATGGCGAGTTCGACGCGGTCGTGTCGGCGGATGTGCTATATCATTTGGATGACGATGAAGCGGCGCTGCACGAAATGAGGCGCGTGCTCCGGCCGGGCGGGATCATGATCATCAACGTGCCGGCGCACCGCTGGCTGTGGTCCTATCACGATGTGGCGGTGCATGGCCGGCGGCGTTACGGGCGGAGTGAAATGACCGCCAAGCTGGCGCGGGCGGGATTGCGCATGGCCTGGCTGACGCATTGGAACACCATATTGCTGCCGCTCATCGCGGCGCGGCGGAAATTACTGCCGGCGCCCAAGGGAGGCAGTGATGTGAAACTGGCGGCACCTTGGGTGGAAGCGACTTTGACTACCGTTATGCGAGGCGAGGCTTTTTGGCTGCAGCACATCAGCACGCTGCCGGCGGGCAGTTCAATCCTGGCCGTGGCCCAACGATGAGGGGCGCCAAGAACTTTTCATTGCCCGGCGCAGTTCCCTGCTGCCACGATGACTGCACCCCATGATATACCTGTTGGTTTCGTTTGGCTTGTTGCTGCACATCCTCTTTTGGGGTGGAGGACTTGCGCTGTTGATTACGCCGGCGCGTTGGCGCCCATTCTGGCCTATTTGGATCGCGCCTTGCGGGGTCGTATTGCAATCGGCGGTGGTCTGGATGGGGGCCCACAGCCCCTTGGCCGGAACCAATGAGTATGCGTGGTGGACGGAGTTGCTGCCGCTGGGTTTGTTGATCTGGGGCTTGCGGCGGCGGGGGCGGTTGCGCTGCGGCCGTGAAGCCGCGCGTTTTCGGGTGCTGGGCGTGATCATGGCGGGGTGCCTGTTGTTGCTGACCCTGCCGCTCGCCCGCATCGCCAAGACGCTCACCACCGCTTCGCTGGGGAGTTGCGATGCCGCCGACTATGCCGCCGGAGCCCGGGTGTTTCAGGAATTTTCGAGCAATGATCGCAGCGGGTTTATGGGGCTGACCGAGGTGGTGCAGGTGGCTTCGGCGGATAATTTTTACGATTTCTGGCTGCGCTTGAATCATTTTACGCCCTCGGCCTTGATCGCCTTCAACGGCACTATCTTTGGTCTACAACCGCACCAAATCACCGGACTCATCACGGTCGTGTTTTTGATTTTGGTTCTGCCCATGGTGTATTGGCTCGCGCGCTCGACGGCCGGACTGGGCCCGAGCGCGAGCACATGGCTGACGTTTATTTACGGGATCAGTCCGATCACTTGGTATGCCGTGTATCATGTGGCGCCCGGGCAAATCCTCGCCGCCCAGGCCATCGCATTGCTGACGTGGGTGGCGATTGCCCTGTGGAAAGAGCCGGCCGTGTGGCGGCGGAGCGCAGCTTATGCGGGGCTGCTCATGGTGGCGTTTGGTCTGATCTGGGGCGCGTATAATTTTATTGTGATCGTGTGCCTGGTGCCGGCGGCGGGCTGTGTCGGTGGTTGGGCGTTGTCGCGGCGGAAATTTGGCAAACTGGTGCACTGGGCCTGCTGGCTGTTAGTGCCGCTGGGATGCAGCGCGTTGTTTTTCTACGAACGTGCCGCCGGCTTGGTGGAGCGATTCGCGCTTTTTCAGCAGTATAATTTTGGCTGGAAAATTCCGCTGCTCATGCCGGAGGGGTGGCTGGGCATGATTGACGGAAGTGGGCAGCGACCGTTGGGGGAATTTCAGGGCCCTTTGGCTTGGGGTTTAAGCGCTGCGACGCTGCTCATGCTCGCCGCCGCGTTGTTTTTCTCGGTGCTTAAACGCGGTCGCAGGGCATGGCAGGTCACCGCGTTTTTTGTGCCGGTGATGCTGGGCTACGCTTATTTGCAGTGGCGCGGTTTCCGGCTGAACAACAACGCCAGCTATGATGCCTACAAACTGTTTTCGGTGTTTTATCCGGTCTTGCTGATCGCTTTCTGTCATTGGCTGACTTGGTTGAACGCGCGCAGCTCATGGCGGCGGGGTTTGGTGGTCAGCATGATCATCATGGTGACGGTGCTCAATTTACGTGCCGCGTATCTGCTCTCCAACCGGATGGAGGCCACGCAACTGGTGGTGGACAAGGAACTGCAGGCCGTGAGTGAAGTGGAGACGCTCGATCAAGTGCACTCCATGAACATGATCGTGCCTGATTTTTGGGCGCGGCTGTGGGCGAATGCGCTGACCCTGCGGAAAGCGCAATATTTCGAATCGCATACCTATGAAGGAAGGCTGAACACGGCGTTGAAAGGAGAGTGGGATTTCAACGGCGGCATGCTCCAGGTCAAAGCGCCCGGTGCCGATACGCTGGTGGTCAACCCACGATTCTCGCTGGTGCGGACCAGCAGTCCCTATTTCTTGCGGGCCCGACTGGGTGAAGGCTGGTATGGCACCGAGCGATTGCGCGGCCGCCAGACGACTTTGTGGAACTGGAGCCAGGGCGATGCCACGTTGGAATTGGAGAACCCGCAAGACCGGCCACTGAAGGTGGCCTTGAGATTTACGGCGCGCAGTTTGATCGCCCGCGATCTGCAAATATGGATTGGGCACGCCCGGCTCCGCACCGTGCGACTCGGGACTGAATTGCAGCCTGTCTCGGTGCCGGCTATTTACATTCCGCCGGGCAAGGTGACGGTGCGTTTGCGCTCCAACCTGCCGCCGACCCGGGCCAATGAGAGCGATCGGCGCCTGCTGGGGTTTGCGGCCTATTCCATCGTCGTCGATGTGCGGCCCGATGATGAACTGATGGGGCTCGATTTCTGAAACACTTTGCCCGAGATACCTAGTTGCCATGCAAGCCAGACCCTCCTTTCGCGACCACTACGCCGGCAAACAGGTGCTGATCACCGGTGGACTGGGTTTTATCGGGTCCAATCTGGCCCGGGCATTGGTGAAACTGGGGGCCAAGGTGACGGTCGTTGACTGTCTCATTCCGGAGTATGGCGGCAATGTCCGCAATTTGGCCGGCGTGAAACGCAATCTCCACGTCAACATCGCGGACGTGCGGGATCGGCACAGTATGCCGCAATTTGTGCGCGGGCAGGATTTCCTGTTTAATCTGGCGGGTCAAACCAGCCACATGGACTCGATGACCGACCCGCAGACGGACTTGGAGATCAACTGTCGGGCGCAACTCTCAATTCTGGAGGCCTGCCGCACGCACAATCCCGGCATCCGCATTGTGTTTGCGAGCACCCGGCAGATTTATGGCCGGCCGGACGGGCTGCCGGTGAATGAAACCCACCCGTTGCGCCCGGTGGACGTCAATGGCATCAACAAGATCGCCGGCGAGTCCTTCCATCTGCTCTACAACCGGGTGCATGGGATTCGAAGCACGGCCCTGCGGCTGACGAACACCATCGGTCCGCGCATGCGGGTGAAGGATGCCCGGCAGACCTTTGTGGGCATCTGGATCCGGCGCATGCTCGAGGGCAAGGCCTTCGAAGTCTGGGGCGGCGAGCAGTTGCGCGATTTTACCTACGTGGATGATGCTGTGGAGGCTTTCCTGCTGGCGGCGGCCCGGCCGGAAGCCGAGGGCGAGGCTTTCAATCTCGGCGGACCGCCGCCGGTGACATTAAAAGAGCTGGCCGCATTGCTGGTGGACGTAAACGGCGGCGGAAAATTTTCCGTGAAGCAATTTCCGAAGGAACGGAAAATGATCGATATTGGAAATTTCTACGCGGATTACAGTTTGATCACACGGAAACTGGGTTGGCGGCCGCGAGTGGATTTGCGCACGGCGCTGGCGCGCACGGTGGCCTTTTACCGGAAGGAATTGTCGCATTATGTCTGACCAACCGCTGTTCACCGCCGATCCCAAGTCGGGTTATCTCGCGCATCGTGCGGAAATCCATGCCGCCATCGAACGTGTGCTGGAGAGCGGACATTATATTCTGGGGTCGGAAGTGGCGGCCTTTGAGCAGGAATTTGCCGCGTATCATGGCGGTGGCGAAGTGGTGTCCGCGGCCAACGGCACGGATGCCTTGGAGCTGGCTTTGCGGGCCATGGGCGTGAAACCCGGTGATAAGGTGGCGACGGTCGCCAATACGGTCTCGGCGACGGCCGCGGCAATTGAGCAGACCGGGGCACGGCTGGTTTTCGTGGAAATTGACGAAGCGACCCTGTTGATGTCGCCCGCGGCGCTAGAGCAGGTCTTGGCCCAGCAGGGCGGCGCAATCAAGGTGGTCGTGCCGGTGCATCTTTACGGAACCCCGGCGGACATGCCCGCGATTGTCGAGGTGGCCCGCCGGCATGGGGCCAGGGTTTTGGAGGATTGTGCGCAGGCGCATGGCGCGCAGATCGCCGGACGCAAGGCCGGAACCTGGGGCGATGCCGCCGCTTATAGTTTTTACCCCACCAAGAATCTCGGTGCGTTGGGGGATGGGGGCGGGGTTTACACGCGCGATCCCGCGCTGGCCGCACAGATGCGGCTGTTGCGGCAATACGGCTGGCGGCAGCGTTACGTCAGCGAAATCCCCGGCCGCAACAGCCGGCTCGATGAAATCCAGGCGGCGGTGCTCAGGGTAAAGCTAAAGTATCTCGAAGGTGAAAACAGTCAGCGGCGCGCATTGGCGGCGCGCTATCTTGAAAAGCTCGGCGCGAGTGGCTTGCAGCTGCCGGCGCTGGCGGCGGTGGCCGGTTCAGCTTGGCATCAATTCACCGTGCGCACGGCGCGGCGGGAGGCGCTGAGCGGTCATCTGGCCAAGAGCGACATCAATTGCGGTGTGCTGTATCCCGTCCCGCTGCACCGTCAGCGAGCCTATGCGGATGCCGGCTGCCAACTGCCTGTAACCGAGAAGGCCTGCCGCGAGGTGCTTTGTTTGCCGGTGCATCCCGGCATCACGGTCGCTGACGTTGACAGGATTTGCACTGAAATCTTGCGTTGGGCGACCTCATGAACGCCGCCCAACCTGCGCTCAGCTTTGTGATTCCGCTCTACAACAGTGCGGAAACGATCGGTCCCTTGGTGCACGAGATTGAATGCCTCACGATCGAGGGCGGACACGAAATCGTGCTGGTGAATGACGGCAGCCGCGATGGCACGGCCGAACTCTGCCGCACCCTGCTGCGTGGCGCACGCATTCCCATTATCTTCGTCAACCACGCGCGTAATTTCGGCGAGCACAATGCCGTGCTGACCGGTTACCGGCACGCCCGCGGGGCTTATGTGGTGAACCTCGACGACGACGGCCAGAATCCGCCAGCTGAGGCCGTGAAGCTCTGGCGGCATGGGAAGCAGCAGGGCTGGGATGTGGTCTATGGCCACTATGGGCAAAAGCGGCATTCGGCGTTCCGCAACCTGGGCAGCTGGTTCACCAATCGCATAACCGACTGGGTGCTCGACAAGCCAAAGGGATTCTACCTCTCGAGCTTCCGCTGTGTAAGTGCATTTGCGGCCAAAGCGGTCGCGGTGCACGCGAGTCCTTATCCCTATATTGACGGGCTGCTGTTGCAGATTACGCAGAATATCACCGCGCTTGAGGTGCAGCACGCCGGGCGCAGTGCCGGCCAGAGTGGCTATACGTTGCGCCGGCTCTTGCGGTTGTGGTTGAGCACGTTTGTGAATTTTTCCGTGATGCCGCTGCGGCTGACGACTTTGCTCGGGCTGATCATGGGTGGAGTGGGATTGGTCGGTCTTTTGGTCGTGTTTTACCTCTGGTGGCAGGGCCGGGGGCCCAGCTATGGCTGGGGCTCGCTGATGGGCGCGCTCCTGATCTTTTCCGGCACGCAACTGGTGATGCTCGGCCTGATCGGGGAATACCTTGGCCGGATGTTCCTGACGGTGAATGGCCGGCCGCAGTCCGTCGTGCGCTCGGTCGAGCGGACGGATTCGCCTTAGATCGGTGCGGCCGGGCTGGGCTTGCTGGGGGCCGGGATGCCGTTGAGCAGTGCGTGCCAGCGCTGGCGCTCTTGCTGCATGGCGGCGGCAACCCCGGTGCGCACCAACCGGGGGGGGCGGCCGCGCAAGAGCACATGGGCGAGCGCGGCACAGACCAGCGGGTAATCGAACCTATGCGAGTGCTGGGCATGGGTGCTGATTTGCCAGCGGCTCCAAGCCGGCGCGGCGAGTGCGGCGATGGTATCCGCCCAGCGCTCGACGAGCCGCGCGGTGTTCTGTTCGTCGCGGAGTTTGCGGCCGGCTGACTGGCTGATGTGGTGTTTGACCACACTGTGCAGGGCGACGTGGCAGGAAAACCCCGCCGCGCGGCTGCGCAGACAGAGATCCACATCCTCGCAGCCGTTCACATAGCCTTCATCGAATCCGCCCAGCTGCCGCCAAGTCGCGGCGCGGATCGCGAAGCACGCGCCGGTCAGGGCAGCGGTCCTTCGAAGGCCGGTCGGAGAGAACCAAGGCCGCACCGTGCAATGCGCGGGCTTGCCTTGATGCGTGAAATAAATGCCCGTGTGATCGACGGCACCGGTGGAAAAGACCAACTGCACATTGCCGACGAGGCCCGCACGGGGCACGCGGTCGAAGGCCGCCAGCATCGGTTCCAGCCAGCGCGGGTGAAACTCCAGATCATTATTGAGGAAGACGAGAAACTCGCCGGCGGCGGACGCGGCGCCGCGGTTGCAGGACTTGGCAAACCCGAGGTTGCGTTCATTGCGCAGCGCACGGCAGTGGGGCGGCAGGGCGTGCAACCATGCGCCGGTGCCATCGGTGCTGCCGTCGTCCACGAATATGATCTCATGGTCGAGGCCGGGCGGCAGGGTTTGGCGCAGGCTTGCCAACATGGCCTGCGTCAGCGGCAGGCAGTTGAAAAGAGGAATGATAAACGAGACCTTCATGCCGGACGCATCAGGTGTAGCAGCCGCGCAGCGCGCCGCACGC
>JAGNQV010000153.1 GCA_017988885.1 Opitutaceae bacterium | reverse complement strand
CGTGTTGCATGAACGCGTCATCGGTCAGGACGAAGCGGTGACGCTCGTCACGGAGGCCATCCTCCGCGCGCGCAGCGGCATCAAGGATCCGCGCCGGCCGGTGGGCAGTTTCCTGTTTCTCGGGCCCACGGGCGTGGGCAAAACCGAGCTCGCGAAGACCCTCGCCGAAACCTTGTTCGACACCGAGGCCGCGATGGTGCGCATCGACATGTCGGAATACATGGAGAAGCACAGCGTCTCGCGTCTCATCGGCGCGCCGCCGGGCTACGTCGGCTACGACGAGGGCGGTCAGCTCACCGAAGCGGTGCGCCGCAAACCCTATGCCGTGATCCTGTTCGACGAGATTGAGAAGGCGCATCCGGATGTGTTCAACGTCCTGCTGCAGGTGCTCGACGACGGCCGCATCACCGACAGCCAGGGCCGCACGGTGGATTTCAAGAACACCATCATCATCATGACTTCGAACCTCGGTTCGCGTTTCCTCTTGGAAGGCGTGAGCAGCGATGTGATCCCGGAAAGTGTGCGGGAAAGCGTGATGGCGGAGCTGCGCAAGGCGTTCCGGCCGGAGTTTCTCAACCGCATCGATGAGACGATCCTGTTCAAGCCGCTCACGCTCGAGGAAATCGAGACCATCGTGGACCTGCTGCTCGTGGACTTGAACAAGCGCCTGTTCGACCGCCGCGTGACGGTGGTGCTCGACCAGAAGGCGAAGGAGTGGGCGGCGGAGAAGGGTTACGACCCGGTCTTCGGTGCGCGGCCGCTGAAACGCTTCCTGCAACGCAATATCGAGACGAAGCTAGCGCGGGCGCTCATCAGCGGCGAAATCGCCGAGGGCCGCGAAGTAAAGTTCTCCGTCAAGGACGATGCGCTCGTGATGAAGTGAACTGATGTGGACCGGGTGAAGATCTTGGTTTTCCCGGGAGCGCGGGCGGCCCGCCCGCAAAGGATTGAAAGCGGGCCAGTGGCCCGCGCGTCCAAGCGGGCGCTGGACTGAAGAATATTTTCCCTTGAGTGAGGTGGGGCACGGCCGGTTGAATAAGGCGTGCATCCGTCCACCGACAATACCTCCGGCCTCGCGGGCGGGGAAGTGCAGCGCCGCCACATCGTGGTCAAGGCCATCGTGGTCGGAGCCATCGCGGGTGTGCTGGCCTCGTTGTTCCGGCTGTCCCTCGAGGGCGCGGAAAACCTGCGGGTCTGGGCGATCGCCCGGACTCCGCCGGGCTGGGGCCTCCCCATGGCGCTGGCCATTGGTGCGGTGGGGGGCGGCTTGGGCGTCTGGCTTGTGCGGCGTTTCGCTCCGCATGCCTCGGGCAGCGGTATCCCGCGCTTGAAAGCGATTTTATTGCGCGAGGCCGAACCGGAATGGAAACGGCTGCTGCCGGTGAAATTCATTGGCGGAGTGCTTTCGACCGGCAGCGGGTTTGCGCTCGGGCGCGAGGGTCCGACGGTGCAGATGGGCAGTGCGATTGGCCATGCGGTGTCGGATCTGTTCAAGGTCCGGCAAGGCGAGGGCGAGCGGCGCGCGCTGATCAGCGCGGGCGCGGGCGCAGGACTCGCGGCGGCATTCAATGCCCCGCTATCGGGCCTGATTTTTGTGCTGGAGGAGCTGCACGGCAATTTCACCCCGGTGATGTTTGTCGCGGCCTTTCTCGCTTCAGTCTCGGGCGATATCTCGTCACGGCTGATCATGGGTGAGCTGCCGGTATTCCATTTGACGGGTATCTCGTCGCCGGGCGTCGAGACGCTGCCCTGGGCGGCGCTGCTGGGCGTCGTGGCCGGCGGCGCGGGCGTGTTGTTCAACCGCGGACTGCTGGCGACGATTGATTTGCGCGACCGGCTGATGCGGTGGCCGGCGTTTACCGTGGGGGCCACGGTGGGGCTTTTCGTGGGTTTCGTCGGCTGGGTGGTGCCGGGTCTGGCCGGTTCGGGCGGCCCGTTGGTGAAGGATGCGCTCGCGGGCGGCATCGCGCTGTCGTTGCTGCCACTCTACATGCTCGCCCGTTTTTCGCTGACGATGGTGAGTTACGGTTCCGGTGCGGCGGGCGGTATTTTTGCGCCGCTGCTCGTGCTCGGTGCGTTGGGCGGACTGTGGTTCGGCGCGGGCGTGCACGGGTTGTTCGACAGCAGCCATACGGTGACGCCCGCGGTCTTCTGTGTGCTGGGCATGGGCGCGCTGTTCACCGCCATCGTGCGGGCGCCGCTGACGGGCATCATTTTGCTCATCGAACTCACCGGCCAATACAGTTTCATGCTGCCGCTTTTGGTGAGCTGCCTGGCCGCCTACGGTGTGGCCGAGGCGCTCGGCAACACGCCGATCTACGAAGCGCTGCGGATGCGCAGCATGGAGAGCGTGAAGAAAGCGCAGGAAAAAGTGGCGGAGAGGGCGGCGGCCAAAAAGCTGGAGGCACCGGATCCCGCCTAAAGGCTTTTTCACGGCCACTTCGTCCTTGCGCTTCCTTTTTTTGTGCGCACGGTTCATCGCATGAAGCCGCTGCATTTAATGCTGCCGAGCCCGCAAGTGCTCACCTGAGCGGTCGCCCCTGAAATTACCGGCGACCGCGCGGTGTTGCGTGCGTGGTGCCGATCTACCGGCCACGCCCGACCTGCCGGAAATTCCGGTCCCCCTCCGCCAGTCACGGACTTTTCTTGTCTGAACCCCGAACCCTAAACCCATCCAACCCCCAAACCTCAGCTCACTTAATATCATGAACACCACCACCACTACTACTCTTCCCGCCCTTCGCATCTCATCGGCCGATCACCAGCGCCTGCGCATGCTAATGGACCTGGTCGTGCAATCGCAGCCGCGTCTGCGCGAATCGCTGCAGCCGCTCCGCAATGAACTGGAGCGGGCCGATGTGCTGCCGGCCGAAGTCATGCCGCGTTCCGTGGTGGTCATGGGCGCGCGGGTGGAAATCGAAGACCGTGAAAGCGGCGAGGTGGACACCTATACTTTGGTTTATCCCGAGCACGCGGACGCCGCCGCCGGCCGGCTCTCGATTCTGGCACCCATCGGCATGGCCATCATCGGTTTTGCCGAGGGAGACACGTTTGCCTGGCGCACGCCGGGCGGCATGCGCCAGCTGTTGATCCGCAAGGTCGAGTCACCGCAGGCCGGCAGCTAACCCGGGTTTGGTTTTAACCCACCGAACATCCCATGCCACCGTCATTGATCTTCGATGATGTAGTTCCCCGGAGTAACACCGGGGCGGGCAGGGCAGTGCAACGCGGCCGGAATTAAAAACCCGGCGTCGGCGGAAAGGCGCGGCCCAGCTGCGCTCCGCGACTCACGGGTTGTCCAAAGTTTCCGGTTCCGTCGCCGACCCACGCGACGGAAATTTAACGCGGCCGGTTTCTAGCAAACCGCGCCGGAAGGTTTCCTGCATTTCTAAAAATTGTTCCTGCCATGATTTTGTTACACGTGACTGATCTTCATTTCCGTCAGCCTTGGTTTCACTGGCTGCGCGACGGTGCTCCGGCGCATGATGCGCTGCTCATCAGCGGCGACCTGCTCGACCAGCGATTGCCGCATGCCACCCCCCAGATTGACTGGGTGGGTGATTGGCTGCGCGCCAGCCCGGTGCCGGTCGTGGTGAGCAGTGGCAATCACGATTTGCAGTGGGACCCGGCGCGTTATCGCTGGCAGCCCGCGTATTGGCTGCGCGACTTGGCGACGCCGCCCGTATATCCGGACGGTTCCACCTTGAACCACCATGGCTTGAGTTTGGCGCCGATTGCCTGCACGCAACGCCCACGCAGCGCGGTGGCTGATTGCTGGATTGTGCACACCCCGCCGGCTGGCACCGCGGTTGCCCGCACGCTGGCCGGGGTGGACCGGGGTGATCCGGACCTCACGGCAGCGGTGACCTGCCAATCTCCCGCCTATATATTTAGCGGCCATGTGCATGAACCGGAAAAGTGGCACGATACGCTGGGCTCGACCTCGGTGTTCAATCCCGGCTCCAATCCGCACAGTCGTTTTCCCAATCACATTCTGCTGAATGGCGAGACGGGCGAGGCGCGCCGAATCACCGACCGGCTGCATGGGCATCGCCATGAGGAAGTAATCCGCACGGGTGTATTCGTGCTCGCGTAGGTCGAAAAGGGCGAAGGTAACTGGGGTTGGCTGAAAGCTCGATAGGTTGCGATGAAGTGGAACCTGACCTCGGTTGACAGACACTAAGGTCGACGTCGTCTTTATCGCATGAATCTCAAAGCCAATCTCTCCACCTCGCTGTGCCGGCTTGGCCTCGCATTTCTTCTGGCGGGGCTGCCGGTCTTCGCCGATAGCCCGCCGGCACCGGATGCGGCGGAGATGATCGTTTCGACGATCCCCATGAAACTGGTGACCGAGGGCACGGGCGTGCACGGTCAGCTCGTCGTCGCCCAGGAACTCATCAGTCCCGATGCGAGCAGCGACCTCGTTTACGCCATCACGGTTGAGCCCCTGCACGGGCGGGTGGGGCTGGCCGGGGGAGAGGCGGAGGATTTTTTCCAGAACAAAGGTGGGCGTTTCGGTTATTTCGCCTACCAACCGCAGGCGGATTTCACGGGTGAGGACTCGTTCACCTACACGGTGCGCAACGAAACCTCCGGTTTGGTTTTTCAAAACCAAGTAATGATCGAGGTGAAACCGGCGGCGCCGATTGTCCTCGAAAAGTTTGTGATCACCACGGACCGGGAGCGCGCCCTGGCCGAACAAGCGGTGGCGTTGAAGACCCACCCCAATATCCCGGTCACCCAAAAGATCCCCAGCCATGAGGATTTTATGGCGGCGGCCGACCGCGCCAACCTCGCCAACGCGAAGGTGGTCTATGCCTTGGACGGCGCGGCCAAGCCCCGGCACGGGGCGGCCAAGCTCGATGCCGCCACCGGCCAGCTGACCTATGCCCCCGATCCCGGCTTCATCGGCGAGGATCGCTTCAACTATTACACGGTCGACGAGAACAATCCCCGGCTCGGGGTGGAAAATGTCGTCGTGGTCACCGTCGAGCCCATTCGTGATTTGAAGCACATGAACGTGGATCGTTCCAAGAGCCGGCAGGTCGATCTCGTGTTCGTCATCAATAATTCACCCTCGATGGCTGCGCACCAGGAACGCATTGCCGCCAATCTCCGGCGCTTCCGGCAGCTCTTCGACGAGCGCCAGCTCGACTACCGCATCGGCGTGCTGACGACCGATTTCGTCAACGGGGGTGGCCGCAAATTCAAGAAGGTCCGCGCGGTGGAGCTCGATGCCGCGGGCCAACCGGTGCTCGATCGCAAGCAGCGCCCGAAGCAGATCACCAAGCAGGTGGCGAGCAACGGCACCCTCGTGATGCTCCCGGTGCTGCCGCAGCCGTGGGTGACGCCGTCAACGCCCGACGGCATCTTCGCCGAGCTCGTGAAAGTCGGCACCAACGGCGACAGCAACCGCACGGCCTTTACCGCGGTGTATAACTTTGTCGCGGGCTACGCCAACCAGCAGCACACGCTGCTGCGCCCGGACGCCACTACGATCGTGGTCTTTTTTATGGATGAGGAGGAAACCCGCATGGCGACTTGGAAGACCGGGGCGGACGGCTCACGCACGGCTGAATGGATCGAGAACGGCAAGCTCCCTGAGTTGCTCAAGGAATACAACGCGCGCCATCCCGCTCAGCGCCAGACCCTCGACAGCTACATCAACTTCTGGGTGCTGCGCCCCTTCATCATCGTGAAGGGCAACCAGCGCGGCAAAATCGAGATGCACGCGGTGGTGGCGCCCCGCAACGTGTCGCACCGGCGGGCGGCTGAGCTCACCGGCGGCACGGTGTTGAACATCGAGAGCGATTTCTCCGCGCCGCTGGCCGCGCTCGGCGACCGTATCGCCGACACTGTCGCCGTCGCACTCAACCCGGTCGCGCCGGGTGCCACGCTCTACAAAAAGAGCCTGCGCGTGCTGGTGGATGGGCAGGAAGTGAAGCCCGATCCGGTCAACGGTTGGGTTTACGACGCGCTCACGCACAGCATTCGTTTCCAAGGCGTCGCCAAGAAACTAGCCTTCACCGCCAAGATCGACATCACCTACGAAGAGCACCGGTAGGACCAAGGCATTTTCACGGCGGAGCACGCGAAGGAAATAAAGGTTGGCTGAAGGCGGTGGCTGAGCGCGGACATCTGGCCGGCGTCGAGATTTCGGCCGTCAAAAATCAAGCCACGACTCCGCGTCGGGTGGCGCGGTGCGACCAAGCCGGTCCGGGTGAGGGCGGTCAGCCGACGCGGCGGGCCCAGCGGAGTTTCGCTGAGGCGGAGCGCGGATTTGCGCCCTGTTCGGCGGGTGACGCGCGGATGACTTCGTCGGCGATCGCGACGTAGTGGCCGTCGCGCTGCCCGGCAGCGAAGGATTTTTTCACCCGGCGATCTTCGCCGGAGTGAAACGTCAGCACGGCCACGCGGCCGCCGGGGTTAAGGCACTGCGGCAGGGCGCGGAGAAAAGTGTCGAGCGCCGAAAACTCGTCGTTCACCGCGATCCGCAGCGCTTGGAAGACGCGGCGCACCGTCTGGGCGGCGGCGGCATCACCCAGGCGCGGCAGCGCGGCGCGGACCGCCTGCGCCAGATCGGTCGTGGTGAAAAAGCTGCGGCCCGCGAGTAATGGGGCGAGTGCGGCGGCGTGGGGTTCGTCGGCATTGTCAGTCAGCAGGCGGGCGAGATCGGCGGGGCGCAGGCGTTCGAGGAGCGCGGACGCGGGCTGGCCGCGTTGCGGATTCATGCGGATGTCGAGCGGGCCGGAGTGTTTCACGGAGAACCCGCGGACCGGATCGTCGAGCTGCATCGAGGAGACGCCGAGATCGGCGAGGATGAGGTCGACGCCGCCCAGGCCGGTGGCCGCGAGCACCTGCGGGAGTCCGGCGAAGTTGCTGTGGTGGGCGGTGAAAAGCTCCGGGCCAAAGCCCAGCGAGCGCAAGCGGGCCTCCGACTTCGGCAGCTCGATGGGGTCGGCGTCGAGGCCAAGGAGGCGGCCGGCGGGCTGCAGGCGCGTCAGAATTTCCCGGGCATGCCCGCCGTAGCCGAGCGTGCAATCCGCCGCGGTCTCGCCGGAGTGCGGTGCGAGGATGGCGAGAATTTCGGCCACCATGATCGGACGGTGGGTGCCCGCCGGTGTTTTGCCGGAAGCGAGCACTTTCGCGACGGTGGCGGAGTGGCGGGCAGGGTCGTGCTCCTTGTAT
>JAGNQV010000019.1 GCA_017988885.1 Opitutaceae bacterium | reverse complement strand
GTCGGCCTGATCCTGCCCCGCGAACTCTATGAACGCAGCCGGGGCCACGTGCTCGGAGCCTACATGGCTGAGCAATGCCTCCAACCGGCCGCCCATCAGGTGTCTCCGCTCTTTGCGCCCCATGCGGAAATCACCAAGGCCCGGGTGCACCAGTGGCTGCGCGCAGAGCGGATCGAGGCGATCGCCCTCACCGGCATGCCGTTGGAAATTCTCGGCTGGGTGCAGGAACTCGGCTACAAGGTGCCGGATGACATTGGCCTGGCCATGGTCAGCCGCTTCGGGAAAACGGACCACATCGCCGGCATTGATGAGCGGTTGCAATCGCTCGGCGAAGCGGCGGTGGATGCGGTGATCGCCATGATCAGCCATAACGAACGCGGCCTGCCGGCTTATCCCCGCCACTTGTTGCTTGAAGGCCGATGGGTTGAACGACCGACTGTGCGCGCCCCAACCTCTGAGACCGGAGCCTTGGTGGGTTAAGGGCAGCTTCACCAAAATGGAAAATCGAGTCAGCCTGCGGGACATTGCCCGGCGCGCCAAAGCCCACTTCACCACGGTGGGACTGGCGTTGCGCCACGATCCGCGCGTGGCTCCGGCGACCGCCGCCCGCATCCTCGCCGTTGCCCAAGAGCTGGGCTACCGCCAGGACGCCATGCTGTCCGCACTCTCCACCTACCGGCACCGTAATATCAAACGTCACGCCGGCGTCATCGGGTTTATCGTGACCTATTCGCCCGAGGAAGGCAGGACCAATGCCACCGAGAACCAGTTTATCGCGGGGGCCACCCGTTACGCCAGCGAGCGCGGTTTCGTCCTCGAGTCTTTTCAGCTCAACGCCCCGGGCATGACGCCCGAACGCCTGAGCCACCTGCTGCGGGCCCGCGGCATCCAGGGTTTGATCCTGACGCCGCGGTTGCCGCTGCCCGGGCCTATGCCCGACTTGGAGTGGGCGCATTTTTCTCCGGTCGCGGTCGGCTATTCCATCACCGGCCTGCGTGTCCACCGGGTCTGCGTCCATCACGCCTACAACATCCGGCTGGCGATAAAAAAACTGCGGGAGCGCGGTTATCGCCGCATTGGCCTGGTCCTGCCCTACGAAATTTTCGAGCGCAGCCTCGGGATCGTGCCCGGCACATTTCTTGCCGAACAATACCTGCTGCCGCCAGCGGACCGCGTCACCCCGTTGATCGCCCAGACGGTCACCAAGGCCACGCTGAGCCGTTGGTTGCGGACCCAGCGCGTGGATTGCGTAATCCTGACCGCGTATTGGGTGGAAATGCTGGCTTGGATCAAAGAGCTGCGTTACCGCGTGCCCCAGGATCTGGGCGTCTGCCTGGGCCAGCTCTTCGGGCAATCCGAGAATCTCGCCGGCATCGACAACCAGATGGGGCTGCTCGGCGAGGCGTCCGCCAGTTTTGTCATTTCCATGCTGGAACACAACGAGCGCGGGCTGCCGGTTTACCCCCGATCGATTTCCGTCGAAGGTTGCTGGGTGGAACGAGCCACCGTGCGGCCACCCCTGACCCAAGCCCAATAAAAAGGGCCGCACGACGATTCGTGCGGCCCGGAATAAACCACCCCCGATGAAGGTGGAACCAAGGTCAGAAGCGGACGCCAGCGGACAAACGGAACTCCAAGCCGTTGCTGCGGGTGATGTCGTTGATCTCGTTCGTCGCGTTAATCACGTTGAATTGGAAGTCCGTGGGGACGTCCGCAATCTTCGTGGTGTAGGTGGCAAACAGATCAATGATCACTTCGGAAGGCACCTGAATGTCGATGGAGACATTATCCTGCAGGCTGTAAACATCCGTGTAGCGCACGGCACCGCCGAAGCTCAGGTTTTTGAGCGGACCACTCGTGAAGTTATACTTGCCGATGATGTTCGCGCGATGCTCGGGTGACTTCTGCAGACGCTCGCGGGCCTTTTGATTGGCCAGCGCGCCGGGCGTGTTCGGGTTGAGCGACTTGTTGCTCACGGTTTTCGCCGTATACTGCCAGGCGTAGTTGGTGATCAACTGGAAGTTCCGGCTCGGGGTCCAGGTCAGGTCCATCTCGACACCCTCGGCGCGCACGACGCCACCGTTCACGAAGAACTGGACTTGATCGGCCGCGCTACCGCTCAAGTTGCGGGGATCGGCCACGATCTTGGCGAAGTCAGCCTGCACGATACCATCGCGCTCATCGCGATACATGGAAATCGTGCCGGAGAACTCGTTGTCGTTGAAGTCGGTCTTGATGCCCCACTCCTGGCCCTTTTCGTTCACGTTATCCAGCAGGTGCGAATTATCCGAAGGCAGCAGGCCGCCGCCCTGGGCGCTGAGATTGTTGGTGAAAGTCACCATCTCGCTCGCCGAGGCGAACACATGGAAACCCTTGGTCACCTCGAAAATTGCCCCCAAGGTGGGACTGACATCCGTGCGGCCGGTGTTGATGAGCTTCGAGCGCCGCAAACCGGCGATCACGTTCAGGCGGTCGTCCATGGCGGAACCGCGGTAGCTGACGGTGGCCGCCTCGAAGTTGCTGATCGAGAGGTTGGTCTGCCGCGGGCCTGAAGCCACCACGGCGTAAATCCCCTGCATCTTGGTGGCGCCGAATGGATCGTAGTGCTGGTAGGCCGAGGCGCCCGTGAGGGCATAGCCACCGGCACTGATGCCGGCCGCAGCCTTGGCCAGATCAATGGTGACATTGTCGATCGTGGCGAAGGAGCGGTCGCGCTCATAACCCAGCGAAAAGAAATGCTTCATGCCCAAAGCCTCAATTTGGTAAGAGGCGTCGAGCTGTTGGGCGTCGGTCGCGGCGAAGCGGTGAGGCGTCCACGAAATGGCCGCCGCGGCGTTCATCGCGGTCACGCGGCCGTCAGGACGCAGACCGGCGGTGGGCTGGATCAGCTGGCGGGTGAACGCCGTGTTGTTGACCATGTGCAACCAATGATAGCGGATCGCGAGCTCGGTGAATGGCGTCACATCGATCGAAATATCCGCCAGCTGGGAGCCGCCGTCGTAGTTGGAGTCCGGGCCCTTCGAGAGGAACTTGTCGCCACGATTGGAGAAGCGCCACCAGTCGATGGTCGAGGTGGTGAAGTAGCGCGGCGCCGTGCCGGTCATACCGAGGATATCGTTGGACCAGTTGGTCATGTAGCTATTCTGCACCACACCTTGGGTCGAGCCGTTGGGGTTGCCCGTGGGGTAGCCCCAGCGCTCGTTGATCTTGGCGAGGGCGGCGGCTGACGACGGCAGGCTGTAGGCCGTCTGCATATACGTCACCAGTTGGGCCGAAGGATTCATAACGTCGGTCCAATATTGCGGATTCATCGCCAAGTTCCACTCGAAGGTCGCGTAGGGCGTATTCTGCTTCGTGGTGGCATATTCGGCCGTGAATGAAAACTTGTCGTTCGGCTTATAGATGAAGGAAGGATCGACGAAGGTCAGGGTGTTATGCTCCTGACCGTCCACCCGGCCGCCCATATTCTGGTAGGAACTGATCAGGCGGAAGGCCATGCCCTTTTCCTTGCTGATGACATATTGGGTATCCAAGACCGCCTTGGAGTAATCATAGCTGCCCACGATCATCTTGAACTCGGTGGCATTGATGAACTGGGGCTTCTTGGTGACGTAGTTGGCGACACCGTTCGGCGTGGAGTTCGTGAAATAAAGGGCCACGGGACCTTTCGCGATTTCAACCCGGTCGATATTATCAACGGGCACGATCGGCGTGAGAGAGAACGAACTGGCGAGACCCAGCCCATTGTAGAAAATCGGCAACTGGAAGCTGCGCAGGGTGAAGATGCCCGCTTGGCCGACCTCCGCCTCGCCCACCATGACGGTGCTGGAGTAGCGGAAGACTTCCTTGGGCAGAGCGACCGACATGTCCCGGAGCAGTTCGCCCGAGATGATTTCCACCGACTGCGGATTTTTGACCACGGGGATCGAAATACGCGAAGTCGTGACGGTGCTGCTTTTGCGATAACCGTAATCCTTGTCGGCGGTCACCTCGAACGGTGACAGCTTGACCGGCGAGGCCTCATTGGTGTCGGAGGAAACGGTTTGGGCGTTCGCGAGGACCGCACCGGCGGTCAGTAACAGAGCAACACGGCCAAGGCCGCGGAACACTGGGAGTATGTTTTTCATATGCATTGGTTTGAGGTATGGTATCTTTTAGACACAGGCTTGCCTGACTAAAATAGCGGAGGGTGGGAACCGGCGTGACGTTCAAGGACGCGGGCAATTTTCGGACTGATGTGAACTAGCTGGGATTTTTTCTTAGAGGCACAGATCGGCCCAGTCAGTCGGACGCGCTGGCCGAACGCAGGGGGAGGGGGTTCATATTTGTTGGAGACTAAACCTGCCGGTGCAAAAACAGGAGCGACAGGAACTGGGGTGAGGAAGCAAAAAGCAGAGCGACAGCAGTCAGATGCGCCTGAAACCCGACCCCTACAATGCGCCCGATATCCTACCCGTAGAAATCCGCGTGGAGGACCGCCCGCCCAAACGCAAACCATCCACGCCAGCCAATTTTTTTTCCCGCCACCCTTGCTTACTGACTACACTTTTCGCTGATATTTTCAGCCTCGGCTTAGGCCTTGCCGAGGCGGACTTCATACTACGTGTAGGCATAGCCCGCCATCGACTGCCCCCTCTCTCCCCTGCTCACTCGCCCCGTTATTTCGCATATGCGTATTACTCCCATCAACAGCGCCGAGGCGGTGTTCGCGCCATTTTTTGATCCCCGGCTGGAAGAGCTCAACCACTGGACCGCCACCGCCCCCGGCGCGCGCAGTTTGAAAATAAGCCAGGGCTGGGCCTTTGCCACTTTCAATTGGGAGCAACCTGCCGCCGACGGCCTTGTCCTCCGGCTCCACCGCAATTTCGCCGCGCTCGACTGCTCCGCTTACAACCGGCTCGTCGTGTGCCTTAATCTGCCCGAAGACAGCGTCATCCGGCTCACCGTCACGACCGACGCCGGCCCGCGCGAGCGCACCGGCCAGCCTTGTGGCGCCACGCGGCACGAAGAATGGCTCGAGCTCGAAGGCGCGCGCCAAATCCGCTCGCTCACCGTGGAAGTGCGCCAACCCCACCCGGCGGCCGGCTCAGGCTGGCTCCTTTGGTTCGGGCTGCAACACACCGAACGCCTGCCCCACCATCTGGCGCAATGGGCCGGTTACGATGCCCAGTGGGACCAATACCTCCAGCCGCCGGAATTCGAGCCCACCTTCAATCCGACCTACGGCCTGATGATCAACGCGGACGAACTCGCCGCCGCGCGTCAGGATTTTGCCGCCTCCCCGGTCACGCGTGAGCTGCGCCTCCTCGCCGAGAAAGCGCGCCCCGTGCAACCCGAGGCGCTCATCGGCGAATTCACCAATTTCTGGAATTTCAACATGTTCCGGCGCGAGCGTGACATGGGGAAGCAAATCATGCTGCACGGCCCGTTCGCGGCCCAAGCCGGTGTGTTGGCGAAGGACAAGGCGCTGTGCCGCCTCGCCGCGCGCTTCGCCCTCAGCCTCGTGCACTGCGATCACTGGGAAGATATTTTCTTTGCCTGCATGCGCGGCACCAACTGGGACCAGCGCGCCTTCGTGCAATCCCTCGTCACTTGGGATTGCGCCCTCATCCTGGATTTGTGCGGCGAATGGTTCACCCCGCTCGGCCGCGACCTCATTCTGCGGCGCATCGCGACCGAGGCGCACGGGGCGATGTGCCATGCCTCATGGTGGTGGGAATACATGTATCACACCAACCAGCTTTGCGGCATCACGCCCGGCCGGCTTTACGGCCTGTTGTTGCTCGAGCAGACGATGCCCGCCCGGCACGAGCATCATCCGAAACCTCCCTCCCGGGTCGCGGCCCACACGGATATCGCCTGGGCCAATCTTCAGGAAAATCTCGTGCATGCATTGCTGCCCGACGGCGGCTACGTCGAGGGTCCCTCCTATTTCAGTTGGGTCGCCCAACAAACCGCCGTTTCCGCGCTCCTCTTCAGCCGGGGCCGCGGGCAGGACATGCGCGGGCTGGTGCCACCCGCGCTCTACCGCACCGACCGGTTGGCGGAAATGCTGCTCTCGACCGACGACGGGCAGGACATGATTCTCACCGGCGACGCCAATTTTGTTTTTGGCGAAGCCCTCGCTTTTCTCGCCTGGCTCATGCCGCAATCGCATTGGGTCACGCTCTACCGCAAGTCCCTCAAGCGCGCGGGCGTTGCCCCCATGCTGGCCATCCTGCGTCTCGACCGCGAAATTCCCGCCGCGGGACCAGCCCTGGCCCCTTTCCTCGAGATGAAGGATCTCGGTTACATGGCATCGGTCCGCCGCCTTGGCCCCGAACTCGTGAAACTTTTCATCGTGGGCAACAAGGCCGGGGGCGATCATCAGCACGAGGACAAGGGCAGCTTTGTGTTGGAATGCGCCGGCGACAGTTTTGCGTTCGACTTCGGTTGCGTGGATTACGCCAACCCCGTCGCCAACCTCTTGAAACATGCCCAGCGGCACAACATGCTCACGCCGTGGTGCGAGGCCGAGCGGCCCCAACCCCAGAATCCGCTGCGCGTGGATGCCAAGCCCCGCGGTCAGGGCGATGCGACTTCGTTTCACGCCACCATGGATGCCACCCCGGGCTGGGATGGCTGGTTCACCCAATGGCAGCGCACTTGGGACTCACCTCAGCCTGACCGACTGGTCATCACCGATGAATGGGCGGTCGCCAAGGGCGAAGGCGTCGTCTTCCACTGGACCACCCGTCTGCCGATGCGCGTGGCCGATGGCCGCGTCATCATCGAAGGCCGGCGGGCCCGCGCCGAACTCATCGTGCCGCCCGAGGTGGAAATCCTGCTCGAGGAACTGCCGCTGCAGGACCCGCGCCGCACGGCGATCGAGGAACGCTGGGAGGTCAAACAGTTCGGCTGGCAACATGCCGCCACCCAGCCCCGCTTGACCCTCCGCCAACGCGGCCGCCGCGGCACGTTGCGGATCGAGGTGCAGTTGATTCTCACCGGCGGGCAATGAACATGAGCGCCTGACGCGCCTCGGAACCGCTTAACTGAACCGGTTGCGCACGCCATTCCTGGAGGCCGCGGCAAGTCCCGCCTGCTGACTGGAAGGCAAGCTCTTCGCGTGCGCTACGATACTGGCGCCAGGGTCTCGGCGACCGGCGTGCGATAGGCTTTGAACGCCGGCACGACCCCACCCAGCGCGCAGAGCGCCATCATGCCCAGCGGCGCCGCCCAGAGCACATGATGCGCGGCGGTCACATCCAGCACCACGCCGGTTTGCGCCCGGATGAGCTCTGCCACGCCGACCAACAGCGCGAAATAAACGGCGAAGCCCGCCACCGCCCCCAGCGCACCGATCAACGCCGCTTCGCCGATCACCGCCCCGAATACCGTTCGCCGCCGCGCTCCCAACGCGCGCAGAATCGCGATGTCGCGTTGGCGCGCACTCATCGAGTTGTAAATGCTGGCCAACACGCTGGCCGCCGCGACCAGCGCCACGAGATAGACCACCAAGGCCAGCACCTGGTCGAACCAGGATATTTTTTGAAACAGCCCGGCAATGATTGCGCCCACCGGATAGGCCAAGGTCAGCCGGTCGCCTTGTTTATTATACATCAGATCCAGCATGAATCCCGCTGCCGGTGAACGGAGCTGGATCAGCACGGCGCTCACTTCGGTCGCCGCCCGCGGATCATGCCCGGTCATGGTTTGCACTCCTTCCAGCGGAATCCAGATCACCCGGTCCGCCGGCGTGTTCGTCGGTGCCAACACCCCGGTAACCGTATAAGTTTCTGCGTGCTGATTCTTCTCATCGTAAACGAGTCCGTGAAACGGGTGAAAGGTATCGCCAGTCTTCAATCCCAATTTTTGCGCCGCAAAGCTGCCGGCCACCGCCTCGTCGCCCTGGTCGGAGAACATCCGGCCTCCCGGTTGCAACGCGAACTTCCGCCCCGGCGCATATTCCACCTGCGCAAAAATATCCGGCAACGTGCCGACGATCCGGTAACCGCGCAGGTTGTCGCCCACCGCGATCGGCAGCGCCAGCTTCACCGCGGGATGCCGCCGGATCGCGGTATAGTCGCTCCACTCCAGGTTGCCCGGCGAAGCCTCCAGGTGAAAAATCGCATTGAGCACGAGCTGCAGCTTCGAACCCCGTGCGCCCAGCACTGCATCATAGCTCGTGCTGGTCGCCGCGAATGCCGCCTGCGACTCGATCCTGACCACCCAGACGCACATCAGCAATCCGCACGCGAGCGCGATGCTGCCCGCCGTGATTACAGTCGAGAGCGCGTGTTGGCGGAGAGACCGGTAGATGATCAACCCGAGGGTCATAGCTGGATTTGGTTGATGGCCCCGAAATCCCGCACGCCGGCAAACTGCGCCAAAGCGGTTTCGTCGTGACTCACCAGCAGCAGGCTCGCGCCATTTTCCCGGCACACCTCGCGGATCAGCGCGAGTGCCTCGGTTGCATTGCGCCGGTCGAGATTACCCGTCGGTTCGTCCGCCAGCACGAGTTTCGGCCGGTTGGCCAGCGCCCGCGCCACCGCCACGCGCTGCTGTTGTCCGGTCGAGAGCTGCCGGGGAAAATGTCCCAGCCGGTGCCCCAGCCCCACGCGTTCCAGCATTTCCCGCGCCTGGGCGCGATCCACACCCTGCGGCCCAAAACTCATCCCGAGGCTCACGTTTTCCAGCACGGTGTAGCCCTGCAGCAAATTAAAGGTCTGAAAAATATAGCCGAGCTTCGTCGCACGCAGGCGGTCGCGCCGCGATTCCCCCGGTCCCGTCATCGCGACCCCATCAATCGTCACGCGCCCGTCATCCGCCGCGAGAATGCCTGCGATCAGATTCAAAAAAGTCGTCTTGCCCGAACCACTTTCGCCCCGCAAGGCCACCTGTTCACCCGCCGCGACGGCGAAATGCGGCACCTGCACGATTGTCACCCGTTCGCCTTCCGGTGAGAGGAAGCTTTTTTTCAGATGAGTGACAGCCAGCATCGCCTAACTAAGGCACCAACGCTGCGGAAAGCGCAAAGCCAGAAATGGGTTTATACCCATCGCCCCAAACTTTCAGACTTTAACCACGGATCGCACGGATCAGCCCGGATTCAATTCCATGCCTCCGTGCTCATCCATGAGTCGAGCAAAGCGACCCTCCACCAAATACCAATGTCTCGTGATAGATTGGGCGGTAGGGCCGGCGCAGGCTGGTCGCCACACCGTCTTGCCACGCACGTGGTGATCCCGGCGCCGTGCGGCAAGCGGCCTTGCAATAAAAATCCAAACCAGACGAGCTATTGGCCTAAACCCAAGGTTTTAGATTTGATGAATAGTCCAAAAGCAAGCAGCGCCGGTATTAGCTATCCCCGCCTCGCAGCGGTTCTGCTGGCCAGCGTCGCGCTGGTTTTCACCGCCTGCTACCGCTCAGCCTCCGACGCATCATTCCCCACCCAGACCCGTTACGCCGGCCACGAACCTTGGACCGTCGACGGCGTGCGGCCCGGCCAGACTTTTGCCGAGGTGCAAGAAAGGCTCGGCGAGCCGCGCGATGTCCGCGAAACTTACGGCCGGCGCTTCGCCCGCTGGGCGGTTCATGACATTGCGGTCAGCTTTGACTCTGCCGGTCGCGTCACCGAGGTGATGGGCGCCACCGTCAAAGCTGGCGACAAGACCCTCGTCTGGTCGAGTTCCAGTGAAGCTGACGTCATCCAAATCTTGGGCCCGGGCAAGGTTCAGAAAAGCTACCGGCCCAAGGGCAGTGGCGTCATCTCCCTCGGACGCGAGCACATCGGCACGACCTTGGTTTACGATAACGCCGGCGTGCGCTTCGAGCTATGTGTCTTCGGTGATGCCGCCGGTCACTTCCTCGCCCGCCAGCAGCCGTAGTGAGACGCGTTGCGCTAAACTCCCGCCCGCCAGGTTTCTGGTGCAGCTGAGCCGCCCTCCTGCCATCACCCGTGATCACCCGTGTTTTGTATCTACCCGCCTATTTTTCTGCCGTGACCGCCCACGGTCGTCCTGCTTAAAGCTATCGCATGCAATCCCCCACCTCTACGGGACTGAAACGGTATCTTCCCGCCATCGGCACGCCGGCCTATCACCTGATGCTGTCGGCCGTCGCGATCTTTATCCTCGGACCGCTCGGCGGTATCTCAGCGGCGTTCATGAATTTTTCCATCGGCTTCTTTGTCGGTGGCCAGGTGCTCGCCGGCATCCTCGGCAGCGCCGTCACGCTCCCTTACGGCCCCGAGGGCAAACACGGCGCCAACTATATGCAGACCATGGCCGCCTCGGTGGCGGGCATGTGCGGCATGGCGGTGCTCATCCAGGCGCGGCATTGGCTGGGTTTGCCCGAGATCCCCGGCTGGCAACTCGCGGTGTTCTACGGCTGCATCGGCATGTTCGGCGGCGGCATCGGCATGCTCTACACGCCCGTGCTGGTGGACCGCATGCAGCTTTCTTTTCCGTCCGGTTTTGCCGTCGCCAACATTCTCCGCGCGCTCACCGATCCGAGTCTCCTCCGTCGCTCAGTCGCCAAGCTCGGCGGCGGCATGGCCATCGGTTACGGCGTCGGCCTCTCCACGCTCAAGGTCGCCGCGCTCGGTGCGACCGGACTCTCCGCCTCGACCGTCGGCGCCGGGATGATTGTCGGCGCGCGCATCGCCGTTCCCGCGCTGGTCGTGGCCCTCATCGGTCATTTTGTGCAGCCTTATCTCGTGACCATTGGCTGGCTGCAGGCGGGCGAACCGTTCCGGAAAATCGGTTTTATCATCGCCCTCGGCACCATCCTCGGCGCCGCGCTCATCGATATCGTCCTCATCCTCCACGAAGCGTTTCAGCGTTTCCGCGCCAAAGCCTCGGTGCCGGTCGAGCCCGTCGAGGACTGGAAGCGCGTCAACACTTGGAAACTCGTGCTCTGGACCGTCGTCTGGGGCGCCGCCGTCGTTATCGCCGGCCATGTGATCATCGGCGAGCCGCTGCGCTTCCTGCTCGTGGCCGTCGGCCTGTGTTTTCTTTTCGTGCTGGTGAACGGCATCTCCCTCGGCATCTCCGACTGGAATCCGATCTCAAGCGCGTTCGTGCTCACGGTGTTCATCCTCGCCGCCATGGGTCTCACCAGCGCCGGCACCGGCCTCATGTGCGCTTCCATCCTGCTCATCGCCTGCAGCGTGGGCGGCGACATGCAGCAGGACCGCTCGACCGGCTGGCGGCTCGGCACCAACCGCGTCACCCAGTTCCGCTACCAGATGATTGGCATTATTTTTGGCGCCATCTTCGCCGTCGTGCTGGCCAACGTTTTCCTCAAGGCCTATCCCGTGCTCAAGCTCGACCAGTTTGGCCACAGCATCGAGGGGTCGCAGTGGCAGAGTGCGATGACCTACAAGTTCGTCGGCGCCCTGCGCGGCATCACCGAGTCGCAGCCCCATGTCATCACCGCGCTCTGGCTCGGCATCAGCATCGGCCTCGCCACCGAGGTCATCCGCAAGCTCGTGAAACGCAGCCGGCGCTACCAGGCGTGGAGCCAGGCCAGCGCCACCGGGAAAACGACCGACTTCCTCTTCGATGCCGTCGTGATGCCCAGTCCCTACGCCTCGAGCTTCGGCGGCTTCGTCGAAATCGTCACCGTGCTGTGGTGGACCGGCGGCGGCGTCTTCGGCTCGCTCTTCAATGTGTTCAGTGCGCGCCGCAAATCCGCTGCGGACGCGGAGGCGCTGCCCGCCGATATGAGCACAATGTCGCTCTCCGGCGGCGGCCTCATCGCCGGCGATTCGCTCGCCGCGTTGAGCGTCGGGGTTTACGGACTGCTCTCCACGGTCCTTTGATTCCCCCCATGCCCAAAGCCAAAAAACGCCCCGGCAAAAAGCCGACGATCTCATCCACCAAGGCGCTCATCCCCGTCCGCGCGCTCGACTTCGTGATGTATAACACGAAGGACATCCGCCAATCCCGCGCGTTTTACCAGAAGCTGTTCGGGTTCAAGAAAGGCGAGGAATGGACCGAGTGGTGGTCGGAATTTCACACTGAGCCCATCACTCTCTGCCTCAACGGCAACGGGCACGAGCGGCATCCCGAATGGGACTGGAGCGGACCGGCCTGTGTCGCCCTCGCCGTGGACGACGTGCCCGCCGCCATCGCCAAATGCCGCAAGCACGGCGTGAAAATTCTCATCCCACCCACCGAGACCCGCGTCTGCTGGATGGCTTGGATCGCCGATCCCGACGGCAATCGCATCTGCCTGCATTCACGCAAAGACGGCAGCGCGGGCTAAACCCCGATGCGGGCCGCCGCCGCTTTCCTTAAAAGTCTGCGAACCGGCAGAGGACTGTTGCCCTCAACCGCCCTCGTAAACGCAACCATCCCGGCCTTTCAACCCGCCGCCGCGGCCGCTTTTTTCCGCGTCAGCCAGAGCAGGAGAAACACCACGGCGAGAATCGCCGGCAAGACCGCCATGCGGCCGAGGGTTTCCAGCCCCGCCGCCGCCTGCACCGAGGCGAATTCCGGAGCCGGCAAAGCTGCGGCCGTGCGCCCCGCCAACCGCTCCGCAATGCCGCGATCGTAGAATCGTCCAATGACGGGTAGCACAATGCTCACGCTCAACATGCCGGCGCCGCCCATGATCGCGAGGCCCAGCGAGCCGGGAAGGGAAAGCAGGGAGAGTCGAAGCGATGGATCCGGCGGTGTTGAAACGGAAATGTTGGGCGCGCGGGCGGCCCGCCCGCATCCTTTTCCCAGCGGGCCAGCGGCCCGCGCTCCCATTTCCTGATTTGCCTCGGGCGCGTGCAGCCGCTTCGTTGCTGGGCAAATGCAACGCACGCTTGTCAAAGACGCCCTCACCGCCACTGCACCCGCCGACGCCATTCTACTCCAAGGCTGGGTCCGCACGCGCCGCGACGCCAAGGCCTTCTCCTTCATCGAACTCAACGACGGCTCCTGCCTCAAGGGTCTCCAGGTCATCGTCGATGCGGCGCTGCCCGACTACGTCCACATCACCAAGGCCAACACCGGGGCCTCGGTTGAGGTGACCGGCAAGCTCGTCGCGTCCCAAGGCGGCGGCCAGAAATGGGAAGTCGTCGCGGAGAAGTTCACCGTCCTCGGTGAAGCCGACGCCACCTACCCACTGCAGAAAAAAGGGCACACGATGGAATTTCTGCGCGAGATCGCCCACCTGCGGCCGCGCTCGAATCTCTTTGGCGCCGTGTTCCGCGTGCGCAGCCGGCTGGCCTACGCCATCCACCAGTTTTTCCAGGACAAGGGCTTCTACTACGTCCACACGCCCATCGTCACCGCCAGCGACGCCGAGGGCGCGGGCGACATGTTCCGCGTGACGACCCTCGACCTCGCCAATCCGCCGAAGACCGAGGACGGCAAAGGGATCGACCATGCGAAGGATTTCTTCGGCAAAAAAACCTTCCTCACCGTCAGCGGCCAACTCGAGGCCGAGATTTTCGCCTGTGCACTGAGCAATGTTTACACCTTCGGCCCGACCTTCCGCGCCGAGAACTCCCACACCTCGCGCCACGCCTCCGAGTTTTGGATGATCGAACCCGAGGTCGCGTTCTGCGATTTGCACGGCGACATGGATCTCGCCGAGGAGTTCGTGAAATACCTCATCCGCGACATCCGCGCGCACTGTGCGGGCGACCTCGAGTTTTTCTCCAAGTTCGTCGACAAGGAGTTGCTCGCACGCCTCGACTTCGTCTTGGACAAGCCGTTCGTCCGTTGCAGCTACACCGAGGCGGTCGAAATCCTTAGCAACTCCGGCAAGACTTGGGAGCATCCGGTCGCGTGGGGCGACAATCTTCAGTCGGAGCATGAGCGCTACCTCACCGAGGAGCACTTCAAGTGCCCGGTGACCGTCTACAACTACCCGCGCGCGATCAAGGCGTTCTACATGCGCCAGACCGATGGCTGCGCCGAGGGCCGCGAGACGGTGGCCGCGATGGACCTACTCGTGCCCGGCATCGGCGAGATCATCGGCGGCAGCCAGCGCGAGGAGCGGCTGGAAAAACTCCGCGCCGGCATGGCGTTGCACCATTTGGACGAGAAAAACTACTGGTGGTATCTCGACCTGCGCCGCTACGGCACGGTGCCGCACGCGGGCTTCGGCCTCGGCTTCGAACGCATGCTGATGTTCGTGACCGGCGTCGCCAACATCCGCGACGTCATCCCGTTCGCCCGCACCCCGGGCACGGCGGAGTTTTAATCGCCGCCGCCGGAGCGCTTGTAACCGGTTGGCCTATTCCGTGGTCTTCTTCGACCGGCTGCGTTTGGCGGGTTTTCCGGCGTCTCCACCTTCTTTGCCGTCGGCATATTTTGAAGCCTTGGCGTTGAGCCAAAGCTGACCCTTGGCGTTTTGGTTGAACCAGAAAATCTCGCCCGCGTGTTCGACGAAGACCGGTTTCTCGCGCGCCTTCTCCGGCACTTTGAGTCCGGTGGCGGCTAGCGCGGCGACAAATTCCTCGACCGGCTTGTTTAATGCCTCGGCGAGGCGACTGACTTCGCCCGCCACTGCTCCGGTCTTGGTCGGCTTGAGCAACAGCCGCACCCCGGCCAGCACCTTGTCCGGCGCGGCAGTCGATGCAGTCGCAGCGACCGGCTCGGCCTGCGGAGCTTCCGGCTTATCCGGGGCGACAGCCGGCGCCGTTTCCGGCGTCGGTTCGGCGGCCGTGGCCGAGGCCACGGTTTCGCCAACGGCTTTCTCGCGGCCGTTGATCCACACCCCGCCGCGCTGGTCGCGATTCAGCCACCAGAGCTCATCGCCAAACTCGGCAAACAACGGCTTGTCGCCCGGCTTTTCCGGCAAATGCAAACCCATCCCGGCGAAAGCAGTCATTAATTCGGCTTCGGTGGTGCGCAACGCCCGGGCGAGAAAACTCGTGCTGCCCGAGCCGCCGGGACCACGCCGGTTGCGGCGCATCTGCGGGCGGACTTTTTCCAGCAACTCCGGTCCGGCCGGCAACGGGGCAGAGGGTTTTTGATTTTTTTGCGCCGGCTTTGGTTCAACCGCAACCTCCGCAGGCAGGCTGCTTTCCTCAGTTTCAGCACTTTCCGACTTCCGATTTCCAGCCTCGGCCTTCTCGGCCGGCTCCTCCGGGGTAATTTTCGTGCCCTGCACCACGCGAAAAATCGGCCGCGGCTTTTCGCGCGTGTTGATCCAGATTTCGCCGCGGCGGTTGATGTTCACCCAGAAAATATCGCCGTCGTATTCGACATAGACCGGCTTGGCGTTTTCGTCGGCGGGAATCTGCAAGCCGCACTCGACGAGCGCGCCCTTCACATCCTCCTCGGACAAATCCCACTTCTTCGCTAGAAAATCCACGCCCGCCGACATGCCCGGGCCGCGCTGATTGCGGCGCATGTGCGGCTTGAGCGCGTCGAAAAATACCGGCAACTCGTCCTCTTCGGCCAACTGGTCCCACTCATCCTTTTCCTCGTCAGCGTCGGGCGACTCGGGCTCGCCATCGCGTGAAATATCCATCGGCTTGCGGAAGCCGTCATCTGGCGAAACTTTTTCGTCGAGATAATTGGCCGGCTTGTCTTCGGGCGCGGCGGCGGGCGCGTTGCTCGTGGCCGCCTTGAACTTCGCCTCAAACTCGTTGCGCAGCTTCTCGGCCTCGGCCTTGGCGGCGACCGCCGCGGCATCCTGCAGCGTCCAATCGCGCTGCGTTGTGCGCCGCGCGAGTCCGCTGAAAGAGAGGGCGTTTTCCGGCGCAGACTGATAATGGATGATTTCCCATTCGTCGCGGCCGAGATCGTTAAGAAATTTTTCCAAGAGCGCCGGGGTGGCGAAACCGCCCTTGCCGCTGGTGATGACCTTATATTCCCAAAGTGACATAGAAATTGATTTTACGGAGCAAACCCAAGCCATCCCAAATGCCGCCGCCGATGCCGAGCAAATTCTAGCGCCCCGCCCTATCGGGTCACCTCCGCCAAGAAACGCGTCAGCGCCCGGTCGGCCAGCTGGCCGGCGGGGCCGTTCGGGTTGAAGTCAAACCCATGCGTCACCCAGGGCAGGCGCAAATACTCGTGCCTCACACCCAATTCCCGCAGCCGTGCCGCCAGCCGATCGCTGTGCCGATACCAAGCCAGCGTATCCGCCACACCGTGGATGAGGAGCGTCGGTGGTGAATCCTTCGTCGCCAGCAACTGCCCGCTGGCTGATTCGTAACGGGTCAGGCGTTCGGGCGTATCGGGCGGTCCGCCAAAATACTGCCGCATCAATTTAACGGAGTTAAGGGCATCATCTTCGGAGGAGACGGACCACGCAAAGGGCATGTCGTGGGGCGCATAGAGGGCGATGACTCCACGGATCGCGGGATCGTGCCGGCCATAGCCGACCGCCGCGGCAATCTGCCCGCCCGCCGAACGCCCGAGTAATATCAACCGCGTGGGATCGAGGCCAAGTTCACCCGCATGCGCCTTCAGCCAGTCAATCGCCGCTCCGACATCCTCGCGCTGGGCGGGCCAGATAAATTGCGGGGCGAGCCGGTAGCTGATGGCCGCGACCGCGTAGCCTTGGGCCGCGAGCCGCTGGTTCCATTCGGCCAGTTGCATGCGATCGCCGCCATCCCACCCGCCGCCATGGATGACCACTATGCAGGCCGCCGGCCTGTCCGTCGCAGCTTTGGCGGAATAGAAATCCAGTTTCAGTTCCTGGTTGTCCGGCCGGACAAACACTTCCGTCCGCACCGCCACTACCGGTGGTTTTTCATGAAAATAGAGCCGGGCGAAAGAAAACGCTCCGTCGCCCATGCTACGCCCTAGCCACCAGGCGTTGAGCGCCGGGCGTAAAAAGCCCGCCATCGCCACGCCGCATAAAACCAGTGTCGCCAACCGCCCCACCCCGGCCGGGCCAAAACCCACCAGCACCGCCAGCCCCAGCGGCAGCAACACCAGCCAGTGGCCGAATTCGCCAACCAAAATCGCCAGTTTCCAAGCCCACACAAAATTCGGGGCGCGCACCCACGCCAACAGTGAGACCACCAACGCTAGACCCGCAAACAAGAGGAGACTCCCTTTCATGTGGAAAATACCATGGCCCCAAGCTTTCAGACTTTAACCACGGAGCGCACGGATCGGTCCGGATTCAATTCCGTCCCTCTGTGTTCATCTGTGTTTCGGGCGGAGCGACCGTTCGCCAATCTGTGGTAAACATAAGATTTTAGGTTGGATGAATCGTCCCAAAGCCAAGGGACGCTGGTATAAGATACGTTCCATGACGCCGGAAAGCTGCAAAGGCGGCAAAAATAAATGCCGGGCGCAAAGCACCGCGGCTTGGCCATGGTCATTTGTAGAAGCGGCTTTACGCCGTGATTTCATCAAACATCGCGGCATAAAGCCGCTCTTACCTTCACTCGCCTCCCACCTCGCCGGTGATTTTTCGTGTCATTCCGGCGTTTCATGGTTTCCCCTTGGTCATGCGCCGGCTCGACCAACTTCTCGCCAACCTGGGTTATTGCAGCCGCCGGGAGGCCCGCGGCTGGGTGGAGGCCGGCCGTGTGACCGTGCACGGCAAGGTCGTGACTGATTTTGGCCAAAAAGCCGTCGCGGCCGACGTGCACGTGGACGGCGCACCACTCGATCATCCCGGCGAGCTGCTGCTCTTGTTGCACAAGCCCACCGGCCTCGTCTGCTCACACGACGCGCGGGAAGGTCCGAACGTGTATTCGCTCCTCCCGGCCCGCTGGCAACAGCGCAATCCGCAGCTCACCAGCATCGGCCGGCTCGACAAAGAAACCAGCGGTCTGCTGCTGCTCACCGACCGCTCCGAACTTGTGCACCGGCTGACCTCGCCCAAGCACAAGGTGCCTAAAATTTATCGCGCCACGGTGGATCGCGACCTCACGCCGGAGCTCATCCCGCACTTCGCCAGCGGCACCCTGACGCTCGACGGCGAAAAAGCGCCCTGCCTGCCGGCGGAGCTGAGCATCGTGGCCGTGCGCGAAGCCGAGCTGATTTTGACCGAGGGCAAATATCACCAAGTGCGGCGCATGTTTGCCGCCCAGGGTTTCACGGTGCTCACACTGCACCGGTCGCACTTTGGCGGCCTTACGCTCGACGATCTTCCCGCAGGTGAATGGCGGGAATTGCCGGTGGATACATTCGCCTCTCAGGGAGGGGTGTGAGTTCCGATCTGGGAAATCTACTCGCTACCCGCTACTCACTCGTCGCTACTACACTATCATGTATGACTTTCCTCTCAACGGCGCGCAGAAAACCCACCTGCGCAGTCTCGGCCAGCAACTCGATCCGGCGCTCAAACTCGGCAAGGGCGGGCTGACGCCGGCGTTTTTCACCGAACTGCAGAAGCAACTGCGCGCCCATGAATTGGTAAAGCTGCGCTTTCTCGCCGCCGAGCGGGCGGAACGCACTGCGTTGTGTGCCCGGATCGCCGACGAGGGCCGCTGCGTGTGCGTCGGTGCCGTGGGCCATACGGCGCTGTTCTACCGGCAAAACCCGGAGCCGGCCGAGCGGCAGATCGAGCTGCCCTGAGCCAGCGCTTCGGAGTTGCGGCGAAGGCACATTTTTCCCAGCTTCGGGTCACACCGACCTACCGTGAAACACCTGACCAAACTTAACCCTCTGATTCTCACCGCGTCCGCGCTGCTCTTGACCGGCTGCGCCACCAACACCGAATCCCGCGTCACCAACCCGAGTGCGCCCGGCCCAGCCGTGGGCAATGCCCTCGGCACCGCCGTGGGTGCGGTCGGCAGCAATGTCGTCGGCGTTGTGGTCGGAGGCGTCGAAGGCGCCACCGCGGCGACCAAAGCCACTTTTACCAACGAGCGCCGCGTCGTGCGCGTCTGGAAAACGGAAACCACCGCCGACGGCCGCACGATCCAAGTGCCCGTCGAAATCGAAGTGGACGAAAACGGCCGGCCGATCGAGCGCAAGTAAGCCACGGCCCGCTCCGTTTGCGTGCGGCCGCACCGATCCGCCAAGTCCAAGCCACCAGATTGGCGCGTCTTTGGGCCAGCGTGGGTTTCGTGCGGGCACCCCAATCGCGCTCTACAGCCCTTTCGGCAATATCCTTACCGTGGAAACTGCCTCCGTCCGCCAGTTGAAGAGGATGGTCAGCGCGCGGAACACAAAGGTCAGTCCGATGGCGGCCAACGCCGCCGTCGTCGGCCGCCAGCCGAATTGCACCACAAGGAAGACGAAGCTCACCGCCCCGGCCACCGCCGTCAGCACATAGAACTGACCCGGCCGAAAGACCAACGGCTCCTCGCGCGTCAGCACGTCGCGCAGCAAACCACCCCCCACCGCATTGACCACGCCGACCAGCACCGCCGCGAGCGCGGGCAATCCCGCCAGCAGGGATTTTTGCACGCCAAAACACGCGTAGGCCCCCAGCCCGATCGCATCCACCAAGGCGATCAGTCGTTGGAAATGATGCACCCGTTCGCCCAGCACGACGCCAATGACCGCCGCCGCCGCGATCACGTAAAGATAATCCGGATTAGTCAGCAGCGGGGTGATGCCGTTCTGCTGCAAAAAAATGCCGTCGCGGATCAAGCCGCCGCCGATGCCCGACACGAGGGCGAGCGACAACAGACCCACGATATCGTAGCCGCGTTTGACCGCCGCCAGCGCCCCGGTGAGCGCAAACGCAAAGGTCGCGGCGAGGTCAAACCAGACAGGGAGTTGAAACGTCGCGTTCATGGTTGGTTCTTACCACACCGCCGGCTCGGAAAAAAGACCCGACCACATCGCAAAAATGTGGTCCGCCCCGTCCTTGCGCAGGTCAGCCATGCCTTGGATAAACTCCTTGCCGTGCGCCCAGCCGCGGTAACCTTCGCGCGCCTTGAAAAGCAGATCGGACATGCCCACCGCCATGCGCTGCTCCAATTCTGTCCCCGCCGGATCATCGCGCCAGAGGCCGAGCACCCGCAGCGAAGCCGCCGTGCCGATATTGATCATCACGCCCTCGAAGGCGTAGCTCAGACAGCTGCGCACGCCATACCAGTCGGTGCTTTCAAACTCCGCGCACATGCCCACGCGGCTTTCCCAGGGTGAAACCACGGCCGGAGTTTCGCGCTGCATGAGGTAGGTGTGCTCCCCCTCCCGGGCGATGATGCGCGTGCGGCCCGCCTTCCCAAACAGGCGGTAGCCATGGTCCAGGTAAATCTGCCACGCGTCATCCAGTGCCATGCCCTGAAAGCGAAACGGCCGGCGCACGCCCAGCGCCCGGCCGACGAATCCGCCCAGGCCCAGCACGTCCTTTGGCGGTGGTGTTTCATGCCGGCCGCCATGCATGAGCAGGTCGCGCATCTCGGGCCGGTGCGTCCAGCAACGCACCACGTTCATCAGGTTGGCCGTGCGCAGCTCCGCCACCAAGGCATCAAAGTCGAAGTTTTCGAAAAACGCGTTGAGCTGCGGCACGCCGAAATATTCGCCGGCGGCGAGCATCACATCCACGTAACCCTCCGCGATGTTGAGGTTCCACGCCTTGTTGTGGGTGGAAACGCCCTCCAGCAGCACGTGGCAGTCGTTTCCATCGCCCATGGTGAAATGGCCCGCCACCGCCAGCGCGTGCATGATGAGATCGGCGCGGCGGCGCTCCCCCGCATCGAGCTGCGCCCAGACCGGCGGCATCCGCCGCGCGAGCAAAAGAATCCAAGCCGCCGAGGCATGCGTCCAACCGCCGATGCCGCCCTGCGCCTCGGGCTCACGGGTATTGCCCGCGGCATCATCGGCCGGCCATCCGCCCAGCAGCGGATGCAGCTTTTGCGCAAAAGCCTCGGCCAGGGTCACGGCCCCGACGAGCCGGGCCGGTTCACGATGGGCCGCCAGCGCCAGGAGATGCAGCGCGAAGACGCGCGGCAGCTCGCGATAACGGGCGGCCCCGTTGAATTTCCAACGCGGTGATTCCTCAGCCCATGCGGCCGCGAGTTGTTCGTCGCTAAAACCTTTCATCAGTAAACTTGGAAATAACGCTGCAGCGCGGTCGCGGCATTCGTGTGGGTGAGCGCGAGCATCAGCAGCACGCGCGCCTTTTGCGGGTTGAGCTCCTCGCTCACGATCAAACCCAGCGCGTCGTCGTTGATTTCGACATTGCGTTCCACCACGCCGCCGCCGGTGCGCGAGCTGCGCACCACGGCGACGCCGGCCCGGGCCGCCTCGACACAGGCCTGCAGGGCGACCGCGGAAAGATTGCCCGCCCCCACGCCGGCGATGACCAAGCCGCGCGCCCCGCCACGCACCGCCGCATCGATCAGATCGCGGCGCAAACCGGCCTGTGCGTGAATGATCTCGACCCACGGCAACTCCCGCGCCGCGAGGGGCGCAAATTCGCTCGCCGCCGTATGCCGGCGCACCGTGGGACCGAAAAAGTGCAGTCGCCCCCCCGTCACAAGCCCCGCCAAACCGCGGTTGGGCGACTTGAAGGTGCCAACTTGCGTGGTGTTGGTTTTGGCGACTTCACGGGCGAAATGGATCTCGTCGTTGGCCACGACAAGCACGCCACGCTGTTTCGCCGTCGGGTCGGCCGCGACCGCCACGGCGTTGTAGAGATTTATCGGTCCATCCGGACTCATGGCGGTCGCCGGCCGCATCGCGCCGACCAGCACCACGGGTTTGTCCGTCTTCAGCACAAGGTTCAGGAAATACGCGGTTTCCTCCATCGTGTCGGTGCCATGGGTAATGACGACCCCGGTGACGGCCGGGCTGTCCAGCGCCGCCTGGGCCCGCCCCGCGAGTTTCAGCCACAGTGCCTCATCCATGTCCTGGCTGCCGATACGCGCCACCTGCTCGATCTCGATGCGGGCGAGCGTCGTCAGCTGGGGCACGGCCGCCAGCAGCTCATCCCCCGACATGACCGCCGCCGCGTAGCCCCCGGTCGCGTTTTGCGCTCCGGCAATGGTGCCGCCGGTGGCGAGCAGGCGAATCAGGGGAAGTTGGCCGGAGGTCGCGTTCATGGATCGGCTGCACGCTGACAGAAGACCGCGCGATGGGAACACTGAAGCGCACGCCAAACCTACCGGTAGGGCGTCAAACCGCTTGCCGGCCTCGGCCGCCTCAACCAGATGTCAGATTCCGCACTGGCAGCGTGCACCCAACGCCGCCATAACCGGCGCGCTTTACCTCATTTCTCCCATGAATAAATCCCCTGCGAAAGAACTGAAACTCGGCATCATCGGCCTCGATACTTCCCACGTCATCGTCTTCAGCGATGAATTCAACAACCCGGAAGCGAAGCACCGCATGACCGGTGCCAAAGTGGTCGCCGCCTGGCCGGGCGGTTCGCATGACCTTGAGTCCAGCTTCAGCCGCGTGCCCGGCTACACCAAGGATCTGCAGGAAAAATTTGGCGTGCAGATCCTCGACTCCATCGAGGCCGTGGTGGAGGCCAGCGACGCCATCCTGCACACCTCGCTCGATGGCCGCGTGCATTTCGAACAGTTCCAGCGCATCGCCGCCGCGGCCAAGGGCAAGCCGGTCTTCGTGGACAAACCCTTCGCGCTCCGGACCATCGACGCCCGCGCGATTTTCAACGTCGCGAAAAAATTCAACGTTCCCGTCTTCACCTCCTCGTCGCTGCGCTTCACCGGCGCCTTGACCCGCGTCGTTACACCCGAGACCAAGCCCCTTGTGAAGGGCGCCCAGTTTCAGGGCCCGGCTGCGTTCGAGCCCACCAATCCCGGCTTCTACTGGTATGGCATCCACCCGATCGAGATGCTCTACACCACCATGGGCCGCGGCTGCCGCAGCGTGCGCTGCGTCGCCAACGATACGTTCGATCTCATCACCGGCGTGTGGGCCGACGGCCGCATCGGCTCGGTCCATTGCAACCGCACCGGCAATTACGAATACCACGGGCTCGTGCACTTCGAAAAGACCAGCGCCCATGTCAACGTGCAGACTGAGACCAAGGGCTTCTTCACCTGCCTCAGCGAGGCCATCCTTGAATTCTGCCGGACCGGCCAACCACCGGTCGAAGCCGAGGAGACCATTGAGCTCATCCGTTTCATCGAGGCCGCCAACGAAAGCCGCGCCAACGACGGCCGCGAAGTATTGCTGTAAAACGTCGGGACGGGCCGCCGGGCCGTCGCAAATACCCGGCGCCCCTTACCCCATGCAAGTCACCTTCCAGACCGGCAAACTCACCCTCAGCGCCGGCGGATTTTCCCTCGGGCCCGGCCAGCCTGCCCTGCGTTGCAATGCCAAGACCGTGCCCTTGCGTTGCGCGGGCGGCCACGATGAGGCCAAACGCACGACGCTCCGGTGGACCGCGCGCGGCGTTGAACTGACGCAACGCCTCGATCGCGAAAGCTCCACCCGCCTCCGCCTCACCAGCACCCTGCGCAATACCGGAACCCAGCCCCTCACGCTCAACGCCGTTCGCCTCTTCGGGAGTCGCCGGCTTGGCCTTGGGCCCTCCCCGGCCGATACCCGCATCCTCGAACAAAATGCTTATCTGGGCCGGGTGCGCACCCCGCGGCAGATGCTCACTGGCAGCGATCACCTCAAGGCGACGGACGGGACCACGGGCGCCTTCGTCAGCCAAACCCACACGGTTTTCTACAATCACGCGACCCGCTCCGCGCTGCTGCTCGGTTTTGAAACGATCGATCGCTGGCTGCCGCAGTTCACCGCGCGCATGTTTGCCGCGACCGGCGGTGAATTCAGCGGCATGGACAATGTGGATGGCGGCGCCGCCCAAACGCAGGCGACGGCGTCCAACCCCACCGGCCGCGTGCCGGCCTTCCGCGAGTTCACGATCGGTTTCGACGGCGGCGATTATGTGCTGAATCCCGGCGAGACGCTCGCGCTCGGCGACTTCGTCATCGCAACGGGGCGCGATCCGCTCGCGTTGCTCGACGCGCACGGCCGTCGCATCAAGGCCCGCAACCATCTGCCCGACCCGCCCGCGCCTTTCGCCAACTGGTGCAGCTGGTATCCCTACCGACTGCGCGTAACCGATGATCTTGTGGTCGAGACCGCCCGCGCCGCCCGCCAGCGCAACCTGCACCAACTCGGCCTGCGCTATGTGCAGGTCGATCTCGGCTGGGAAAAAGACAACGTGCCGAGCTTCTTCGAGGAAAACGAGCGCTTCGCCCGCGGGCTCGGCTGGTTGAGCGCGCAACTGCGCGCCCACGGCTTTGATCTCGGCGTCTGGGTCGGCGTGCTCTGCATTGCGGAAACCCATCCCATCGCGACCGAGCATCCCGAGTGGCTCTTGCGGGGAGCCGATGGCCAGCCCCGCAACAACTACAACTGGTTTTGGGCGCCCTTCTGCCCGATCTACGCCCTCGATGTCTCGCATCCCGGCGCACAGGAATGGCTGCGCGAAAACTTCACCCGCCTCGCTGAAAAAGGCGTGCGCTTTGTGAAGTGGGATTTCGCCGGGGTGGTCGCCGACCAGGCGCTGCGGGGCCGGCATGATCCGCAAATGGTCAATGCCCGCGCCCGTGAAGCCGTGCGCGCCGCTTTTCGCATCGCCCAGGCCGCCCTCGATTCCCAGGGAGAAAAAACGCACATGATCGACTGCTCGGCCACCGACTACGCCGGCGCCGGCATCGCCTCGCTCAACTACGTCGTCATGGACACCGGCAACACCGGCCTCGGCTGGCGGCACCTGCGCGAGGTTTACACCTCCTACGCCTGCCATCTCTTCAAACACCACTGGGCGCTCCTGCAACCCTCGTGCCTCGTCGTCGGCTTGCCGGGCACACTGGAAGAGGCCCGCATCCGCGCCACCGTCACCTTCATGGGCGGGGGACACGTCGATCTCGGCGACGATCTAACCACCTTGCCCGAGGATCGCTGGGCCGTGCTGCTCGCCACCCTGCCGCCCAATGACACGCCCGCCCGGCCCGTCGATCTCTTCGAACCCGTGGCCACCGGCCTGCTGCGTTATCTCGCGATGATCAAAGCCAGCCCGTTGGAACCACCGCGCGGCGCCGCGGATCCGCAGGGTGCCTGCGTGTGGTCGCTGCCCGTCACAACCGATTGGGACGAGTGGACCCTCGTCGCGGTTTTCAACTGGACCGAACCGCCGGCCGAAGCAGGCTCCGGCGTCAACCTCGCCCGCCGTTTCCGCGTGGCGTTCACCCGCCTCGGTCTGCCGAAAACCGCGCAACTCTGGGCCTACGAATTTTGGTCGGGGCAATTCCTCGGCACCATCCCGCGCGCCGAGCAACCCGCTGAGGCTTATCGTCATCCCGGTGATTTCGGCCACCCCATTATCGAATCTCCCGCCGGGTTTCTCGACCTCGGCTTCCACGGTCCCGCCGTCAAACTGCTCGTGCTGCGCAAGCCGCGCGCACACCCTTGGCCACTCGGCACGAGCTTCCACCAAAGCGGCGGCCGCGAACTGAGCGACGTCAAATGGCACGCGCAAACCCGCACCCTCTCGGGTAAACTCCACCGCCCGAAAGGCGAAAGCGGTTTCATCATGATCGCGATCCCCGGCGCGACCACCGCGCACAAACTCCCCCTCATCGCCACCGCCGCTAGCACGCCTTGGTCGGTCAGTTTGTAACGCATTGCGTTACAAACTGGCGGGGGCGCGACGCGGGCTGGCTGGCTTCGAGGCCACGCCAGCGCCTAGCCTCGGCGGTCGCTGCGCCAGCGTCCCGGCGTCACGCCCGCCACGGTCTTGAACTGGCGATGAAAGAAATAGACGTCACTGTAACCCAGTGACTCGGCGATTTGCTTCAAGCTCATCGTCGACTCCTCCATGAGCCGCCGCGCGCGCTCGACCCTGGCCCGGATCACAAACTCGCGCGGGCTGAGGCCGGTCAGTTCACGAATGCGCCGCGCCGTTTGTGAAACCGACAGACCCGCCCGATCCGCCAGCTCCGGCACCGGCCAAGCCAGGCCGGGCGTTTCCTTCACCGCGAGCAGCACGGCCGCGAGCCGCGAGCCATCGCTGCGCGTCGCGTGGGCTTGCGCCGCCTCGTGGATCTGCAACAACGCCAGCCGCAGGGCGAAATTGACTTTCAAGCGACCTGCGTCGGTGCCGGCGGCGTGACCTTCGACCACCTGCCGGGCCAGCGGCTCGAAGATGGTCAGGTCATGCACGACCACGGGCAGTGGCGGCAGCGCCAGGGTCGCCCCATCCAGCGGACGACCCTGCGCATCAAAAATATCCGCATGCAGGTAAAATACGCGCAGCCGGCGCTTCGGGTCATGGGTCGCCGTGAGGGCCGAGCCCGGTTCGAGCACCAAGCAGGTGCCGGGGCGCAAGGGCATTTCCCGTTCCTTGACCCAAGCCGTGCCCACCCCGTCGAGCACACACCACAACAGAAAATCCGTCAGCCGGTATGGCTTGAACTCCCAAACCGGCTCACAGCGGATAATTCCCACGGGCAGCGTAATCTGGAACCGGCCCGCGGCGGCCACCTCGGCCAAGGTTAATGGCATCATGCTCTATAAGTGCAAAAACAGGCGTAATCCGTCCATTTAAAAAAACCGCGGCCCCTGCTAAACTATGCGCGATGAATACAAAGGCCCCTAATATTTATCCCAAGCTGCCCGATCGCCCCGACGCCGACATGGTCGCGCGTTATCGCGAAGACGGCTATCTCGCTTTTCTGGAAGCGCTGACTCCGCAGGAAGTGAAGGAGGCCTCCGACGGCATCAACCAACTCGTGCGCAAATATGCGTTCAACGAGACGCTCACCGAGCATGTGGGCGGCGGCTACGGGGAAAGCATCAAGAATGGCCGCGGTCTGCTCTTCAAGAGCCGCACTTCCGATTTTCATTTTCAGGTTGAAGGCAATTACGAGGCCCGGCCCGACCGGCTCGACGAACTCGCGGACAATATTCGCAAGTTCCAGTCCTACGACATGGAGCTGCCGATTTACGATTACATCGCGCACCAGCATCCCAAGCTGCGGGCTTTGCTCGGCGCGGTGCTCGGCGAGGATTATCGTCCCTATTCCAGTATGGCCCTCTGCAAGCCCGCCGGCGGGGGCGCCGAGAAACCCTGGCACCAGGACCTCGCCTATTTTTCAGTCAACCGCTTCGACGGCGTCTGCGGAGTGTGGATTGCCCTTGATCACGCCGTCGTGGCCAACGGTTGCATGCACGTCATCCCCGGCGGTCACCTCAAGGGGCCGCGCCATCACGAATGGACCCGCGTGGACTGCGAGCTGACCACGGATGAAATTAATCCCGCCGACGCGGTGCCGATCGAGCTGCCCCCGGGCGGCCTGATGATTTTCCACGGGCTCATTCCGCACGAGACTCCCGCCAACCAGTCCAACCTGCGCCGCCG
>JAGNQV010000152.1 GCA_017988885.1 Opitutaceae bacterium | reverse complement strand
ATTGACCGGCTTTCAGAAAAAACCTTTCGCTGCCTGCGTGCTCGCCCTGCCTTTCGAAGTCCTGCCTTGGCGGGATGCAAGCGGGTGGTTAATCCCCATCCATGCCCGACTCACTCTGGATTCTTGGTGTGCAGCTCGCCGGTGCGCTGCACTTCGTCACCCTGCTCCTCGCGTGTTTCACGCCCATCCCGCCTGACTGGGAGGCCAACCTCGCGAAGCTCCCGCCCATCCACCGCCGGTTCTCGCTGGCGCAGAATTTCTCCATCGGCGGCACCATTGCCGTCCTCGGCCTGCTCTCGCTTTGTTTCGCGCCTGCACTCGTGGCCGGCACCCCGCTGGCCCGCGCCGTGTGCGGCGTGACGGCGCTCTTCTGGGGCGGCCGCGCGGTCATCCTGCCCTGGATCGGCGTCCGCCCGACCCTCACCTCGCCGTGGCTCCGGTTGGGTTTCACGCTCCTCATCGCCGAGTGCCTCACCTACGCCGCCGCCTACGGCTGGCTGGCCCTGCGCCCCGGCCCGCATTGAGCCCGTCGCTCCTTTGCCTTAACTCGCCTCGCGCTGAGCCGTTTCACCCCAGACTCATGTCAACTATTAGTTGACACTGAGTTCTCAACCATCTCGGCCCCGAGCAAGACTTCGACGTCGGATTCATTCGTGTGAATTAGTGTCCCTTCGTGGTTAAATTGATTGAAACCGACTTGGTTTGAACCTTCGCGACCTTCGTGTCCTTCGCGATAAATTGAGCACCGCGCCTTTTGATAGCCAAGCGCCGCCGGGTTTGTGAGTGTGCTCCCATGTCCGCCGTCCCCGACCTCGACGCCTATTTTGCCCGCATCGGCTACACCGGGCCGCGTGAACCCACCGCCGCCGTGCTCACGGCCATCCAGCGCCGACACGTTTACACCCTTCCCTTCGAGAATCTCGACATCCTCCTTGGCCGGCCCATCCGCATCGACCTGCCATCCGTGGAGCAGAAACTCGTCCGCGAAAAACGCGGTGGCTATTGCTTCGAGCAAAACCTGCTCCTGCAAGCCATGCTCACGGCCCTCGGCTTCAAGGTCACGCCGCTCATCGCCCGCGTGCGCTGGCAGGCGCCGGCGGAAGTCATCACCGCGCTCACGCATATGGCGCTGATGGTGGAGGCCGGCGGCGAACGTTATCTTATCGATGGTGGCTTCGGCTCCGCCTCGCTCACCGCGGCCCTCCGGCTCGACACCGCAGAGCCGCAACCCACGACCCACGAACCCCGCCGCATCCTGCCACGCGACGGCGGGCACGTGCAGCAGACCCAGCTCTCCGATGGCGAGTGGGCTGATCTCTACCAGTTCACGCTCGACTCCGTGCCGGTGGTGGATTTCGAGGTCGGCAATTGGTGGACTTCGACGCATCCCGCCTCGCGCTTCACCCAAAATCTCGCCGCCGCCATCGCTGGCGACGGCCTGCGCCACACGATTTTCAACCGCGAGTTCACCACGCGCTGGACCGATGGCCGCGTGGAGCAGCGCACCCTCGCTTCGCCCGATGAATTGCTCGACGTGCTCGCGACCCATTTCAATCTGCACTTCCCGTCCGGCACGCACTTTAATGCCCCCGCACTGCAATGGCCGGAGTAAATCGCTGAAGCCCGGAGCGACGAAATTGCCGGCCAAGCGCTGGCGCACCAGCGACGGTTCGGCTACCGCCCCAAAACGGGTTAAATAATACTGCAGCCAACTTGATTGTCATTCCGGGCGAAGCGAAGAATCCAGTGCACCAACCGCAATGGAACGTTTTCTGGATTCTTCGCTTCGCTCAGAATGACAGCTGGCTTTATCCGCCAGAGTTCTGGGTAAACCGCTTTAGCTAAAAATTCCGCTCCTCCGCGCTTCCGCGATTGTCCGGTCCGCATCAGGGCTTATCCGCGCCATCCGCGGTTAGAAAATCACCCCTTCATCGCCGGTGGCTCGCGCTCGTCACTGACTTCAATGAGATCAAACGAGGTCTCTGCCACCACCTCGCCCATGCCTGACTCCTGTTTGAGCTTTTGCAGATAGGCGGTGATGCGATCGTCCAGCCCAGCTTGCGCGCGTGCTCGTTCCACACCTGGGTCTGCATCCGGTTGGGCCGCAGCCCGCGGACAAAAACCCACTCCGCGACTTCCTCATCGGCGCCGCCTTCCTGCACCCGGGCCGCGACGTCTTCGAACTTCACATTGAGAAAACCGCAGAGCTGCCCATCGAGCCCGACCGAAAGCCCGTAGTTGCGGTGAAAATCCTCCGGCAGTTGGCCCGCCTGCATCAGGCGGATCTTGTCGAGCATCCGGCCGAGATGGTGCAGACCGCCAAGGGTTTTGTCGTAAGGGGAACGCAGACCTTCCACGCGGGGCATGAACACAGCAAGGCAGGCGCCGGCCGCATGGCGAAATTATTCAACCGCAGGCATGCCGTCGTCCGATCTGGATTAAAGATTGCGCCAAGACCGGTGCACCGCAGAATCGCAATGCGATGATCGTCCACCCCCGCAAGCCAGCGGCACCCCGCCCGTCTTCCCGCGCCGCGGCGCGTCGGTTCGGAGCGTTTACCTTGGTCGAAGTCATGGTGGTCGTTACCATCATCGGTCTGCTCGCAGCGCTGGCCCTGCCCGCCTTCAAACGGGCCGGCATCGCCGCCCGCGCCTCGGCCCTCGCCAATGATTTCCGTGTTTTCAGCGCCGCGTTTCAGACCTACGCCCAGCAGAATGGCGGTTACCCAAAGGACACCGGCACCGACGTAATGCCCCCCGCGATGGCCGAGATGCTCGGCAAAACCGGCTGGCTCACCGACACGCCCATTGGCGGTTTCTACAACTGGGAATACAACAAAAAAGCCCAGGGCGTCACCTACACCGCGGCCATCGGCGTGCGCACCAAAGGCCAGGAAAAAATCATCACCGACCAGAAAGTCCTGCAAGCCATCGACCAGCGCATCGACGACGGCAACCTCAAGACCGGCAACTTCCTGCTCGGGCCGGGCAACGCTCCCTACTATGTCATCGAACGCTGAGCCTGCCGGCGCCACACCCTTTCAGGTTTCGACGCGCGACCTTTCCGAGGATTTTTCCTCCGTTGGTGCCAGCCATTCCGTCCGCGATCTGGGTGCGCTGGGCCACGCACAGTTCACCGCGTTGTTGGGAAATCTCCTCGCCATTGACGCGATGCAGCTGCTCGACGGCAACCCGCACCTGCTCGTGACGGCCAAACGCGGCCGTTTCACCGTGCAACCCTCAAAGGGCAAGCTGATGCTCCGCGAGGCCGGCCAGCCCAACGCGAGCTTCATGGAGTTGTCCGCGGCCGAGGTGCCCGACTGGCTCGACCAGCGCGAGACCACGGCCGGCGGCGCGACGAACGATTCGCCTGCGGCCACCGCCCAGCCCGGCACCGATCCCCGTCGCGCCCAACTCGTGGCCCTGCTGTTTGCCGTCACGCTCATCGCGCTCGCCGTCTCGGTCTATTTTACGTTCATCCGCACCGCGCCGATTGACGCCGACGTGTCCTACACGGAAGTCCCGGCGGCTCAGCTCGCGACCTTGCGCCCGCAGGTGTTGGGCAGCTACACCACGCTCCGTGGCGATTGCACTTTGGACATCCGGGCTGACGGCACGCTGGTTTATGGTGAGGCAGATGCGACCGCCGGCCCCACCGAAACGTGGAACGACAACTATACCTTTGCGCTACGCGACGGCGTCACACCGGTCTTGCGCATGAAGGAGCTCGGTCCCGTCGAAATCGTAAACGCCCAGACCGTGCTTTACGCCGGCGACACCTACACGCGGAAAAACTGAGCCCGGCGGATCACGGGCGGTCGGGGTAGGCGTGACCACACTCATTCCGCGCTTCCGTCTTTGCGGGTTTTGGCGATAGTCCCGAACCATGCAAACGCGCCCTTTCGGTCAACACGGCTTCAACTGCTCGGAAATTGGTTTCGGCGCCTGGGCCATCGGCGGGGCCTGGGGTGCACAGGCTGACACCGATTCGCTCGCGGCGCTGCACCGCGCGCTGGATCTCGGCTGCAACTTCATCGACACCGCCGCCGGCTATGGGGAAGGCCGTAGCGAGCGCCTCATCGCGCAGGTCCTCCGGGAACGCGCCGCCGCCGGTAAAAAAGAAAAAGTCTTCGTCGCCACCAAGACCCCGCCGAACGCCGGCAGTTGGCCGCCCTCGCCCTACGACCGGGCGGAAGATCGGTTTCCGGAAACCTATCTCCGGGAAAATCTCGCCGAGCGGCTCGCCTGCCTTGGCACCGACCGGCTCGACTTGCTCCAGCTGCACACCTGGACGCGCGCATGGAACCGCCACCCCACGCCGTTCAAACTGCTCCGCCAACTCCAGCACGAAGGGAAGATCGGCCTCATCGGCGTCTCCACGCCCGAGCACGACCAAAACTGCGTCATCGATCTCATGCGCGGAGGCTGGGTCGATAGCGTGCAGGTCATCTACAACCTCTTCGAGCAGGAGCCCGCCGCCGAACTGCTCGACACCGCCAAGGAGTGCGGCGTCGGCATCATCGTCCGCGTCGCCTTCGACGAGGGCGTGCTCACCGGCAAGTTCACGGTGAACACCAAATTCGGCACCGATGATTTCCGGCACAATTATTTTTCCGGCGACCGGCTCTCCCGCGCCGTCATGCGCACGGAAAAAATCCGCCACGACCTCGAGGGCACCGGCTATACGCTGCCGCAGGCCGCGCTGAAGTGGGTGCTCGCGCATCCCGCCGTCTCGACGGTCATCCCCGGCATCCGCAATGTCGCGCAGGCCGAGGCCAATTGTGGCGTGAGTGATTTGCCGGCCATGCCGGTCGCGCTCGTCGAAAAACTCCGCCGCCACAACTGGCGCCGCGCCTTCTGGTATGGCGGCAAATGAGCGGACGCATGTTGCCCGTCGCTGTCTCTCCGCTCAACTTTCTGCCTTTTCCCCTCATGAAGCTCAGTCTGCTCCTCGCCAGTGTGGCCCTCGCCTGCGCCACCCCGCTCGCTGCCCAGCCCTACGCCACCTCGCCTCTCGCGCCCGACAAATTCCGCCAGTTGGAGGAAATCCTGCCGACACCAAATGCGCAACGCACGGCTTCGGGCGCCCCCGGCCACGCCTACTGGCAGCAGCGCGCCGACTACGTCATCGACGCCACCCTCGACGACGCGCACCAAACCCTGACCGGCCGTGCGACCATCACCTATTCAAACCATTCGCCCGACGCGCTCAGTTACCTCTGGGTGCAGCTCGACCAGAATATTCTCGCGCCCGATTCCGACAACCACGCCATCGCCGCCTACCCGCGCGCCACTCCCGGCGCGAATCCGTTCAGCCGGCTCAGCTACCAGCATCTCGATGCCATGCTTCAGCGTGAGACCTACGCCAGCAACCTACAGATCACCGCGGTGACGGACGCCACCGGCCAGCCCCTGCCACACACCGTCGTGCGGACGATGATGCGTATCGACCTGCCGGTGCCGCTCGCCGCCGGCGCGCAGACTAAATTCTCCCTCGCGTGGTCGTTCCAGATCGGCAGCGCCAAGCTCTACTCCGTGCGCAGCGGTTGGGAGTATTTTCCCCGCGACCAAAACTACCTTTATCTGATGGGCCAGTGGTTCCCCCGCATGGCCGCCTACACCGACACCACCGGCTGGCAGCTCAAACAATATCTCGGCCGCGGCGAATTCACGCTTGAGTTCGGCGACTACCTCGTGCGCCTCACCGTGCCGTCTGACCACATCGTCTCCGCCACCGGCGCCCTGCAAAATCCCGCCGCTGTGCTCACGCCGGTGCAACGCGAACGCCTGCAACAAGCCGCCGCCGCCCAGTCGCCCGTCTTCATCGTCACGCCAGAGGAGGCGAAAAAGGCCGAGGCCGGCAAATCCACCGGCACGAAGACGTGGGTCTTTCACGCCGAGAACGTCCGCGATTTCGCTTTTGCCTCCTCGCGCAAATTTATCTGGGACGCGATGGGCGTGCCCGGCTTTACCCATCCGCCGACCCCGGTGCACACCGGCGGCATCCAGGACCTGAGGTATCGCCCGCCGGTCATGGCCATGTCGTTTTACCCCAACGAAGCCGAGCCGCTCTGGTCGAAGTATTCCACCGCCGCCATCGTGCATACGATTACGAGCTATTCGCAGTTCACCTTCCCCTACCCGTATCCCGTCGCGCAATCCGTCAACGGCCCCGTCCTCGGCATGGAGTATCCGATGATCTGCTTCAACTCCCCGCGGCCCGAGATCGACGGCACTTACGCCAAGAAGACCAAGTTCGCGCTCATCGGCGTCGTGATCCACGAAGTCGGCCACAATTACTTTCCCATGATCGTCAATTCCGACGAGCGCCAGTGGGGCTGGATGGACGAGGGCCTCAACTCCTTCCTCGAATACCTCGCCGAACAAACCTGGAGTCAGGATTTTCCCTCCCGCCGCGGCGAACCGCGCGACGCGGTGGCCGGCATGAAAAGCGGTGGCCAGAGACCCATCATGACCAGCGTCGAGTCCATCAACCAAAACGGCTTTACCAGCTACACCAAGACCGCTGCCGCCCTGAATCTCCTGCGCGAGACCGTCCTCGGGCGCGCGCTCTTCGACCACGCCTTCCGCACCTACGCGCAGCGCTGGCAATTTAAACGCGCCTACCCCGCCGACTTCTTCCGCACCATGGAAGACGCCAGCGGCATCGACTTGGATTGGTTCTGGCGCGGTTGGTTCTACACCACCGACCACGTGGACGTTGCCCTGAATGCGGTGCAACTCTACACCCTCGACACACGGGATCCGGCCATCGAAAAGCCGCGCGCCCAAAAGGAAAAAGCCGGGAAGCCCGCCACTCTCTCCCAACTGCGCGATGCCGACCGGCCGAAGTATGTCGATGCGCACCCCGAGTTGGAAGATTTCTACACCGACTTCGACGAAGCCACCGTCCTGCCCGGCGATCAAAAAAAATACGCCGACCTGCTCAAAGCCCTCGCGAAGGCGGAAATCGACCCCGCGCTCCTCAAGACCGAGCGCAATTTCTACCTCGTGGAATTGAGCAACCTCGGCGGCCTCATCTCGCCCGTCATCTTGAAGGTGGATTACACCGACGGCTCGACCGTGGAGTTGCGCCTCCCCGCCGAAATCTGGCTGGCCGACAGCACGAAGACGCGAAAACTCATCCTCACGACCAAGACGATCCAGGCTCTCCAGCTCGACCCGCATGAGGAGACCGCCGATACCGACGT
>JAGNQV010000018.1 GCA_017988885.1 Opitutaceae bacterium | reverse complement strand
GATTCACTGCTCGGGCCGCTCTACCTGGCGTTTCAAGAGGTGCTCACGCCGCAGGAAACGATGGCAAAGGAGCTGTTGCACACGCACAGTGAACTGATGCGGCGCGACAACGTGGCCTTCAGCCAACCGTATTACAGCCAGCATCCCCGGCTGCATTTGCAACGCGGCGAGACGAAGGCGTTTTTGCAGGCGTGGTATGGCACGGTCGCGGCGATGGCGGATCGCGGCACTTATACGTTCACCGAACACTTTTTTCCGGCCAGCTCGCACAAGACACACGAGGAGGCGTGGTTTTTGATGCAGACGCGCTGGATGCTTTATCTGGAGGACGGCGACACATTGCGGCTGCTCCCCGGGGTGCCGCGCGCCTGGCTCAAGGCCGGGGCGCAACTCGCGGTGAAAAACGCGGGCAGTTATTTTGGTCCGCTTACTTTTGCGGTGGCGGTTTCATCCGACGGCAAAAACGTGCAGGTCACGATCGAGTGTCCGGGCGACCGGCGGCCGCGCGGAGTGGAGCTGCGCGTGCCGCATCCACAGGAGCAGAAGGCGCTTTCGGTCGAAGGCGGAAAATATGAAGCCACGACAGAAACCGTGCACATCGTCGCCTTCGACGGGCGGGCCGTTCTGCGCCTCAGCTATTGAGTCCGCGAGCGGCCCAACAGGCTAATATTTCAGCCCTACTGCACGGTAGGCTTTGCTCAGCAACCACGCGGGGCCGATGAGGAGAAACTGCAGGTCCTTGAGGAAGGAGGGTTTCTTGCCCTCGATCTTGTGCCCGATGAACTGTCCGACCCACGCCAGCACAAAGACCCCCACGCAAATCTGCCACACCGGCCAAGGCGCGCGCTGGGCCAGTGCACTGACGCCCAGTTGGCAGGCAAACATGAACAAGAACAGCCCCAAGGCCAGCGGGCGTGACAGCCGGAGATAGAACAACAGCGCCAAAATGACCACCGGCAGCGTCCAGCGAAAACCCGGGAAATGCTCGGCCAAGATCACCGGCATGGGCAGCAGCCAGATCAAGCCGAACACGCTGAAAAAAATCGCGGGCACGCAAATCCAGTGGATTGATTCGTTGGACGGATGTTGGTGGCTCTCGCCATATTCTGCGAACCACTGGTCGGCGGTTTTACGGGGTTTCATGAGCAGAAGCGATGATGCCCGCCCGCCGGTGCGGGGCGAGTGGTAAAAGCCGGTCCGTGTCGCCTTGGCGTTGCCGGATACATCTTCGCTGCCGATTCACGGCTCGCGGCGGGGTGGAAAGCAGGCCGGCGCTTGATTCCAAACAATCCTAGCGACAGCGTTGGGCAGGCAAAGGCCGGGCAGTTACACGGTGACGTTGCGATTCGGCTTGGATGCGAATAGCTGGGTGATCACGCCTGAGTCTCGGCGGCCGCGCGCTCGAGACCTAAATCGTCCCCGGCTCCTTTTCATGACCCAGACCCCTCGCACCGCCCTGATCATCAATCGCACTGGTCACGCCTGGCAATCGCAGCAGGTGCAGGAGCCGTGCCTCCTGCCGAACCCGAAGCAACCCGGCCGGCTCGTGATGTTTTATTCGGGCGTGCCGGAGACCAATCGCATGGTGGCGATGATCGGCAAGGCGTGGGCCGACGCAGCAGATCCGTTCACTTGGCACGAGGCGGCGGAGAATCCGGTCTTTGCGCCCGGTGATGGTTGGGATCGCGGCTCGATCCGCCTCGATTGCGTGCTCTATGTGCCCGAGGAGGATGCCTACTATATTTACTATTCCGGCACGGTCGATATGATCCAGGACCGCATCGGGCTTGCGATCTGTCCGGCGGGTGGGGACGGCTACAGCGGCATCACGGTGGACGCGATCAAACGCCACGGCACTCAACCGGTGCTGGCACCCGAGGCGGCGGCGCCGTTTTATGAGGAAATGGCTTCGCAGGCTGCGGTGTGGCGCGAGTGGGATGCCGCGGCGGCGCGCTGGGATTGGTTTTTGTATTACTCCTACCGCGGTAAGGACGGCACTTTGCCGGGTATCCGCCTCGCCACCTCGACCGATGGGAAGACTTGGACCCGCCAATTCAACGCCGCCGATCCGCGGGGCATGGGACAGATTTTTAAATCCGAGCCCGACGCTTATTATGAGTGGCACCAGATCAGTAAAATCGGCTCCACCTATGTGCTGAGCATGGAAATGGGGCCCAATCGCGGCGCACGCTGGCGCCCCGTGCTCGCGGTGAGCGACCGGCCCGATCGCGGCTGGCGGCAACTGCCGGCTGACACCCTGTTGCAGACCGGCTGGAGCGAATTATACCGTGAGGATCATTTCTACCACGTGGCCACGCCGGCCTTTTACAAAATCGGCGGTCGCTGGCTGTTGTTCATGCAAGCTTGCGCGAAACCGCCCTCCGCGAATTACATCGACGGGCGTTGGGACATGCGGGTCGTCACCTGCGACCGGTGGGTCCAACCTCTCGGTTTAAGCGATCCGTTGCCTGCACCGGGTCGGTGTTGAGCCAACGGTCGTGTCAGCGCGGTCAAAAAATTATGTATTAGGCCTGAATTTCCAATTGTTTGCGGGGAGTAAGGTGACAGAGAATGCGGGATCTCACTTTGAAAAACGTATCTGCTCTCGACTCCTTCTTGCAACGCATCCGGCAGCGCGATCCCGCCCAGCTTGAATTCCATCAGGCGGTGGAGGAAGTGCTCACCAGTTTGTGGCCCTACGTGCGCAAAAATCCCCATTACACGGAAATGGGCCTGCTGGAACGACTGGTCGAGCCGGAGCGCGTGATTCTGTTCCGCGTGCCGTGGGTGGACGACTTGGGCGCGGTGCACGTTAACCGCGGCTATCGCGTGCAGATGAACAGCGCGATCGGCCCCTACAAGGGTGGTCTGCGTTTTCACCCGTCCGTCAACCTCGGCATCCTCAAGTTTCTCGCCTTTGAGCAGGTGTTGAAAAATTCGCTGACCACGCTGCCGATGGGTGGTGGCAAGGGCGGATCGGACTTCGATCCGAAAGGCCGCAGTGATGGCGAGGTCATGCGGTTCTGTCAGTCGTTCATGACCGAGCTGCAACGGCACATCGGCGCCGCGGTGGACGTGCCCGCCGGCGACATCGGAGTGGGCGCACGCGAAATCGGTTTTCTTTACGGTCAATACAAGCGGTTGGCCAATGAATCAGCCTCCGTGCTCACCGGCAAGGGCCTCGCGTATGGCGGGAGTCTGATCCGGCCTGAAGCCACCGGCTATGGTTGCGTCTACTTCGCGCAGGAAATGCTCATGCGCCGGCAGCTGGGCTTCGACGGCCGGCGCGTGACGATTTCCGGTTCGGGCAACGTTTCCCAATACGCGGCGGAAAAGGCGATCGAGATGGACGCCAAGGTCATTTCGCTGTCGGACTCTGGCGGCACGGTGCACATCCCCGAGGGCCTCACCACCGCGCAACTCGCGTGGGTCATGGATCTGAAGAACAACCGGCGTGGCCGCATCGCGGAGTTTGCCAAACATCATCACCTTAAGTTTTTTGCCGGCAAGACCCCGTGGCATCTCCCCTGCGATATCGCCCTGCCCTGTGCGACCCAGAACGAGATCAACGGCGAGGATGCCAAGGCCCTCGTGAAGCATGGCTGTCAGTGCGTGGCGGAAGGCGCCAACATGCCTTCCGATCTCAAGGCGGTGGAGGTATTCCTTGCCGGGCGCATCCTGTATGGGCCGGGCAAGGCCGCCAACGCCGGCGGAGTCGCGACCAGCGGGCTTGAGATGAGCCAGAATGCGCTGCGCCTTTCTTGGACCCGTGGCGAGGTGGACAACCGGCTCCACGCGATCATGAAGAACATCCACCATGCCTGCCTCGAATACGGCGAAGAAAAGGGCGGCTTCGTTAATTATGTCAACGGCGCCAATATCGCCGGCTTCGTCAAAGTGGCCGACGCCATGCTGGCTCAAGGCGTGGTGTAAGGCTTGGGCGCGGCCGCTTGAACCCCCAGGATTGGCCCTACGTCGGGTGTGGCTGCGGCGAGGTCGCGGATTTGCTTGATGCTGGCGGGTTAACTCCCGGCCGGTGTCGGTGCGGCCGTATTCCACGCGCAGGACTTTGCTGGGAGAAGGCCTTCTAAGTATTTTCTTAACGGTCTTCCGTTTGCGCTTAGCTAGGGCACGCAGGCCATTTCAGCTAAACTCGTCACCGTGAATGCCGCACAGGCGCATCGCCAGGCCGCAGGTGGCCGGTTTGACGCCGCGGCGTTAGCGGGCATGATTGCAGCGAACGATCACGAGTTTTTCCCATGTCACCCGACTCTTATCAATTTGACGAACGCGGCATCATCACGACCTGCCCTCAATGCGGTCGTGCCAACCGGCTCGCTTACGGACGGCTGGGCTGGCCCGGCCGCTGCCACGATTGTCAGACACCGCTGACCTTGCCGGATGTGCCTGTTGAAGTGGAGGAGGCCGCGGTTTTCGCCGCACTCACCCAGCACAGCACGCTACCCGTGTTGGTGGATTTCTGGGCGCCGTGGTGCGGTCCGTGCAAAATGGTCGCGCCCGAGTTCGAGAAAGTGGCGCGGACGGGGGCGGGTCGGTGGATTGTGGCCAAGGTCAACACCGAGGCGTTGCCCGCGCTCGGCGCCCAGCACGGTATCCGCAGTATTCCCACGATGGCGGTGTTCCGCGGTGGTCGTGAAGTCACCCGCCAGCCCGGCGCGATGCCGGCGGCATCCATCGAACAATTTATCCGCTCCGCGCTCTAAGTCGGATTCCATGCATTTAGAAACCACGAATGAACACGAATCGTCCCGAATACTGGAGTGCTTAATCTAGGGTCGCGGCTTTCAAGAACAAACCGCTCTGCAATAATTAATATCTGATATTCTGCTGCCGGTATTTCATTCGTGTGACTTCGTGTCTATTCGTGGTTCAAGTAAATTTATGACTGAGTTAGGTTTCCCCTCCCATGCCCGTTGATTTCAAAGACTACTACACCACGCTCGGTGTTTCCCGCGAGGCGACGCCGGATGAGATCAAGAAAGCATATCGGAAACTCGCGCGGATCTATCACCCCGACGTGGCGAAGGACAAAGGCGCGTCCGAGGCGAAGTTTAAGGAAATCAACGAGGCCAACGAGGTGCTCAGCGATCCGGAGAAGCGCCGCAAATACGATCAGCTGGGCGCCAACTGGCAGGCCTACGAAGGGGCCGGCGGGCCGCCGCCCGACGGCGCCGCGCAGGGTCAGCGGGGTTACCACCACACGCGGCGACCGACGACGGCGGACGGACAAGACTACGAGTATCACTTCGGCGGCACCACGGGATTCAGTGATTTCTTTGAACAGTTTTTCGGCACGCGTCACGGCGGCGGGTATGCGGAAAATCCCGGCATGGGCGGACCGCAGGCCGGTGCCGACACGGAGGCCGATCTCATGGTCTCTTTGGCAGAGGCGCTGCAAGGTGGCGAGCGCATGATCCGGCTGGAGCGGATCGATCCGACGACAGGGCAGGCGACGGCGCGCACGATTCGGCTGAAGATTCCGCCCGGTGTGCGCGATGGGCAGCGCTTGCGCACCGCTGGCCACGGTGGCGAAGGCGTGGGCGGAGGCGCGTCGGGCGATCTCTACCTGCGCGTGCGGCTGGCCACGCATCCCGATTACACCGTGCAGGGCGATGATCTGCTCTACGAACTCGAGCTCGCGCCTTGGGAAGCGGTGCTCGGGATCGGCGTCGCCGTGCCGTTGCCCGGTGGCAAACAAGTTAAACTGAAAGTTCCGCCCGGCACCGCCACCGGACAGCGCCTCCGCTTGCGCGGGCTGGGTCTGCCCAAGCGCGATGGCACCAAGGGTGATCTGTATGCCGTCATCGCGATTGCGCTGCCCCCGGCGCCGACCGATGAGGAACGCGCGCTCTGGGAAAAACTGGCCGCGACCTCAAAATTCAACCCCCGCTCCGAGTCATGAATGAAGATCCTGCCCAACCCGCCGCGTCCGGTTACGTGACGTCCTTTCATGCGATTGAAGAAGTCGCGCAGCTGACGGGATTCTCGCGGCACACCATCGCGATTTTTTGCCGTCAGGGTTTTGTCGCTCCGGCGGAAGGGCCGCCCGACACCGAAGTGGAATGGACCTTTGACGACGACGCCCTCCGGATGCTGCGCCACCTCGCGCAACTGCATCACCGGCACGGGCTCGACCTCGATGGCCTGCGCCTGGTCGGTCCGCTCCTCGCGGAGCTGGAAACACTCCGCACTGAAGTGCGGTTTCTGCGGCGACAGTAAAAGGAAAACTATGAGGGTGGAACGCGTTGCCTCTAACGCGTTTTCAGGTCGACCACTCGCTCACGCTCGTAGCTACGGGCGTGAGCGAGTGGTCGCGGTGGAACTGAGCGATCACGGTCCGTCAGGAGACGGACCCTCCAAAGCCGGTTGGAATGGCTCAAGCGCGTGCGCCTCGTCGAGGTCGCGACCTAGGGTGAGATTCCTCGCCGATTCTACCGGTAAATCAGCGGGCCCGCACCGGCACGTGCACCTCGTAGCGTTTCACGAACCACGGGGTGAACGGACTGTTCCAATACACCGCATAGACCTCGCCGTCCGCTTCGACAGCGGGCTGCTGCTGCAACCATACGAGCAGTTCGGCGCGGGTTTTCTCAAAGTTCGCCTGCGTGTAACCGCCACGTGCACCGAGGCTGGCCACGCGGCGCTCTGCTTTGCGGATCACTTCGACGCCTGCTGCATCGCCCGTGACTTTGGCCGCTTCGCTGGGGGCGATCCAGAAATACATCTCCGCGTTTTTGATGGTGGCTTCCACTGGCGTGGTCATGGCGATGTCGCGACTCGAGATGTAGCGAAAGAGCGGGCCGAACAGCCGGCTGGATTCGTCGAAGTAGGAGCCCGGCCCGCTCGCTTTGATCAAAATTCCCGCCGGCAGGGTTTTGATTTCGGCGAAGCCTGGCGGGGTGGAGGGGAACGCGTTGGTGGCGGCCATGAGTGTGGGATAAAGGATGAGCGAGAAACCCAGCAGGAGATACCGCATGTCGCTAACTTATGCGTCCCGACGGAAACACAAGCGGTGCCCGTCGATTGGATCACGAGTGCGCTCAGCGCACGGCTAAAACTTGCTCACAGCTTGGCCACGGCCACTTTTTCCAGCGTCTTGAGCTCGATGTCGTAGCCGAGGCCGGGGGCTGCGGGGGCGCGGACGTGCGCGTCGGGGCCGATGCGGGGATCGCAGACCACCGGGTTACCCATGACCAACTGCTCGTAGTAATGGTTGTTCTTAATCGCGAGGCAGAGGTGGATGTTTTCGACGCCCATACCGTGCACCTCCGCGCTGAGTTGAAATGAATCCGCGAGATGGGCCACGCGCAGCGCGCCGGTGATGCCGCCCTTGTAAAACCAGCTCGTGCGCACCATGTCGGCCGCACCCTGCATAATGAAATCGGCGACGTTGTAGTGGCAGCCGTCGGAGGTTTCAGCGGCGAGCACGGGGATGTCGAGTTGTTCGCAGAGTCGTTTGTAAGCGTTGATGCTGAACTCGCGCATCGGTTCCTCATACCAAAGATAATCCGCGTCCTGCAGCGCCTTACCGAGGTAGAGTGCCTCGTAGGGATCGAAGCCCGCGGAGCCATCATACATCAGGGCGATGTCGGGACCGACGTGCTTGCGCAGGGCTTGGCAGAGCGCGGCGTCTTTGCGGGCGTCGCCCCACGCGTGGAGTTTGATCGCGCGAAACCCACGGGCGAGACACTGGTCGGCCACGTCGAGAAATTCCGCGGTGGTCGCGTAGGTCACGGTGCTGGCGTAGGCTTCGATCGAATCGCGGTAGCCGCCGAGCAATTGGTAGAGCGGCAGCTTCGCCGCCTTGGCGGTAATGTCCCAGAGCGCTGCGTCCACGACGCCCATCATGTAGAGGGGAAACTCCTCGATGCGGTCGAGTTCCCAGACTTCGTGCCAGAGCAGCTCCTTCAGCAACGGGTTTTTGCCGAGCAGCATGGGCTTCAGCCGGCGCTCGATCAGATCGAGGGCGATGGCGCCGCGCACGGCGCAACTCCAACCCTCGATGCCGGCATCGGTCACGAGCCGCAGCCAGGTGACCTGATTCACCGGATCATTGCCGGGGAGGCCTTTGCGCCAGACAAACGAAACCTTGGCGGGCGTGTGAACGGTGTAGGCGTGGACGGCGATGATTTTCATGGGGTGGGTGGTCAACTCTTCCGATGATGCGTGGAGCTTGGCAATCCCAGAGCGGTTGATCCTGGGGCCGCGGGCCCGCTTTTATGATGCGGGCGAGCCGCCCGCGCTCCCACAGGCAATTGATCAACATTTTTTTCACGACAAGGACTCAACCGCCCGCCAAGCTGGTCGATCATGTTCGATCTCACCAATAAGCGGGCGCTCGTCACGGGTGCCGGTTCCGGCATCGGCCGGGCGATTGCGCAGCGCTTCGCCGCCGCGGGCGCAAAGGTAATCGTCGCCGATCTCGATGAGCAGGGCGGCCGCGAAACCGTGGCGCTCATCACCGCACAAGCCGGAACCGCGGAGTTTGTGGCGCTGGATGTGGCGGATGAGAACGCCGCGCCGGCGTTGGCCGCGCGCTTCGATCCGCTCGATATCCTGGTGAACAACGCCGGCATCGGCCATGTGGGCACGATTTTGCAGACTACCGCGGCCGACCTCGACCGACTCTACCGGGTGAATGTGCGCGGCGTGTTCAACGTCACCAAGGCGTTTCTGCCGGCGATGCTCGCGCGGAAAAAGGGCAGCATCATCAACCTCGCTTCTATCGGCGGAGTGGTGGGCGTGCGTGACCGCTTCGCCTATGTGACGACGAAGTTTGCCGTGGTGGGCATCACGAAGCAGCTTGCGCTCGACCACTCGGCGGATGGCGTGCGTTTCAATTGTATCTGCCCCGGCCGCGTCGAGACGCCCTTTGTGCAAAACCGGCTGAAGGAATATGCGGACCCGGAAAAGGCCTACCGCGACATGAGCGCCACGCAGCTCATCGGCCGGATGGGGCGGCCGGAGGAGATCGCGGCGGCGGCACACTACCTCGCGAGCGATGATGCGGAACTCGTGACCGGTGCCTCGCTGATGGCGGATGGCGGCTGGAGCGTGGGGAAGTGACATGACTGCACCCGGTGTTTTGTTGCGCCCGACACGGCGTCCGGAGTTTGGGGTGGCGCCGATCTTGGCGGAGCGCGGGTTGGGCGACAGCCGGCTCGCACTGGGGGTGGCCGGCCTCGGCGGCGCGTGGGGCCCGGTGGACGAGGGCGAGTCACTCGCGACACTGTTGCATGCACTGGAGCAAGGTGTCTGCGCTTTTGACTCCGCGCCGTCCTACGTCGCCGGCGAAAAATTGCTCGGGCGGGCGCTGGCCCAATGGCGCGGACCACGCCCCGTGATCAGCACGAAGGCCGGACGGCTACCGGCGCGCGATGCGCACGAAGGGCTCTCCGATTTTTCGCCAGCCGGTATGCGCGACGGAGTGCAGCGCAGCTTGGCGCTGCTTGGCCTGGCGCAAGTGGATCTGTTGTTCCTGCACGAGCCCCAGTTGGTGCCGGCGGCTGAGCGGCCGCGCGTGGTGGATACCTTGCGGCAATTACAGGCGGAGGGATTGACGCGGCGGCTCGGCTTGGGTGGCGGCGAAGGCGAAGGCTGGGATGGTTTCGTGGAAACGGGCGCGTTCGAGGTGGCGATGCTCTTTCGGCGGCTCGATCCCTGTATTTTCGACGGGCTCGCGACGGATCTGCCGCGGGTCCGCCGGGCCGGCATGGTAACTTACGGGGCCAGTCCGCTGCACATGGGATTGCTCGGCGCGCGCTACGGACAATTTGTGCGCGAACGGCCCGCCTGGGTGTGGGGTCCGCAAATCGACCGCGCCATCCGGCTGCAAGCGCTGGCAGAAAAGAACCATCTGCTGCTCGCGACGCTGGCGCACCGTTTTACATTCGGCCTCGCCGAGATTGACCGCGTGGTCATCGGGGCAAGCAACCGGACGGAGCTCGACGCGGCGCTCGCGGATTTCGCTGCTGGCCCGCTGCCAGTAGATTTATTTACGGAAATCTGCGGGATAGTGGATGGGTGCACGGGCGGCCCGCCCGCTTGACGCAATCTAACCTTGCGGGCGAGCCGCCCGCGCGCCCACGGTGCTCCAGCGATGATTACACTCCGCAACGCCGAACTTTTTCGCATCCAGCTCAAGGCCCGCATGCCGTTTCGCTATGGCATCGCGACGATGACGGAGGTGCCGCATGTGTTTCTGCGGTTGACGTTCGATTTCAACGGAACTTCGGCGGCCGGAGTGGCGGCTGATCACCTGCCGCCAAAATGGTTCACCAAGGATCCCAAGCGCGCGCTCAATGAGGAGATCGAGGAGATGCTCGCGGTCATCCATGCGGCCGTCCGCCATGCGCGGGTCATCGAGGCAGCGACACCTTTCGCTTTTTGGCGGACGCTCTACGATCTGCAGGCCGGGTGGGGCCGTGCGGAAAACATTCCCCCTCTGCTGGCGCAGTTCGGCGTGACGCTGGTTGAGCGCACGTTGATCGATGCGTTTTGCCGGCACACCGGAACGACGCTCGCGACGGCGCTGCACACGAATCGCTTTGGCATTGAGTTGGGGACACTCCACGCCTCGCTGGCGGGCACGCAGCCCAGCGACTGGCTGCCGGCGCGACCGCCGGCGGAGGTGTTTGTGCGGCACACGGTGGGGCTTTCGGATGCGTTGACGGACGAGGAAATCCCGGCGGATGAAAAAGTGCACGACGGGCTGCCGCAATCGCTCGTGGCGTGCATCCGTTTCTACGGGCTGCGCCATTTCAAGCTGAAGATTAACGGCGAGGCGGCGCGCGATCAGCAGCGGCTCGCGCAAATGGCGGCGATCTTCGCGCAAGAGTGCGGCGGCGACTACGCTTATTCGCTCGATGGCAACGAGAGCTTTCACGAGGTCGGTGCGTTTAAGGATTACGTGGACGGCCTGCGCGCGAAGATCGGCGACGCGGCGTTCTGGTCGAAGCTGCTTTTCATCGAACAACCGTGGCACCGCAGCGTGGCGCTCTCGCCCGCCATCGGCGAACTCGCGGCGGCGTGGCCGGATCGCCCGCCGATCATCATTGATGAATCGGACGCCGAGCTCACCAGTCTGCCGACGGCTCTCTCGCTCGGTTACGCGGGCACGAGCCACAAGAATTGCAAAGGCGTGTTCAAGGGCGCGGCGAACGCGTGCCTGCTCGCGCAACGCCGTGCGCAGGGATGGCCCGCGATGATGAGCGGCGAGGATTTGTCGAACGTCGGCCCGGTCGCCGTGTTGCAGGATCTCGCCGCGCAGGCGTGTTTCGGCATCACGAGTATCGAGCGCAACGGGCACCACTATTTCTCGGGTCTCGCGCAGTTTCCCGCCGCGTTGCAGGCCCACATGCTCACGCATCACGCCGATCTTTTCGTGAAGTCCGACGCGGGTTGGCCGCGACTCGATGTTCGTAACGGACACCTCGCGCTCGGCTCAGTGCTGGCCGCGCCGTTTGGTTATGCCGGTGATTTGGATTTGTCCGCGCTCGAGAACCTCTCAATCAAGACGGCCTAACCGGAGCCGTAAAGGAGGGGGGCACAGATCCGTGGCGCGCCCTGCCGTGCACGGCGCAGGCTCTGCCACCTTCCCGAAGGGTTTCTCCGTTTAATACCAAGCGTCTTTTGCGATTGCCACTGGGGTGGCCCCGCCGGTCCCACTGCGCGTCGAACCGGCCACACCGGCACAGGGACGTGCCGATCCACCTCAAACCTTAAACCGCCAGCACTCGTTCAAAGGAGCAAAGCCAACGAGCGTTTGATATCAGTCGCTCCCGGCCATCCCGTTCCGCTTCAGGCGCGGTGCTCGGTGTAGCCCATAAGGCGGGAAAGCTCATCGGCCACGCCGCGCACCTTGGCCGCCATCTCCGGGATGCGTTTTTCCGTGAAGCGCACGGTGGCGGCGGTGATGCCCACGGCCGCGACGACGTTGCCATCGGAACCGAAGACGGGCGCGGCGAGACAGCGCACGCCGGGATTGAACTCCTCGTCGTCGAGACTGAAGCCGCGTTTACGCGTGAGCTCGGCCTCTTTCTTGATGGCGGCGAGCGTGGTGAGGGTCAGTGGCGTGCGCTGGGTGGGCGGATTTCCCGTGATGATTTCCGCGATGCGCTGGCGGTGGAGCCAGGCGAGGAAAACCTTGCCGGTGGACGAGCAGTGCAGCTCGGCGAGAAATCCGGGCCGGGATGCCGCCCGCAGCGGGTGCGGGCTGTCCTGCACGGCGACGATGAGCGCGCGGTCGTCGCAGGGGATGGCGAGATGCGAGGTCTCATCGGTGACCCCGGTGAGTTTTTGTAGGAGAGGCAGGGCGAGATCGCGAATCTCCGTGCCGGCGAGCGCGGCGTTGCCGAGTTGGATGAGCACGGGACCGAGCTCGAAGCGGCCGTCCACCTTGCGCGCAAACCCCTCGAGGCAGAGCGTGGTCATGATGCGCAGCGTAGTGGTGACGGGAATCTTCAGGTCGCGCGCGAGGTCGGCGGCCTTGAGGCCGTCGGGGTGGCGACCGAGGACCTTAAGGATGCGGCAAGCGTTGCGCAGGTTGGGAATGACGTAGCGCTCACCATCGGCACTGGGGCTCGCGGCGGCGGGGCGGGATTTGGATGAGAGGGGCACGGGAAAGGGGTTGGGGTGGGATTAAACTTCTAGGCCGGACTAATTTTGGCACTCCGAAAATTTTTAGTTGCCAAAAGCCTGATTAGTTCAAATATGGAATACAAGTTCATTAGTGAAATAAACCTCACGGATAACTTTACGCGCCTTCCCCTCCGTGTTTTCCGGTGCAAGCTGGACCGGTCGGACGGTGTGTAAAACCCAACCCCCATACCCAACCCCCATCGTTATGAAGGCTCACCGCTCAGCGTGGCGCGGCGTTTCCCGCCCCCTCGACCGATCCCTCAGCCGCGGCTTTACCCGCTGCTTGCTTTCCCTCACCTTTGCGCTGGCCTGCATGGCCGCGCTTCTCGCCGGCACTGCCCCGGTTTGGGCGCAAGACGCTTCAACGGGCACCGTGACCGGACGCGTGTTGGATTCCGGCAGCGGCAATTACCTCGAAGGCGCCGAAATCACCGTCGAAGGCACGACGCTCAAGGCGGTCACCGAGCGCGGGGGTGGCTTCACCCTGCGCGGCGTGCCGGCGGGTGCGCAGACGCTCGTCACCACCTATCCCGGGTTGGAGATCAAGGCCTCCACGGTCGCGGTCACCGCCGGTGCGACGGTGGATGCGGCGATCACGCTGAAGTCCGATGTCGTGCAGCTCGCGGCCTACACGGTCAGCGGTGCGCGCGAGGGTATGGCGCAGGCGGTCGCGCTCCAGAAAATCTCCGTGCAGGCCAAGATGGTGGCCGCGGCCGACCAGTTTGGCGAAATCAGCGAGGGCAACGTCGGTGAATACATGAAGTTCATGCCCGGTGTGAGTATCGACTACAACGTCAACGACGCCCGCGGTATCTCGCTGCGCGGCCTCAGCACCGCCTTCACCATCGTTTCCGTGGACGGCACGCCGATGGCGGGCGCTTCTTCGGTGGATGACACGCGCCGCTTTGAGTTCGAGCAGATCGCGATGAACAACGTCGAGACCACCGAGCTTTTCAAGACCGTGACCCCGGATATCCCGGCCAGTGCGACCGGCGGTTATGTAAACTTTGTCACGAAAAGCGCCTTCGACCACGAAGAGGTCCAGCGTATCACCTACAATGTTTCCTTTTCCGGACCGAGCACCAACCTGTCGCTTGGCAAGCAGAGTGGGGTTTGGGGCCACGACGCCGAATACACCGTCCGACCCAGCCTTGATTTCAATTTTTCGCGCAAGTTCAGTGACCGCGTTGGTCTTAACCTGAGCTACCGGTTTTCCGAAAAATACGACGATTCACCACGCACCGAGTTTACCTGGGTGACCGCGACGACCGCTCCCACCGTGATGACGGCGCCCCGGCTCCAGCAATACAACATCCGCGACGAGCAGAAGCTCACCCACCGCGAAGCGCTGGCGGGCAAGCTGGATTTCATCATCAGCCCCAAGACCAAGCTCGCCCTCACCGGCCAGTGGAATTGGTATGACCTGAACTTTACGCAGCGTGGCCCGCAGTTTGTCCTCGGCACCGGCGCGACCGGCAGCGGCGGCACCTACACCTCCGGCGCCTCCGGGGTAAATATCAACAACGGCACGCTCTACCGCGAAAAATACGGCACCACGTGGCACTTTAACGGCACGCTCAGTCACGAATTCGACAACGGCGGCAAGCTTGAGGTCACACCCTACTGGTCGCGCGCCGACGGGCAGTATCGCGACACCAGCAAGGGCTTTATCTCTGCGGTGGCACAGATGGCTCCCGGAGCTGCGAACTACAGCAGCTTCACGCTCGCCAATGTAACCAACCTTGGCGTGCTGCCCACCATCACCCTTACGCAGGGAGCCACGCCCGTTCCGCTGGATTTCATCCGCAGCCTCGGCAACTACCGCTACACTAATTCCGCAACGGGCGGCAATCTGCAGTCCCGCCCTTGGACGGCCATCGACGAGAAAAACGGTGCGCGGGCTGATTACAGTTATGACCTCGATTTGGCGGTGCCGGTCAAACTCACCGTCGGTGCGGCGCTCGACAACACCGACCGCTCCATCATGCGGCCTGACTACCGGGGTGCCGTCACGGCCATCACGGGTGCGGCGCTCACGGCGCTGGCCGACCCGGGTTACACGGGTGACGTGGCGTTGGGTTTCGGCACCTTCCAGTCGTTTGATCCTTACAAGGTTCTCGCCGCTTATGGCAGCAATCTCACGACGCTCCAAGTAGACGACGCCCGCTGGTTCAACGAAAAGAACACCGCCGGCTACGCCCGTGCCGATGTGCAGGTGAACAAGGACCTGCTCCTCGTGGGCGGTCTCCGTTGGGAGAAGCGCACGATCGATGCCCGCGCGCAGAGCCGCGCCAGCACACGGTCCAAGCTCGCCAAGGTGGACCTCGGCTACGATGAGCTCTATCCTTCCGCGAGTTTCAAATACACCCCGCAGCGCGACATCGTGGTGCGCGGCGGCATCAGCCGCACGGTCGGTCATCCCGACTATTCGGACCTGCTCCCCATCATCGACTCGGAGAGCACACTCGGTGCTGCCAACGGGTCCATCACGGTGCCGGATCCGAAGCTGAAACCTTATTTTTCGAACAACTTTGATCTCTCGCTCGATTATTACCTGAAAAACTCCGGCGTCGTTGGTGTTTATCTCTTCCGCAAGGATGTGAAGAACTACTTCATCTCGCGCGGCATGACGGCGGCCGAGCGTAACGCGATCGCCACCGACTATGGCTATAATCCCGCGGAATTCTCCACCGGCACCGTGCGCGAGAATGGCGGCAAATCCACCCTGCAGGGCCTTGAGCTCAGCTATGCGCAGAACCTGGCCTTTATGCCCAAGGCGCTGGGCACGTTCAACGTCCAGGCCAACTTCACCTACGTGGACATCACGGCGAAGGATCCCGATCCACTGCGGCAGCTCGACACCGAGTATTCGCAACTCCGCGCGGTCTCGCCGAAGACCTTCAACTTCATCCTCGGCTATCGTTACCAGAAGTTCTCCAGCACCCTCACGGCGAACTGGGTGGACGAGAGCCTCTACGGCGGCTTTGTCGGCACGGCCTTTGTCACCGGTTCGGCCAATCCCACGAACCAGCTCCTCGATACGCGTCTCACGCTCAACAAGGACGAGAAGACGACCATCGACATCAAGTTCGAGTATGCCTTCGACAAGCGGTTCTCCCTCTACTTCCTCGTGCGCAACGTCACCAACAGCGCCCGCAAGGAATTCCTCCGCGGCTACCTGCCGCAGTATCAAAGTGTCGTGCTCCCGATGCGTTACTTTGAGTTCGGTGAGCCGCACCTGACCTTGGGTTTGAAGGGGTCGTTCTAAACGGGTGGCAAAGATCGCGGCTGGCCGGGGCGAGGGTCCCGGCCGGCCGCTGTCACCCCGCCGCTTGGCAACCATTCGCATGAACACCCACGAACGCGCGCTCTCCCGGCTGGCGAGCAACCTGTCGCCCGAGGAACTGCGCAACGAATTTCTCGTCACCGGCCTTTTTCGCCCCGGCGAGATCTCGCTGCACTGGTGGGAAACGGACCGCACGGTGATGGGCGGCATCTGTCCCGCCGCCGCCGCGCTTCCGCTCCACAGTCCCGATGCGATGCGCGCGGCGTTCTTCTTCGAACGTCGCGAAGCCGGCGTGCTCAACCTCGGGGGTCCCGGCACCGTGGCGGTGGACGGGACCACGCACGCGTTGGAAAATCTCGACGCGCTCTACATCGGTCGTGGCGCAAAGCAGGTTTCATTCGCTTCCCGTTCGGCCGCCAACCCCGCGCGCTTCTGGCTGCTCAGCTATCCCGCCCACGTCAGCTATCCGGTCCGCCATGTGGCGTTTCGCGATGTGCCAGGCACGCGGCTCGGCCAGCGTGAAAGCGCTAACGAACGCACGCTCTACAAGCTCATCCATCCCGGGGCGTTCCCCACCTGCCAGCTCGTGATGGGCGTCACCCGGCTCGAGCCCGGCAGCGTGTGGAACACCATGCCGCCGCACACGCACCTGCGCCGCTCCGAGGTGTATCTCTATTTCAACCTCCAGCCCGATCAGGTGATCTTTCACTTCATGGGCCGGCCCACGGAAACGCGTCACCTCGTGGTGCGCGAAGGCGAGGCCGTGCTCTCGCCGCCGTGGTCCATCCACTCCGGTGTCGGCACCGCCCACTACGGTTTCGTCTGGGGCATGGGGGGTGAGAACCAGGATTTCGCCGACATGGACCCGGTTGTCTTTGGCGAACTCCGCTGAGATTTTGGCATGACTGCGGTGCTCGACAGCTTCCGGCTCGACGGGAAAGTGGCCGTGGTCACCGGTGCCTCGCGCGGCCTGGGCGCTGCCATGGCGCAAGCGCTCGCCGAGGCCGGCGCCGACGTGGCGCTCGTGGCCCGCGGTGATTTGGCGGCGACCGCGACCGCCGTCCGTGCGGCCGGCCGGCAGGCGCTGACCATCCACGCCGACCTCGTGGAGCCGCTGGCGCCCGCCGCCGTGTTGCGCGCCACGCAGGCGCACTTCGGCCGGGCGGACATCCTCGTTAACAATGCCGGCATCATCCGTCGCGCCCCGGTGTTGGAGTTTTCCGCGCAGGACTGGCACGACGTGATCAACGTCAACCTGCACGCCCCGTTCCTGCTCGCGCAGCAGTTTGCCCGCGACCTCGTCGCGCGCGGCGCTCCCGGCAAGATCATCAACGTCGCCTCGCTGCTTTCGTTCCAGGGCGGCGTCCGCGTGCCGGCCTACACGGCGGCGAAGAGCGCCCTCACCGGCCTCACCCGCGCCCTCGCCAACGAACTCGCGGCGCAGGGCATCAACGTCAACGCCATCGCCCCCGGCTACATGGCGACCGACAACACCGCTGCGCTCCGTGCGGATCCGGCGCGGCACGAGGCCATCCTTGAGCGCATCCCCGCCGGTCGCTGGGGCACGCCGGAGGATCTCAAGGGCGTGACGGTCTTTCTCGCCTCGCGCGCCTCGGACTATATGCATGGCTTCACGCTGGCCGTCGATGGCGGCTGGCTCGCCCGTTAGTTTGCCATTCTGAACGCAGTGCAAAATCCCCGCCTCGCATGACCTCAAAATTTCCGGTTGAAACGCAGCGGGCGCGCAGGCCGCAAAGCCCAGGATTATTTCTCCGCGTTTTAGCGGCATTTCTTGCCGCCAGCCTCAGCCCAAGCCTCGCCGCCGCCGCGAGTCTCACCGTCACGGTCAGCCATGACCTCGCCATCGCTCGTCCCGCCGAGACCATCGTCATCCCTTGGCGTGAGGTGGCACAGGCGCTGCCCGGCGCGCGCCTCCAGCACCTCGCGGTTCGCGATGCCGCCGGTCAGAGTCTCCCTTACCAAGTCACCAACGTCGCGCCGTTGGTCAAGGACCCGCAGAATCTCGGGGTTGCCTACGGTGAACTTATTTTCCAGCACGATTTCGCCGCCGGCGAAAAATCCGCCGGCTTCACCGTGGAGCAGACGGAAAATGTGGCGCCGGTATTTCCCACCAAGGCCTACGGCCGCTATGTGCAGGAGCGGCTCGACGATTTTGCCTGGGAGAACGACCGCATCGCGCATCGCATCTACGGCCCGGCGCTCGCCGCGGCCGCCGCCCCGGGTTCCGGCAAGGAGGTGCTCGTCACCAGCGGCCTCGACGTGTGGTGCAAGCGCGTCAGCTACCCCATCGTGGACCGCTGGTATAACAAGGGGCACGACCACTATCACACCGACGAGGGCGAGGGCATGGACCTTTTCTCCGTCGGCACCGGCCGCGGCTGCGGCGGCACCGGCGTTTGGGATGGCACGCGCCTGCATGTCAGCCGCAATTACCGTTCGTGGCGGCTGCTCGCCAATGGCCCGGTGCGCGTCCAGTTCGAGCTGACCTACGACACCTGGACCACCGGCGGCGGCATCGTCTCGGAGGTAAAACGCATCACTCTCGACGCTGGTCATCAGCTCAACGAAATCGAGAGCACGTTCACCGTCGCGACTGGCCCGCAGGAAATCACCGTCGGCATCGGTCTGAATAAAAATCCCGCCTCACCGCATCAGGATCCCCGGATTGCAGTCACGTCGATTCCGGCCGCCGGATCGCTCGCGGAATGGGTGGTGCAAAAAACCCATGGCGAACTCGGCCTGACCGTCATCGTGCCCGGCCCGGAATTTCAAGGCTTCGCCACCGACGAGCTCAACCAATTGGTGCTGGCCCGCGCCGTCTCCGGCCAGCCTTTGCGCTACCTTGCCGGCGCCGGCTGGTCCCGCGCCGGGGAGTTCACCAGTCAGGAGGCGTGGGACAATTATGTTGCCGCGTGCGCCGCACGCACGCGTGCGCCGGTCCATGTGACGTTGACCACCGCCCCATGAAGATCCGCGCCCAGTTTTTGTTGACCGTCCTTGTGCTGCTGGCCGACCCGCTGGGTGCGTGGGGCGAAACCATCTTCAAGACCGTCGGGCCACTCGCTGCCGATTGCCCGACCGTGCAGGCCGCGATCGATGCGGTGCCGGCCGACAATGCCACGCAGCAAATCATCCTCATCCAGCCCGGCGCTTATTTCGGCCACACGGTCCTCGACAAGCCGCATGTCACGCTGCGCGGTGCCGGCCCCGCCACGTTGCTCACTTACAATCTTGGTCAAGCCATGCCCGATCACGACGGCCAGCCCGTCGGCTGGCAGGGTGCGGCCGCGTTGCTGATCACCGCCGCCGCGCAGTATACGGTGATCGAAAATCTCACGCTGGAGAATACCTACGGCAAGGGCATGCAGGCGCAGGCGTGCTCCGTGCTCGCCGACCGCGTCACCTTCCGTCGCTGCCGCATCCTCGGCTGGCAGGATACGCTCCGTCTTGAAACCGGCCGGCAGTATTTCACGGAGTGCTATATTTCCGGCCACGTGGATTTCATCTACGGCGGGGCCACGGCTTTTTTTGAAAACTGCGAGATTTTCTGCCGCGATCAGGGTTACATCACCGCGCCCGCCACGCCGGCAGGGGAGGTGGGTCTCGTGTTCGATGGTTGCCGCATCACTTTCCCCTACGGCAATCCACTGGTCTATCTCGGCCGGCCGTGGCGCGAGTCGCCGGCGGCGACCTTCGTAAATTGTGAACTCGGTGCGGGCATCCGCCCCGAGGGTTGGAAGGAATGGAATGTGCCACCGCCGCTCGTGCGTTTCGCCGAATATCAATGCACCGGCCCCGGCGCCGCCACTGCGGCGCGCGTGTCCTGGGCCAGCGCTTCGCCGAACGAAGCTCCCCCCGCGTTCGACCGCCAAGCGGTGCTCGGCGACTGGCAGCCTCCGCTGGAGAATCAGCTATGACGCGGCGCACCGGTCGCAACGACGGGCAACGATGAAAACGTTAACCCTGTCTTCTGGATGCAACCCCCGGGAGCGCGAGCCGCTGGCCCGCATCCAGGGCTTGCGGGCCAGCGGCTCGCGCTCTCATTGGCTCACGCTCCTGCTCAGCCTCTGTGCCGTTTTCACCGTCGCTGCCGCGCCGCCGGTGCCCACCCAGTTCAACGGCGCCACGCCCCTCGAATGGTCGCAGCGGCTGGCGCAGTCCGAGCTGGCCCGCCGCGGCACCACGCTTAATTATCAGGGCGCGCCCCGCGCCCGCTGGGATTACACGACGGGGATTTTCTCATTCTCACTGCTGGAGCTGGCTGCCCGCACCAGTGATGCGGCGATGGCCGGCTACGCCGCGCAACTCGTCGAATCCTTTGTCCAGCCCGACGGCCGCATCGCGACTTACCGGCCCGACGAATACAATATCGACATGGTCACGCCCGGCCGGGCGTTGCTGCTCTGCTACGAAAAATCCCGCGACGAGCGGCTGAAAACCGCGCTCGCCACCCTGCGCAGCCAGCTCGCCACGCAACCGCGCACAAGCGAGGGCGGCTTCTGGCACAAGCAGCGTTATCCACACCAGATGTGGCTCGACGGGCTTTACATGGGTTCGCCCTTCCTCGCGGACTACGGCCGCGTCTTCAACGAGCCCGCGGTGTTCGATGATGTCGCGCAACAAATCCTGCTGGTCAACCGGCACACCTACGATCCGGCACAGGAATTGTTTTACCACGCCTGGGATGAAAAACGCGCCCAGTCCTGGGCCGATCCGGCCACCGGCCATTCGCCGAATTTCTGGGGCCGCGCCATCGGCTGGTATGCGATGGCCATCGTGGACTGCCTCGATGATCTGCCGCCGACCCAACACGACGTGGAGGCGATCAATGCCATCCTCCGCCACCTCGCCGACGGTTTGGTGCGCTGGCAGGATCCCGCGAGCGGCTTGTGGTGGCAGGTGGTGGATCAGGGCGGACGCGAGGGCAACTACCTCGAGTCATCCGCCTCCAGTATGTTTGTCTATGCCCTCGCGAAGGGCATCAACCGCGGTTACCTCGACCGCGATAAATACCAGCCTGCCGTCCTCAAGGCCTACGCCGGTCTCGTGCGCGACTGTCTTGCCACCGACGCCGCCGGCCGGGTGAGCCTCACGCAAATCTGCGAGGTCGCCGGCCTCGGTTACACCTCATCCAGCGGGCGGCCGCGCGACGGCTCCTTCGCCTACTACGTCAGCGAGCCCGTCGTGGCCAATGATCTGAAAGGCGTCGCTCCGTTCATTCTCGCCGGGATTGAAGTGCAACAATTGCTCACGGTGCAGGAGGTGCCCGTCGCCGTTCGCGGCTGGGGCGACTACGAGCGTGTGCGCGCCCGCATCGTCGCACCGGAATTTCCCGCGCGGGATTTCCTCATCACCGATTTTGGCGCGCGGCCCGGTGCCGATGCCACCGCTGCCCTTCGCGCCGCCATCGCCGCCTGTCACACGGCGGGCGGTGGCCGCGTCGTGGTGCCGACCGGCGAATGGCTCACGGGTGCCATTCACCTGCTCAGCAACGTCAACCTCCACGTCAGCGCCGGTGCCACGCTCAGATTTTCCACGCATCCCGCCGATTATCCCATCGTCTTCACGCGCTGGGAGGGCGTCGAGTGCATGAATTATTCCGCGCTCATCTACGCTTACGGCCAGGAAAACATCGCCGTCACCGGCACCGGCACGCTCGACGGTCAGGCGGATTGGGCCAACTGGTGGGGCTGGAATGACAAGACCCAAAAACCGGTCCGGCAAAAAGCCGGCCGCGACCAACTGTTCGCCTGGGGCGAGACCGGCACGCCGGTCGCGGCCCGCGTGCTGGGCGAGGGAAGTTTCCTACGGCCCAATTTCATCCAGCCCTACGCCTGCAAAAACGTGCTGATCGAGGGCGTGACGATTATCCGTTCGCCGATGTGGGTTATTCATCCCGTGCTTTCTCAAAATGTCACCGTCCGTGGCGTGAAGATTAATTCCCACGGCCCCAACAACGACGGCTGTGATCCCGAGTCCTCGCGCGACGTGCTCATCGAGGATTGCGTCTTCGACACCGGCGACGACTGCATCGCGATCAAATCCGGCCGCAACGCTGACGGCCGTCGCGTCGCTGCCGCGTCCGAGAACATTATCGTGCGCAATAGCACGATGCAGGACGGCCATGGCGGTGTGGTCCTCGGCAGCGAATGCTCCGGCGACATCCGCAACGTCTTCGTCGAAAACTGCACGATGGACAGCCCCAACCTCGACCGCGCGCTCCGCTTCAAGTCCAACGCCGTCCGCGGTGGCGTGCTCGAAAACGTCTTCATGCGCGATGTGCGCATCGGCCGCGTGTCCGAGGCCGTGCTGACGATTGACCTCCTTTACGAGGAAGGTGCCGCCGGCGCGTTTCCGCCGGTGGTGCGCAACGTCCAGCTCGAGCGCGTGACGAGTGCCGCCAGTCCGCGCGTGCTGTGGGTGCGGGGGTTTGCCGGTGCCGTCATCGATGGCATTCGCCTCAGCCACTCCACCTTTTCCGGCGTGACGGCGACCGACGTCATCGTGCACGCCGGCACCATCAGCTTTGATCGCGTGACCATTGAACCGGCCGTCCCCGCCCGCAGCCTGAATTCCCCGACCAAGTAATTTCCCAGTCCTCCACTCCTATTGAGGCTCACGTAAAAACGAGAAACGCAGGTAGGGCACGACCTCCGGGCGGGCCGCTCGGAGATCGGCCCCTACCACCTATCTTTCAATCCCCAGACCCCATCCCCCAGATCCCAGACCCCGTTTCCTTCCCCATGAGCACTCCAGCAAACACCCCGCGACTCGGCCGTTACCGCTGGCGCATCTGCGCAGTGCTCTTCCTTGCCACGACCATCAACTACGTGGACCGGAATGTTTTTTCGTTCACGATGTTGGACACGGTTTTTCGCCACCAGATGCTCGGAATCCCGGTGGACACGCCGCTGACGACGGGCGACCTCGTCACCTTCAAGGAACGGATGGGCTACCTCGACGGCATCTTCAAATTTGCCTACGCCTTCGGCTTTCTGCTGGCGGGCTACATGATCGACCGCGTCGGCACGCGCCGGGGTTACAGTATCAGCATTACCGTCTGGAGCATCGCGGCCGTCGGCCACGGCCTGGTGCATTCGGTCACGGGCATGTCCTGGGCGCGGCTGCTGCTTGGCGTGGGTGAGGCGGGCAACTTTCCCGCAGCCATCAAGACGGTCGCGGAATGGTTTCCCCGGAAGGAGCGCAGTTTTGCCACCGGTCTTTTCAACGCCGGAGCCAATGTCGGCATCATCCTCACTGCCGTGTGCGTGCCCTTCATCATCGCGCACTTCGGCTGGCGTGCGAGTTTCATGATCACCGGCTCCATCGGCGTGCTCGTGCTGTTTGCGTGGCTCGCGGTCTACCGCCGGCCTGAGGAGCACCCCAAACTCTCTCCGGCGGAGCTCGCCTACATCCGGCAGGATGGTGCGCCGGAGGTGGCGGGTGGGAAACCGGTGAAGTGGCGTGATCTTGTGCAATACCCCGCCACCTGGGCCTTCGCCGTGCCGAAGTTTCTGACCGACGCCATCTGGTGGTTTTATCTCACCTGGCTGCCGACCTTCTTCAACGACAACCCGGCCTTCACCACCAAGCTCGATCTCAAGTCCGTCGGCCTGCCCTTCCTTATCATCTACATCGTCTCCGACCTCGGCAGTATTTTCTTCGGCTGGCTCGCTACGAAGTTTATTAGCCTCGGCTGGACGGTGAACCGCGCCCGCAAGACCACCATGCTCATCTGCGCGCTCTGCATCGTGCCCATCCTCTTTGCCGCCACGACCAGTAACATCGTCTTCGCCATCGCGCTCATCGCGCTGGCCACTGCGGCCCACCAGGGCTGGAGTGCTAATCTCTTCACGACGGTGTCCGACCAGTTCCCGCGCCACGCCGTCGGCAGCGTGGTCGGCATCGGCGGCATGATGGGCGGGCTCGGCGGCGCGCTGCTCGGTGCTTCGGCCGGTCTCATCATCGGTCACGCCGGCTATGTGCCGCTTTTTGCCATTGCGGCCTCCGCCTATCTCGTCGCCCTCGGTATCATGCAATGGCTCTCTCCCCGGCTCGATCCCGTGACGATGGACGCGGCCTGATTTTCCATGGGCCTGCGGCGTAAAATTACGGGAATTCTGGCGCTGCTCCTGCTGGGCCTGCCGGTCTTCGCCGCGCCCGCCGCCGGTCCGACACTCTATCTCGTCGGTGACTCCACGATGGCCGACAAGCCCGACCTCGGCCTGCCGGAGCGCGGCTGGGGCCAGCTCTTCCGTGAACTCGTCCGCCCGCCGCTGCAGCTCGACAACCGCGCTATCAACGGCCGCAGCACAAAATCATTCCGCGACCAAGGCCACTGGCAGCGCGTGCTCGATGCCCTCCAACCCGGCGACTGGGTCGTTATCCAGTTCGGACACAATGACGCCAAACGCACCGACCCCGCGCGGTTCGCCGATGCTGACACCGATTACCGCGCCAATCTCATCCGCTTCGTGCACGAGGTCCGCGAAAAATCCGCCCAACCCGTGCTCGCCACGCCGGTCGCCCGCCGCGGCTGGACGGAGTCCGGCGAATGGACCGATACACATGGCGCGTATCCCGGCATCGTCCGCGAGGTCGCGGCCGCCGAGGGCGTGCCGCTGCTCGATCTCGAGGCGCGCACCCGGGCGTATTTTGCGAGTTTTGGGGTCGAGGACTCGCAGGCGCTCTTCCTGCATTTTGCACCCGGCGAGCATCCGCGGCTGCCGGAGGGCAAGCACGACGACACGCATTTTTCCGAAACCGGCGCGCGCGCCGTCGCCGGCATTGTGGCCCGCGAGATGGAGCGCATCCAACTGCCGATCGCAAGTGACCTTGATTTCAGCCGCGTAACAATTCCTCCCGCGCTGGCCGCCGTGACTTGGCGCGAGGCGCTGCGCCAGCCGGCGGCGTGGTATGCGTCCGCCACGGCCCGCGACCTCGCCGACACCGTGCTGCTCTACCAGTTTGCCAACGGCGGCTGGCCGAAAAACCGCGAGATGTCACGGACGCCCGCCGCCGAGGCGGCGGCGCGCGGCGGTTCCGTCCACGACGACGAGCAGATGCCAACGATCGACAACGGCGCCACGCACGAGCAACTCGTCTTTCTCGCGCGGGTCATCACCGCGCACAACGGCACCGACGCCCACCGCGCCGCCGTCTTCCGTGGTCTCGATTACCTGCTGGCTGCGCAATACCCCAACGGCGGCTGGCCGCAGTTTTTCTCGCTGCGCGAGGGCTACTACTCGCACATCACGTTCAACGACGAGGCCATGGCCAGCGTGCTGGAGGTGCTGCACGACACCGCCCGCGGTCGGGCGCCGTTTGCCTTTGTCGATGCCTCGCGCCGCACCGCGGCCGCTGCGGCGGTGGCGCGCGGGGTGGATTGTATCCTGCGCTGCCAGGTCACCGTCAACGGCGTGAAGACCGTGTGGTGTGCGCAACACGACGAGGATACCTTTGCCCCCGCGCCAGCGCGCCGTTTCGAGCCGGCCTCGCTGTCGGGCAGCGAGAGCGTGGAGATTGTCCGCTTTCTGATGAGCCTCGATGAGCCCTCGCCGGAGGTGGTCGCCGCAGTGGAAGCCGCCGTGGCCTGGTTTGAAGCCGTCAAAATTACCGGGCTGCGCTACGAACAAATCGCCGCGCCCGACCTGCCCAAAGGCCGCGACCGCGTGGTCGTGCCCGATCCCGCCGCGCCGCCGCTCTGGGCGCGGTTTTACGAACTCTCCACCAACCGCCCCATTTTCATCGGTCGCGACACCATCGTTCATTATGCGCTGAGTGAGATCGAGCACGAGCGCCGCACCGGTTACCGCTGGTATGATGACGCGCCCGCGAAATTGTTGGCGAAGGATTATCCCGCGTGGCGCAAGACCCTGGAGGGTTTTACCCTGGCCAACGTCAGCCGGAATCTCCTGCCGCTCTATCCACGCATCCAACCGGTCCCCGATGTCCTGCCCGATGGTGTCACCGCCACGGAAAACCTGACCTACGCGCCCGGCCTGCAACTCGACTTGTATCGTCCAACCAATGCGACGCTGCTGCCCGCCGTGCTCATCGTGCACGCCGGCGGCTGGGATTCCGGCTTTCGGCAGATGGAGCGGCCCTTTGCCAAAAGACTCGCCGCCCGCGGCTACGTGACTGTGCCCGTGAGCTACCGACTGGGCGCGCCCGGTCGTTTTCCCGCGGCGCTGCATGACCTGAAAGCGGCGGTCCGCTGGATGCGCGCGCACGCGGCGGAGCACGGCATCGACCCGGACCGCATTGTCATCGCCGGCATGTCAGCCGGCGGCCAGCTCGCCGCGCTCGTCGGCGCGACCAACGGACTCGCGGAATTCGAAGGGACCGTCGGTGAACGCACCGGCTCCAGCACGGTCCAGGCAGTGGTGGACATCGACGGACTGGCTGATTTCACCGGGCCCGAACTCGTCAGCCAGCAGGAGAAAACTCCCAGCGCCCCCGTCCGTTTTCTTAAGGGCAAGTTCAGTGAAGTCCCGGCAACCTGGCGGGCCGCCTCGGCGTTGACGCACGCTGGCCCGTTGAGCGCCCCGACGCTCTTCATCAACAGCACGGCGTTTGCCCCCATCCTCCCCGGCCGCGATGCGATGCGCGACAAACTCCGCGCCGCCGGTGTGGTGAGCGAGCTCATCGTCATCCCCGACACCCCGCACCCCTTCTGGCTCTTCGAACCCTGGGCCACGCCGACAGTGAACGCGACGGACGAGTTCCTGCGGCGTGTTTTGAAGTGAGTCAGGGTGGGTCGCGCGCTCCGCGCGCGACATTTCCCTCGGCGCTGCCGCGGCAAAGGCTAAAAGCTAACGGCATTTGCTATGCCCTAAAACAGTCCACACTTGCAGCCTAACACCTTAATGGAGTTTCATGCACTCATGAGTCACCCCTGATCAGGCCTTTGAGTCTGGCCGAATAACACTATTCGACACTTATGAAAAAGCTCTTCGCGTTAATCCTCCTTTTACTTGTCGTTGGCTGCTCCACGTCTGCTTCTAGAGTCACTCTGCTTACGCCAGGCATGGCGCGTGCAGATGTTATCGCTGCTCTAGGAACTCCCGTTAGCACGGGCTACGAAGACGGATTCGAGGTGCTATATTTTAAACTGGCCGAAAATATGTCTGATTACAGTCACTCGTTCTGGGTGGCCAACCTTACTACGTAAAACTCAAGGACGGAAAGGTCGTCGCATACGGTCGCCAAACCTCAAAATAACATGTCGAACTCCGAGGGTTCTGATTCGCCGGAGCGCGAATCGGGACCCCGGTTGAACAAGCCCTGAATGACGGCAGACGTGGCCGGTTGTTATGCGCTTTGTGTGGGTGGCGGGAGTGACGCCCACCATGCCT
>JAGNQV010000151.1 GCA_017988885.1 Opitutaceae bacterium | reverse complement strand
GAAGGTCTTGGCGTTTTTGATAAGCAAATCGCTGCCGATGATGGAGGAAACCCTGGGTGCACTTGGCGGAGAAAAAATCGTGGCGAGGCTCGCGGACTGGCGCAAATTGTTGGGCGGCCTTGAGGCGATGGGGTTGGCGCGGTTTATCGAAGTGGACCTTGGCGTGGTGCGCGGCTTGGCTTACTATACTGGTTTTGTCTTTGAGGCGTTTGACCGGAAAGGTGAGTTGCGCGCGCTGGCGGGCGGAGGGCGTTACGATGATCTCGTGCAGAAACTCGGCGGGCCCGCGCTGCCGGCGGTAGGCTTCGCGATAGGTGACATGACTTTTTCACTCCTGCTGGAGCAACGCGGCCTGATGCCTGCGCTCATCACGGCGCCCGATGTTTATTGCGTGATTGGTGGTGAGGCGGAACGGCTGGCGGCGTTTGCTGACATCCAGACCCTGCGTGCCATGGGCTATCGCGTCGAATATCCGATGAAGGAGCTCGCTTTCGGCAAGCAATTCAAGGCCGCCGCCGAATCAGGCGCGAAACTCGCCTTGATTTACGGCACCGATGAACTCGCCAAGCGGGTGGTGAAGATTCGTGACTTGACCGATCGCTTTGAACGCGAAGTGCCGCAGGCGGAACTCACGGGGACGGTGCGCGATTTCTTCAGCGCTTAGCCTTCAGGTCTTTCGGTCCGAAGGCGTGCGGCAGCAATTGGTCCAGGGTGGTGTCGATGCGCGCCGGTGCGTCGCACACACTGATAATTCGCGCGGCCGGACCGAATTCATTGATGACCTGACGGCAGGCACCGCAGGGCGAGGCGACGGTCTTGGTCGGCGTGTAAACCGCCACCACGCTTACGGCGGTTTCGCCGGCGGCGATCGCCGTGAAAATCGCGGTGCGTTCGGCACAGTTGCACAGGCCGTAGCTGGCATTCTCCACGTTGGTGCCGGTGTAAATCTTGCCCGAGCCACTGAGGATGGCCGCGCCCACCCGAAACCTGGAATAAGGCGAATACGATGTTTTGGCGGCCAGGCGGGCGGCTTTTTCCAAGCGACGGACAAGGGTGGCGGTTGGGCGCGAGGGCATGGTCACAGGCCTAGTTCAGTTTTGGTTTCCGCGAAAGCGTTGATGGCAAAATCAAGGTCGGCACGGCTGTGGGCGGCGCTGACCTGCGTGCGGATGCGCGCCATGCCTTGGGGCACGACGGGGTAGAAGAAACCGATGACGTAAACGCCTTTTTCCAGCATGCGGGCGGCAAATTTTTGTGACAGGGCGGCGTCGCCGAGCATCACGGGCACGATAGGATGAGTGCCGGGACGCAAGGTGAGGCCGGCCTTGGTCAGGCCTGCGCGGAAATACCGGGTGTTGGTTTCCAGCTTGTCGCGGAGTGCGGTGGAGCGGGTGATGAGGTCGAGCGTGGTGATGGAGGCAGCCGCGATGACCGGCGCAAGGGTGTTGGAAAACAGATACGGGCGCGAACGCTGGCGCAGCAGGTCGATGATTTCCTTTTGGCCGCTGATGTAGCCGCCGCTGGCGCCGCCGAGAGCCTTGCCCAGTGTGCCGGTAATAATGTCCACCCGGCCCATGACCCCGCAGTGCTCATGGGTGCCGCGGCCGGTTTTCCCCATGAAGCCTACCGCGTGGCTATCGTCCATCATGACCAGGGCGCCGTATTTATCGGCGAGGTCGCAGATGGCCTGCATGTGGGCGATGAAGCCATCCATCGAAAATACGCCATCGGTGGCGATCAGCTTGAAGCGGGCTTTTTTCGCATCGGCTTCCTGCAACTTGGCCTCGAGGTCGGCCATGTCGTTGTTCTTGTAACGGTAGCGCTGCGCCTTGCAGAGCCGGATGCCATCAATGATGGACGCATGGTTGAGTTCGTCGCTGATGACGGCGTCCTCGGCGGAGAGCAGGGTTTCGAACACGCCGCCGTTGGCATCGAAACAAGAGCCGTAGAGTATGCTGTCGTCGGTGCCGAGGAACGTGCTGAGCTTCGCCTCCAGATCCTTGTGGATTTGCTGTGTGCCGCAGATGAAACGCACCGAGGCGAGGCCATAACCCCAGCGGTCGAGTGTGGCATGAGCGGCCGCGATGATTTCGGGGTTGTCGGCGAGCCCGAGGTAATTGTTGGCGCAGAAATTTAGCACCTGCCGGCCGCCGGTGACGCTGATATGCGCGCTCTGGCGCGTGGTGATGACGCGCTCGCGTTTGTAGAGTCCGGCGGACTCGATGCCGGCGAGCGTCTTTTGCAGATGGGCAAGATAGGCGGGGGTCATGGTTCAGTCCCAGCTCAGCACGATTTTGCCGCTTTTACCGGAACGCATGAGATCAAACCCTTGCTGGAATTCCGTGAAATGGAAGCGGTGGGTGATGACCGGTGAGATATCGAGGCCGCTCTGGATGAGTGCGGTCATCTTATACCACGTCTCATACATTTCGCGGCCGTAAATGCCTTTGATCGTAAGCATGTTGAAAACGACCTTGTTCCAATCGACTGCGGCGGCGCCGGGCATGATGCCGAGGAGCGCGATGCGACCGCCGTGGGACATGTTGTCGATCATGTCGGCGAGGGCTCGCGGGTTGCCGGACATTTCGAGGCCGACGTCGAAGCCTTCCTTCATGCCGAGTTCGCGCTGCACGTCCGGGAGTTTTTCCTTCGAAACATCCACGGTGCGCGTCGCGCCCATGCGCTTGGCGAGGGCGAGGCGGTCGGGGTTGACGTCGGTGACGACGACTTTGCGTGCGCCGACCTGCTTCGCGATGGCGGTGGCCATGCAACCGATGGGGCCGGCACCGGTGATGAGCACGTCTTCGCCGATGAGGTCGAATTGCAGTGCGGTGTGGACGGCGTTGCCGAGTGGATCGAAGCACGAGAGCACGTCGAGCGGGATCGCGGGATCGACGTGCACGGCGTTGGTGGCGGGGATGCAGAGGTATTCGGCGAATGCGCCCTGGCGGTTCACGCCGACGCCCTTCGTGTCTTTGCAGAGGTGGCGGCGGCCGGCGAGGCAGTTGCGGCAGGCGCCGCAGACGATGTGGCCCTCGCCATCGACGAGGTCGCCGGGTTTGAAGGCGAGGACGTTGCTGCCCACGGCCGCGATGGTGCCGACGAATTCATGGCCGATCACCATGGGCGTCTGGATGGTTTTCTCCGCCCAGGCATCCCAATTGTAGATGTGGACATCGGTGCCGCAGATGGACGTCTTTTTGATTTTAATGAGGACGTCGTTGATGCCGGGTTCAGGCACGGGGACCTCGGTCATTTGCAACCCGGGGCCGGGTGTGAGCTTGGCAATGGCGCGCATGGTTCGAGCAGACATAGAAAATAGTTTCGGGACAGTGTGGGCGGATGAACCGTGAAACAACTCCTAAGCCGAGAAATGATGCAGTCTAAGCCGCCTTAATGGCGGGCCTTATTCCGTAAATAACTGGGCGCCTTCGATGGCGAGTAGACGCAGCTTGGTTTTGATGCCGCCAGGACCGGAGAATCCGGTCATTTTCCCGTCGCTGGCGACGACGCGATGACAGGGCACGAGGAGCGGCCAAGGGTTGGCCCCGAGGGCGGAGCCGACGGCCCGGCTTACCGCGGGTGGCTGGCCGAGCTTTTTTGCGATATCGCCGTAGCTGCAGGTCTGGCCGGGTTTCACCTGCAAGGTGACACGATAGACCTGTTGAGGGAAATCGGCCACCAGGCCAAAGTCATAGGGTAAGTCGGAGAAGTCCTGCGCATTGCCGGCGAGATGCTGCCGCACGCGTTCGATGATGGACTGCACCCATGACGGTGGCAGGGCCGGCGCCATGATGGCCGGTTGCTCCGCTGGCAGGCGAAACGCGGTCAGGCCGGTATCATGCCAGGCAATGTGGCAGGTGCCGATGGCGGTGGCGAATCCGGTGGAAGGCATGGAAAAGCGGTGGCCGATATGGGTTTGCATCGTGGCCGGGTTGGCCTTCGTGTCGAAACGTATCTATGGAGAACCGTTTCTACAATGCCTTCGATGCCGAGCCCTTTGGCGGCAATCGCAAGCCCGATTACCGCAATGCATTTCAGATCGACCGCGACCGGATCATTCATGCACATGCTTTTCGCAAGCTGCAGTCCAAGACGCAGGTTTTCCTCTCAGGAGAATACGATTTCTACCGCACGCGGCTCACGCATTCCATCGAGGTTTCCCAGATCGGCCGCTCCATCTGTTATTACCTGCGCACCCGCGGCGGGCCCCTGAAAAACGATTTCTACATCGACAGCGATCTCGTTGAGGCGGTCTGTCTCGCGCACGATCTCGGCCATCCGCCCTTCGGGCATTCGGGGGAGCGCACCTTGCAGGAATTGATGGGGCAGTGGGGTGGATTTGAGGGCAACGCGCAAACGCTGCATCTGCTGACCGAGACGATTTTTCAAAATGAATCCGGCGTGCGCGGCATGCGGCCGACGCGGGCGCTGCTCGATGGCGTGCTGAAATACAAAAAGCTCTTCCGCGAATTCGCCAAACCGCCGGGCAACCATTTTCTCTACGACACGCAGCAGGTTTATCGGGACTTTGTGTTCAAGAGTGCGACTATCCCGAAGGCCTTGCACAAAGGTGAGGCGTTGAACCAGTTCAAGAGCATTGAATGCCAGATCATGGACTGGGCCGACGATGCGGCCTATTCGCTCAATGACATCGTGGACGGAGTAAAGGCGGGCTTTCTCACCTATGAGAAGATCGATGCCTGGGCGGCGGAACAGACGATTGGCGCCGAGGAGCAACAGCACCTCGACCGCCTGGCGCAGGCGATGCGCACCGACCGGCTCGAAGGTATCTTTGGTGCACGCATCGGCGGTTTTATCCAAGCCTGCCGCCTGCGGGAGCGGGACAATTTCATGGCGGCCAAGACCAACCGTTATCGCTACGAACTCGTCGTGGACGAATCGTCCCAGCGCGAGGCGCTGTTTTTCAAGCAGATGGCCAACGACATCATTTTCGAAAGTCCCCAGCTCCAGCAAATGGAGCACAAAGCCAGGCGCGTGCTCTTCGATCTTTGGCAATCATGCTGGCACAACTATGTCGAGCAAGGGCCGCGCGTGATCAATATCCTGCCGCCCCAGGTCGGCCGGCTCATCAACGCAGAGAAAACGCGGCAAGGGAAGGCGCGCCGGATTTGTGATTACCTCTGCGGTCTCACCGATGGCACGATCGTGCACATCTACCGGCGGCTGTTTGACCCTGAATTTGGCAGCTTCCGGGATTTGAGTTGAAGCAGTTCACTCTTTGACGCCGAGGTGACCTTTGCTCACGGCGTCGTCGATCATGCGCACGGCGTAGGCCCAGATGGTTTTGGAGCCCTCGGCGACGTGGGCGTTGCGGGCGAGCACGCGGTCCTGCGTTACGCCGTGCTTCCGCCAGGCGTGACCTTCGGTGAGGCAGTTGAGCAGCATCGGATGAAACCGGTCGCAGGCGGCGGCGAAGCGGGACTCAGGGGTTTGCCTTTCCTCGAACTCGTCCCAGAGCGCGCGAAACTCCAAGGTCTGGTCGGCGGGCAGCAGGCCGAAGATGCGGTCGGCGGCGCGGGCTTCACGCTCGTGCTGGTCGGCCATGTTTTTGGTGTCGTAGGCAAAGGTATCGCCGGCGTCGATTTCCACGAGGTCGTGGATGAGCACCATCTTGAGCACGCGGAGCACGTCGAGCGGTTGGTGGTTGGAGTGCTCGGCGAGGGTGATGATCATCAGGGCAAAATGCCACGAGTGTTCGGCGCTGTTTTCAGACCGGCGGCTCTGGGTCACGTGGGTTTGGCGGAAAATTTCCTTCAACTTGTCGGCTTCGATGATGAAGCGCATCTGGCGTTCGAGGCGGTCGGCGGGTGACTCCATGGAGCGGATGCAAGGCGGTAATCAGCATTCGGGCAAGTTCTGGCACGCGTTTGATGGCTTTTGCACCACGCTGGCGCTGGGCGTGTCATAAGAGCGGGAACGCGGCTTTGTTTTATTTGCGTTTTGAAAGGTCGGCCGCTTCGCTTTCGAGCCATTTTGCCCATGAAAGTCCTCGTTGCAGACAAGATATCAGCCAAAGGAGTGGAATACCTGCGCCGCCAGCCCGGTTTAACCGTGGTGGAGGCCTATGGCTCCAGTCCGGAGCAGGTGCTGGCTCTGGTCAGGGACGTGCAGGCGATCGTGGTGCGCAGCGAGACCAAGATCACTGCAGAGGTCTTTGCGGCCGCGCCCCAGCTCAAGGTTGTGGGTCGGGCGGGCGTCGGCGTGGATAATGTCGATGTCGAGGCGGCCACCGAACGCGGGGTGATTGTGATGAATACGCCCTCGGGCAACACCATTGCCACGGCGGAGCTGACTTTTACCCATATTCTTTGCGGGGCACGGCCGGTGCCGCAGGCGGCGGCGTCGATGCGGGCGGGCCAGTGGGACCGCAAGAGTTTTTCCGGGATCGAGCTGTTTCGAAAAACATTGGGGGTCGTCGGCCTGGGCCGCATCGGCAGTGAGGTGGCCAAACGCGCGCAGGCTTTCGGCATGCGCGTCGTAGCCTTTGATCCTTATCTTGCGCCCAGCCGGGCCAAGGCGATGCAGGTGGAAGGGATGACCCTCGATCAATTGCTGGCTGAGAGCGACTACATCACCGTGCACATGCCGATGACGGACACGACGCACCACATGATCGACGAGGCGGCGATTGCGAAGTGCAAGAAAGGTGTGCGGCTTTTCAATTGCGCCCGCGGCGGCATCATCAAGGAAACAGCGCTCATCGCCGGCTTGAAGTCGGGCCAGGTCGCGGCGGCCGGGTTGGACGTTTACGAGGATGAGCCGCTCGCCGTCGATAGCGAATTGCGCAAGCTGCCGAATGTCTCGCTGACGCCGCATCTGGGCGCGTCCACCGCGGAAGCGCAGGAAAGTGTCGGCATCGAAATCGCCGAGCAAGTCACCGATGTCCTGAAGGGCGGGGTGATTCGCAACGCGGTGAACATGCCGTCGATTGACGCGGCCGCCTTGAAAATTCTCGGCCCCTATCTCGATCTCGGCCAAAAGCTCGGCACCTTGGTGCAGCAGATGGGCCCCCAGCAGGTCAGCACGCTGCGGATCACGTATTGGGGGAAGATCATTGACCTTGATGCGAACTCGATCACCCGCGCCATCCAGCGCGGCTATCTGCGCAACATCAGCGGCGAGTCGGTGAATTTTGTGAATGCGCCTGTCGCGCTCCAGCGGCTCGGCGTGAAGCTGGAAGTGCTCAAATCCACCGATGACGTGGACTA
>JAGNQV010000150.1 GCA_017988885.1 Opitutaceae bacterium | reverse complement strand
CGACGCCCCAAGCCGAGGCCTGTGACCGAGACTCCAGGCAAGAACCGCCCCGAACGGTTCCTCCAGCCCAATTTTCCAAAGTCATGATGACTCTTCGTGCAGTGCCGGCTCGGTTGCTCTTGGTGGTCGCTTTCTTCGCTTGGATACAATCAGCCGTTAGCGCGCAAGATGAGCAGTCAATCGCACTAACCACGGGATATGCTTCTCGCGCGGTTTACCGAGGAGTGGAGCGCGCCAACTCTGCTTGGCAAACTTCATTGCAGGGACAGGCCGGAGCTTGGCGGGGAGCCGTTTACTCGACTCGTTCGTTTGACTCGGTCGCTCCTGACGAGCTCAGCTCGGCTTTGGGGTATGTTTGGAATCTGGACGGGACGCTCACTGTCGAAGCCTGGGGCACGCACTTCTGGTATGTCGATCAACCGGTCGCAGGCGCCCCGGCCCATTCCTTCGAAGCTGACCTTAAGTTATCCTGGGCCTTCCGGCGCGACTGGCGGCTCAGCCTCCTCGCCGGCTACGACATCCGATATCCCTCGAATTCAATCGAGGGTTCCATCGACTACGAACTGCTCCTCAGCAGTCGGGGCACCTACCTCCAATTGCGGGCCTACGCCGGATCTGTCGCCGCGAAAGACCTGCTGCCGGATGCGGCGTTTTCCCGGCTGGGCGACGACTACGCCTATGGGGGAGTGAGTTTTCGCCTGCCCTACCACTTCACCCATCACAGCTCCGTGGCGGTTGACGGCCATTATGTTTTCACCCGCAATCAGGCCACCGAGTGGTCGCCGCTGGGGGTCGGTTCAGGGTCCCGGCAGTGGATTAATTTGAGCTATCGCTACGAGTTCTAGACCGTATACCCGAGCTGTTTCAGCCATAGCCATCGTGGAATACCGGGACTCGCTTCGGCGCTGAAATCTCCGCTAGGTTCCCCGGTATGCCCCGTTTCTTCCTTTCTTCGCGGCTTCTCTCCCTCGGCGTGCTCCTCGTGGCGGCGGCGTTCGCCGCGCCGGTCTTCGCCCGCACCGAGTTTCCGCAAGCGGCTCAACCGCAGCTGGCGCTTTCTTCCACCGGCCGCCTTTGGCTGGCCTATGGCCAGGGCGACGGGGTGTATGTGGCTCATTCAGAAGACCAGGGTGCGACTTTTTCTCCGACGAGGAAGATCGCAAACCTTCCGGGCCTTGCGCTCGGAATGCGTCGCGGTCCCCGGATTGCGGTGCATGGCGAGAAGGTGACCGTGACAGTGCAGACCGACAAGGTCCTCGCACTGCATTCCAATGATAGCGGCGACACCTGGTCCGGACTGACGACGGTCAATGACGTCGCGGGCGGCACCGGAGAAGGCCTCCACGATCTCGCGGTCGCTCCTGACGGCAGCTTGTTCGCCATCTGGCTCGACAACCGGAACGGCCCGATGGAGCTGTGGGGCGCTGAATCGAAGGATGCCGGCCGGACTTGGGGGCGAAACCAACTCGTCTATCGTTCACCGGAAAAATCGGTGTGCGAATGCTGTCACCCCAGCGCCCTCTTTGATGCCGCCGGCAATCTCGCGGTGATGTGGCGCAACTCCCTCGCCGGTGCGCGCGACATGTGGATGACCGTGCGTCCCCACGGAGCATCCAGCTTCGGAAACGCGCTGAGGCTTGGCGTGGGCACTTGGCCTCTGAACGCCTGCCCAATGGACGGCGGCCGGATCGTGGCCCTCGGCGGCGGCCGCTTCGGCGCGGTTTGGCAGCGCGCAGGCGAGGTCTTCAAGGTTTCTCCTGACGAGCCGGAAATTTTCGTTGGCAAGGGCAATCAGCCGGTGGCCTTCCTCGCCCCGGATGGGATCGCTATCCTCTGGCAGCAAGGCCCTCAACTGTGGCTGCAACGCGGTGCGGCAACCACGGCCCCGGCAAAGCTGGCAGACGAAGCGCGATTTGCGTCTGTGCTGGCACTCCCGGCCGCCGGCTCTGCGGTTGTTGCCTACGAGCGAGGTGGGAGCAAGAGTCAGTCGGTAGTGGTGGTGGTGCGCCTCTAGCGACGGGGCCGCTCCGTTGCGCCCGCGCCCACCATAGCGCGACACGCCTCGGCGCACTCGCGGCAGGGATGAGGAGGGTTACCATCTAAACCAACGGGAAATCCTTTCGCAGCTCCATGCGGCGGAGGAGGTAGAGATTCGTTGAGGGATTTTGGCCAGATAGCCGTTAAACCCTACGAACCATCTCATCCTATATGAAACTTACCCGCATCATCACCGTCGCATTCACTCTGGTAGGCGCCAGCGTCAGCTTGAGCACCGCCGCCTTTGCTCATGAGGGCCACAAAAAGGACAAGGAGCAGGCCAAGGATTCCGCTCAAGCTGCGGCGGACTATCCGGTCGATTACTGTGTCGTCTCCGGGGACAAGCTCGAGGACGGCGATATGGGCCCGCCCATCAATTACACCTACAAGCAGGAAGGGAAGCCCGACCGGCTCGTGCGTCTCTGCTGCAAAAGCTGCGTCAAGGACTTCAACAAGGACCCCGAGAAATTCCTCATGATGATTGATGATGCCGCTGCCGCCAAGGCCAAGGGTGAGAAGCCGGCGGCACCGGCAGCCGAAGGACACGGCAAGCACCACTGATCAGTCTTCACTCCGTTTGAATCCGCCGGCCGGAGTTTTGTGCTCCGGCCGGTCTGTTATTGCCACGCCATCCCACTACCATGGACCTCTCCACGCTCTTCGGTCGCCTACATCCCCTCGTATTGCATTTCCCCATCGCGCTACTGCTGCTTGCCGCCGCCCTTGAGGTGGTTCGCTTAAAATGGGACCGCCCTGGCTTGGGACGGACCGTCGCGTTGCTCATGGTCATCGGTGCCGCGGGCGCCCTCGCCGCAACCGCCACCGGTTGGGTGTTCGCGGTGGAGTCGCACCCGAGGCCGTCACTGCGGTGGATGCTGCAATGGCATCGCTGGTTGGGTGTGGGCACCACGGTTCTCGCCAGCGCCGCCGCATGGCTTGCCTTCCGCTATGCCGAAGCACCCAACTCCGGTGCGCAATGGTTGCGGCGCGGCTCGATCTGGCTGACCAATCTTATCCTGATCGCCGCCGCCCACTTGGGCGCCCTGATGGTATGGGGCGAAGATTACTTCGATTTATCCACCTGAAACCGCGCTTCATGCTCCTTCATCGCATCATCTTTCTTTTCCTCGGCTCAGTGGCTGCCGCCCACGCGTGCGAGGACTGTGGCGGCAAAGCATCCTGGTCCGAGCGGGAATCTGAGCCAAAGGCGTCCGTGCTGTATCCCGATGCCAAAATCGTGGAATACACGCTGGATGTCACCGAGACTCTGCTATCGCCCGCCGGCAAGCCGGTGCGGGCACTGGCGCTGAACGGCAACATCCCGGGCCCGACGCTGCGTTTCCGCGAAGGCGAAATTGCCCGCATTCATGTGCGCAATCGCCTCGCCAATGAGGAGACCTCCATCCACTGGCACGGCCTGCTCGTGCCAAACCTGGAGGACGGCGTGCCCTATATCACCACGCCGCCGATCAAGGCCGGCGGCTCGCGCACCTTTGAATTCAAACTCAAACATGCCGGCACCTACTGGTATCACAGCCATACCGGCCTTCAGGAGCAGCGTGGTATTTACGGCAGCATCGTGATCGAACCGCGAGACGGCACGCCCGTCCGCGCCGACATTCCCAAAATCGACCGCGAAGAGGTGCTTGTGCTCTCCGATTGGACGAACGAAAGCCCCACCGAGGTCATGCGCACCCTGCTGCGCGGCGGCGAATGGTATGGCCTGCGCAAGGGCACCGCGCAGTCCCTCTGGGGTGCCTGGCGCGCCGGTCATCTGCGCGACTACCTCGACCGCGAAAAGGCCCGCCTGCCCGTGATGGATGTCTCCGACGTGGCCTACGACGCTTTTCTCGTCAACGGACTCCGCCGCCAGTCCCTGCCTGCTCGCCCCGGCGAGACGGTCCGCCTGCGAGTGATCAACGCCGCCGCCGCCAGTTATTTTTATCTCAGCGCCGCAACCGGCCCGCTCACGATCATCGCCGCCGATGGCATGGACGTGGTGCCCATCCGCCAGAAACAATTGCTCATCGGAATGGCGGAAACTTACGACGTGCTCGTCACGATCCCGCTCGATGCGCCCGCCAATCTCGCGTGGGAAGTGCGCGCCACCGCGCAGGATAATTCCGGCCACTCCTCGCTCCTCCTGGGCGATGCCGCCGAGGTGCGCCCGGCCCCCGCGCCCGGCCCGCTCAACCCCTACAGCATGGACGATGCGATGGACGCCATCCTCGGCATGATGGAAGCCGATGGCAACGCGACCGACGCGGAAGCTCTCGCGGAAGAACTGCCCCGTCCGCTCCCGCCTTACCACCGCCTGCGCGCTGTCGCGCCCACGTCTCTGCCCGCCGATGCGCCGGCCCGCGAGATCACCCTGCGTCTCACCGGCGACATGTGGCGCTATCTTTGGTCGATCAATGGCAAGACTCTCGACGAAGCGGATGTCATCCCGGTCAAACGCGGTGAAAAGCTCCGCATCGTCCTGGCCAACGACACCATGATGCACCATCCGATGCACTTGCACGGTCACTTCTTCCGCCTGCTCATGCCCAACGGCGTGCCGGCCGAGTTTGCCCCGCTCAAACATACCGTGGATGTGCCACCCATGAGCCGCCGCGTCATCGAGTTCTATGCGAACGAAGAGCGCGACTGGCTGTTTCACTGCCATCTGCTCTATCACCACAAGGCGGGCATGGGCCGCGTCTTTAGTTACACCGCCGGTGACATGCTCCCCGCCGCGACCGAGTCGGCCACGCCCATGACCTCCGAGGCGTCCGCCGACGCGCCTGCCGGCTCCGGCATGGCCAACATGCCCGGCATGTCAGCCTCTCCTCGCGCGCAGCATTCCGCCGCGCCGGGCTCTACCAAGACCGTCGCACCGAATTACCACGCGAACCTTGGCGAACACGCCATGCCGCATCCCTACTTCTGGGCCGACGCTATCGTGCAAAGCAACCTCAGCGAGGGCCTGGCAACCGCGCAGGCCGGTCGGCATAATCTGAATCTCGCATGGGATGTCGGTTGGGAGCGGGTCGAGCGCCGCGAATACGAAATCGACGCGACCTACTCGCACTATTTCAACACCCGCTGGACTGCGTTTGCCGGTTACCGACTGACCAACATCGAGGGTGGCAAAGACAGCGTGATCGCCGGCGCCACCTATCTGCTGCCCTACTTGGCGGCGCTCACCACCACGGTGCAGAGCAACGGCGATGTCCGTTTCGCTCTCGGCCGCGAAGTCGCGCTCACGGATCGCCTCAGCCTGATCGCCCGAGCCTCCTACGATACCGAGCAGGATTTCGAGTGGCAGGCCGGCCTGTCCTATACGCTCACCAAGCGCCTCTCCCTCGTGTCGCTCTACGACTCGGACTACGGCCTCGGAGCCGGCGTAGGCCTCCGTTTCTAAAGCTCATTTTCACTCTCAGTTCTCACCCATAAACATGAAAACCAAACTCAAAAACAATCGTCTCGCGCTCGTCGCCCTCGGCCTCGCCGCTCTACTTTCCCCGCTGATCGCGGGAGCGAAGGAAGACGCCAAAAGCGCCGTGAAACCGTATCCGCTCAACGTCTGCATCGTAACCGACAACGACCTCGGCTCCATGGGCGACGAGCGCACCTTCGTCTACGAAGGCCAGGAGATCAAAATCTGCTGCAAGCCGTGCGAGAAAAAGTTCCTGAAGGATCCGGCCCGCTACCTCAAGAAACTTGCCCCCGCTCCGGCGAAGGAGGCCGCTGCGCCTGCAACGACCCCGACCAAATCATGAACTCCCGCACCCCATGAGCATCCCCAAGATTGTCCGGCCCCTAGCTGTCATTGGCGGCGCACTGTTGTTGTCGGGTTCCCTCGCTGCCCATGAAAAAGGGCAACACGGGACCGAACCCGCGCCCGCCAGTTCGTCCGGCGCGGTGACACAGGACGCTTCCGACGTGGCGGCCGTGAAGCAGGTGCTTTCAACCTACAAGGCCGGTTTGGAAGCACTCGACGTGTCGGGCCTGACCGGTTTGTTCACGGCCGATTCGGAAGTTTTCGAGTCCGGCGGGGTGGAGGGCAGCTTCGCCCGCTACCTGGAGCACCACATCGGACCGGAACTGCATGAGTTCAAGGAGTTCTCGTTCCGGGATTACGTGGTAAGCGTGCGGGTGGAGGGCGACCATGCCTTCGCCACCGAAACCTACATCTATCGCATCACCCTCAAGGAAGATGGCCGCGTCATTGAGAAACGGGGCCTTGCGACTAGCGTTCTGCAGCGAACGTCGGCCGGCTGGAAGATCCGGTTGAGCCACAGCTCATCGCGGAATCTGCCCAAGGTAAACTGACCGGCCATGGCTGAGCCGACCTACATTCCGGCGCTCTCCTACTCATTCCTGACCCGTTGGTATGATGGGGTCGTGCGTTGGACGACCAGAGAAGCGGCCTTTCGCAAGGCGCTGCTTGCCCAGGTTGCCCCCAAAGTGGGCCACCGGATTCTTGATGTCGGCTGCGGCACCGGTAGTTTCGCGGTGCAGCTAAAGCTCGCCGCCCCCGGGGCCGAGGTCACGGGGCTGGACGGAGACGCCAACGTGCTGGCCATCGCGAGGAACAAGGCCCAGCGCGCCGGGCTCGATCTGGTTTGGGTCCAATCTTCCGCGTTGCTCCTGCCGCTTCCGGAGGCGCGCTTTCATGCGGTGGTAAGTAGCTTGTTCTTCCATCACCTGGATCTCGAGAGCAAGAGGCGCGCCCTGGCTGAAATCGGGCGGGTGCTGGAGCCCGGTGGAGAATTGCATATCGCCGACTGGGGACGGCCCGGGGACCCACTCATGCGCGCGGCCTTTCTGTCAGTTCAGTTCCTGGACGGCTTCAAGACGACGAGGGACAGCGTTGCCGGGCGATTGCCGGAGCTTATCGCCCAGGCCGGCTTTGTCGGCGTGGAGGAGACGAAGCGCATGGCCACGCCCTGTGGGAGCCTGTCATTGTATCGGGCAGACAAGCCACTGCGAGGGTGTCTTTCGCTTCGACCCGCTACGAAATCACTGGTTTAAACTAAGCCATGCCAACGAGACGCGCGCTCAGGAAAAGCTCAGGGCAACGAGCCAAGGGCGCCCGCGCCGAAGTGATCACGCGGGCCCTCAACGCCCAGCGGGAGAAATTCCGGGCTTTCCTCGTGACCCGGGTCGGCAGCGAAGCTGATGCCGAAGACATCTTGCAGGCTGGATTGACCAAGGCCTTCCG
>JAGNQV010000149.1 GCA_017988885.1 Opitutaceae bacterium | reverse complement strand
TGAAAACGCGCCCGCACGGATTTGACGGGTTGCAGAGCACAAACGCCTTCAGCCCGCTGGCGAACGCCGCCCGCAGCTCCGCGGGGTCGAAGTGGTAGTGCGGCGGATGCAGCGGCACATGCACCGCTTGCGCCCCGGTGAGAATGACGTCGGCGTTGTAGTTTTCATAAAACGGCGAGAAGAGCCCGACTTTGTCGCCGGGATCACACACCGTCATCATGGCCACCATCATCGCCTCGGTCGCGCCGCAGGTGACGACCAGCTCGCGCTCTGCATCCACCGGCACGCCCATGCACCGGGCAATCTTGGCCGCAAGCGCCGTGCGCAACTCGGCCGCACCCCAAGTCACGGCGTATTGGTGCCGGTGCGCATCCATGGCATCCTTCGCCGCCTGCACCAGCGCGGCGGGCGGATCCCAGTCGGGAAACCCCTGCGAAAGATTGATGGCGTTGTGCCGTGCCGCGACGCGCGACATTTCGCGGATGAGCGACTCGGTGAAGACGGCGGTGCGGCGCGACGTGTCCGGCATGGCTCAGGGAATCTTTAATTCCATGCCGAGCCGGAGGGCATTCTCATTCGGCAACTGGTCGCGGTTCGCCTCGAAAATATCCCGCCACTTGGAGCGGTTGCTGTAGTAGCGCTGCGCCAGACTGAAAAGCGTGTCGCCTTTCGCCACGGTGTGGCGGCGGACATTTTTCTGCACCGGCGCGGCTTGCGGCTGGATTGCCGCCGGCGCCACTTCGGAGGCCGCGGACCGCGCGGGCAAAGGCGCAAAAGTGATGGGCGAATCTTCGGATTCCGAATCGCGGACAACAATGGGATTGGTCGGCGGCACGATGACCGGAGTGGCGGCATCGGTGGGCACCAGCAACCGGTTGAGCGGCGCGGGGGCGCCGTTGCGAGCGGAGATGAGCTCTGCCTTCAACTGGTCCACCTCGCGCTGCAGGCGATCGACTTGATCCATCAGATCAAGCCGCAGGGCCTGGTTTTCCAGTGGGTTGCCCGGCAGGGTGCGGGCGAACTCGCGTTTCGCGCTATCCACCAGCCCGCGGACATTCTGCGCCTGCACGGCGTTGGGCTGCAGTTCGAGGAATTTCCGGAAGTGGTAAATGGCGGCGATGTGATCCTTGATGTCGTTCATGTAGATCAGCCCGGCATCAAGGTGAGACTCGGCCGCGGCATCGCCCCGTTGCGCGATCACTTTCAAGTAAGCCGCCAACGCTTCTTGTTTGCGGCCTTGCTTGACGAGCTGCTGACCCCGCCGGTAGTTGGCGTCGTCGGTCTCCGCTCCGACAGGCGGGCCGGAGGTTCGCTCACATCCGGCACCCCAGAGCAACACGCTCAGGGCCAGCAGGCCGGAAATTTTCAGATGTTTCAGCATCGCAGCGGGAAAGGGATTGAACGAGAATGGGTTCGCCGTAAATTTCCAACCTGATTCTGCGACACAAACTCTAAAATGGCTCTCCCTCCCAAATCTGTCCTCGCCCGCGCCCGGGCGTGCATCCGCATCGAGACCGACGCCCTGACGGAAACGGCCAAGCGGTTGGGTGCGGAATTTATCGACACCACTCAGGCGGTGCAGACCACCATCGCCGCCGGCGGCAAACTCATCTTCAGCGGCGTGGGCAAATCGGCCCATATCGCCCAAAAACTCACCGGGACATTCAACAGCACCGGCGTCTCTTCCTGTTTCCTCGATCCCACGCAGGCGCTGCATGGCGACCTCGGACTTTGCACGGAAGGCGATCTCGCGATTCTACTCAGCAACAGCGGCCAAACCGAGGAAACCCTGCGCTTGGTGCCGATACTCAAGCGCTTCGGCCTGAAGATCGTGGCCTTTACCAGCCACGCTGACTCCGATCTGGCGCGCAACGCCGACCACCGGCTGCTTTACCGGGTGCCACGCGAAGCCTGCCCGCTGGCACTGGCGCCCACCGCCAGCACCACCGCCGCCCTCGCGCTGGGTGATGCCCTGGCGATGGTGCTGCTGGAGTCGCGCGGGCTCACTCGCGACGATTTCGCCCAATACCATCCCGCCGGCAACCTCGGCCGCGTGCTGCTGTTGCGCGTAAAAGACATTATGCGGACGAGCGACCGTCTGCCTGTGCGACCCGAGACCTGCACTACGCAGGAAGCGATCCTCGCCATGACCAAGGCCAAGAGCGGCAGCATCGCTTTGGTTCATCCCAAGCACGGCAAACTGACCGGTATCTTGACCGACGGTGATTTCCGGCGCAGCGCCCTGACTGGCCCGGATTTCCTGTCCCAACCCGTGGCCAAATTCATGACCCGCACGCCCAAGACCATTCGTGAAGATGCCCTCGGGGTCGACGCCTTGCGGCTGTTCGAGGCCCACCGCATCGACGATCTCATCGTGGTCAACGCCAGCGGCAAGCCCGTCGGTCTCATCGATGGCCAGGATCTGCCCAAACTAAAAATCGTCTGATGACTCCCACCCGTATCGGCATTATTGGGCTGGGCGGCTTTGCCGGCTGGCATCACACCACCGTCGCGGGCTTGGAAGCGCGCGGCCTCGCCAAACTCATCTGCACCTGTGATCCGCAGGCGGCTTCGTTTTCTACGGAGCAGCAGACTTGGAATTTCACCGCCCGCGGCGTCAGCGTGTTCTCCGACTACAAGGCCATGCTGGCCGCCTGTCATCGCGACCTCGACCTGCTTGTGGTGCCCACGCCGATCAATCTGCACGCCGAGATGCACAAGGCGGCGGTCGCACTCGGCATTCCGGTCTATCTCGAGAAGCCCCCCACCCTCGATTACCTTGAATTGGAGGACATGATTGTCCGGGACCAGCAGGCCCGCAAATCCTCCCTCGTGGGTTTTAATTTTATTATCGAGCAACCTCGTCGCGCATTGAAGCAACGTATCCTCGCCGGCGAATTCGGCGCGGTGACCGGCGGTGCCCTCATGGCCCAGTGGCCGCGCCCGGCCGACTATTTCAAGCGCAACAACTGGGCCGGCCGGCTCATGATGGACGACCGCGTGGTGCTCGACTCCTGTTTTGGCAACGCCAACGCCCACTTCGTGCATAACCTGCTGTTCTGGTTGGGCGGCCCCGAGCTTTCCAGCTGGGCCGGCATAGCGACCGTGCGTGCCGAGCTCTACCGGGCGCACGCCATCGAGGGCGCTGATACTTTTTTTGTCGAGGCCGACACGACCACCGGGGTCACCCTCCGCATCGCCAACACGCACGCCTGTGCCGGACAAACCACCCACTGCGAAACCGTCACCTGCGAAAAAGCCGAGATCCGTTACATCGTCGGCCAACAGGCCGAAGTGCGTTGGCTCGACGGGCGCGTCGAACGGATTGAACTCGGTCACTTCGACGGGCTGACGGAAAACCATTTGGAATATCACCGCTATCTGCGCGGCGAAACCAGCCGGCCGGCCACGAGTCTCGTCGATGCCCGGCCATTCGTGGTGCTCAATAACCTCGCGCACGTTTCCAGCGGCCGCATCACGGCTTTTCCGCCGGAAAGCCTCACCGGCGTGCGCAACGAAAAAGACCAGAAGGATTATTTCAACGTGGCCGGGATGGCCGGCGCCATCGAACGTTTCCTCCAACGCGGCGAATGGCCGGGACCGAACGGCTGGAACCGTGCGACCGGTGGCAGCGCGACCCCGGCGGACTTGCCGCGCTTCCACGATACCGTGCGGGCGATGTTGGCCGCGCGTTGAATTCTTGCGGTTTTACCGCACCTTTCCCTTATGGCCGTATCTCCTCCCTTCACTTATCAGGATCCTTTTCCACTCGGTGCCGACGAGACCGAATACCACCTGCTTTCCAAGGAAGGTATCAGCACGGCGCAGTTCGAAGGCCGGGAAATGCTCAAAGTCGAACCCGAGGCGCTGGCTTATCTGGCCCAACAGGCCTTTCACGATTGCGCGTTCATGCTGCGGACCAAACATCTGCAGCAAGTTGCCGCCATTCTCATTGATCCCGAAGCCAGCACCAATGACCGCTATGTCGCACTGACGTTGTTGAAAAATGCCGAGATCGCCGCCCAAGGCATCCTGCCCTTCTGCCAGGATACCGGCACCGCCATCGTCATGGGAAAAAAAGGGCAACAGGTCTGGACGGGAGCCAACGACGCCGCATGGCTGAGCCAAGGCGTCTACGAATGTTATACCAAGGAAAACCTGCGTTACTCGCAAACCGCTCCGCTCGACATGTGGAACGAGGTTAACACCGGCACGAATCTACCCGCGCAAATTGACCTCTATGCGACCGAAGGCGACAAGTATGAGTTTCTCTTCGTGGCCAAAGGCGGCGGCTCCGCGAACAAGACCTTCCTTTTCCAGGAAACCAAAGCGCTACTCAACCCCAAGAGCCTGGAAAAATTCATCGTGGACAAGCTGGGCTACCTCGGCACCGCCGCCTGCCCGCCCTATCACCTCACCTTTGTCATCGGCGGCACCAGCGCCGAGACCTGCCTGAAGACCGTCAAACTCGCCTCGACCAAATACCTCGATACTCTGCCCACCACGGGCGACAAAAACGGCCGGGGCTTCCGTGATGTGGAGCTCGAAAAAAAAGTGCTCCTTCTCGCCCAACAGACGGGCATCGGTGCCCAGTTTGGCGGGAAGTATTTCGCGCTCGATGTGCGCATCGTCCGCCTCCCACGTCACGGTGCCTCCTGCCCTGTCGGGCTCGGCGTGTCGTGCAGCGCCGACCGCAACATTAAGGCTAAAATCACCCGGGAGGGTATCTTTTTGGAAAAACTGGAAACCAATCCCGGTCGTTTCATTCCCGAAGGCGAGCGCACGCTCAAGCCCGATGCGGTCGTGCGGATCGATCTCAACCGGCCGATGCCGGACATTCTGGCCGAACTATCCCGGCACCCTGTCACGACCCGCGTGCTGCTCAACGGCCCCATGATCGTCGCGCGCGATATCGCGCACGCCAAGCTCAAGGAGCGCATTGACGCCGGCCAAGGCCTGCCCGACTACCTCAAACAGCACCCCGTGTATTATGCCGGCCCCGCCAAGACACCCAAGGGCTACGCCTCGGGCAGTTTCGGCCCGACGACGGCGGGCCGGATGGACAGCTATGTCGATCTTTTCCAATCCCTCGGCGGCTCGATGGTGATGCTGGCAAAAGGCAACCGCAGCATCCAAGTCACCCAAGCCTGCAAGCAGCATGGCGGTTTTTATCTCGGCAGCATCGGCGGGCCGGCGGCCATCCTCGCCAAGGAAAACATCACGAAAGTCGAAACCCTCGAGTATCCCGAACTCGGCATGGAGGCCGTGTGGAAAATCGAGGTGCGCGATTTCCCTGCCTTCATTCTGGTCGATGACAAGGGCAACGACTTCTTCGTCAATGGCTGCGGAGCATGCCTGCCGGCGAAAAAGTAATCCGGCGCGCTAACTCAGCACGGTCACCACGAGAAGGCGGGCGTGCGGCGCCCGGCGGTGCTCCCAGAGAAATATTCCCTGCCAAGCCCCGAGCAGCAAATAACCGCCCGCGAACGGCACGGTTTCACTCGTGCGGGTCAGCGCCATCTTAATGTGGCTGGGCATGTCGTCACCGCCTTCGAGCGTGTGGGTGAAACACGGATCATCTTGCGGCACCAGTCGATCGAGCCATGCGACCAGATCAAGGCGCGCACTCGCATCGGCGTTTTCCATGATGACCAGACTGGCACTGGTGTGCTGACAGAAAACGACCGCCACTCCGCTTTGCAGTCCGCTGCGTGCAACGACCCCGGCAACCTCCGCCGTGATTTCAATCATGCCCACGCCACGGGTGCCCAAAGTCAGCGTTTCGTGATAAGCGGCCATGCCCCGGCAAAGTTCAACCGCCACCACCGGAAAACGAGCTTTCACCCGGTCGCGTCATCGCCCTCGGGTCCAAGGCGCGATCCAACGCGGCCGCGTCCATCAGCCCACGCGCCAAGACGACCTCCCGCAGTGATTTGCCCGAGGCCAATGCTTCTTTCGCCACACTCGCAGCGGCATCGTAACCGATGTGCGGATTGAGGGCCGTGACCAACATGAGCGAACGCTCCATCAGTTCCCGACAGCGGTCGGGATCCGCCTCGATGCCGGCTACGCATTTCTCTGAAAAAACCCGCGTGCCATTGGCGAGGCAATGAATCGATTCATGCAAACAATGCGCCATGAGCGGCAGCGTCACATTGAGTTCAAAATGTCCGTCACGACCACAGGCAACCACTGTCTGCGTCAGGCCCTGCACGTAGAGGCCCACTTGCACGAGCATTTCGCTCATCACGGGATTCACTTTCCCCGGCATGATGGAGGAACCCGGCTGCGTTGCCGGCAGCCGTAATTCCGCCAAACCTGCGCGCGGGCCCGAACCCAACAGCCGGATGTCGTTGGCAATCTTGGTCAGACTGGCGGCAATCGTTGCCAGCTGGCCGGCCACTTCCACGCAGTCATCCCTGGCGCCTTGGGCCTCGAAGTGATTGCACGCCTCGCGAAAGGCGAGCCCGGTTTCGGCACTGAGGATGCGGCAAACGTGCTTGGCGAATTCCGGATGCGCATTAAGCCCGGTGCCCACCGCCGTGCCGCCGATGGCGAGTTCGCCCAACACCGCGATGGCGCGCTGCGCCCGTTCGCCTGCCTTGCGCACTTGCATGGCGTAGCCGGAAAATTCCTGTCCCAGCGTGAGCGGCGTCGCATCCATCAAATGCGTGCGACCGATTTTCACGATTTCCGCAAAGGCGGCCGATTTCTTATCGAGCACCTCGGCCAACCCGGCTAGCGCCGGCGCCAAGTCGCGGTGCAACGCCACCGCCACGCTCACATGCAGCGCGGTTGGAATTACATCGTTCGATGACTGCCCAAGATTGATGTCGTCGTTGGGATGGACGACAGCCCCGGAGGATTGCCCGGCCACTTGGGTCGCCCGGTGAGCGATCACCTCGTTGGCGTTCATGTTGGTCGAAGTGCCCGAACCGGTCTGGAACACATCAACCGGGAAATGCGCCGCATGCCGGCCATCAGCGATTTCACGCGCCGCCTGTTGAATCAACCGGCTTTTTTCGGCAGAAAGTTTTCCCAGCGCTTCGTTGGCTTGCGCAGCGGCGAGCTTGACGAGCCCCAAGCCGCGCAAAAAGGCCGGCGGCATCGGCCGGCCGCTGATCGGAAAGTTGAGCACGGCACGCTGGGTCGAAGCCCCCCAAAGCGCCTCGTCCGGCACTCGCATTTCACCCATCGAGTCTTTTTCCGTGCGCATGGGTCAGATTAGCGGGAGACCGCGAAAAAGCAAAAAGCCCCGCGGTTGAAGCG
>JAGNQV010000148.1 GCA_017988885.1 Opitutaceae bacterium | reverse complement strand
GGGCTTCACCTTTGTGGCTCTGCCACGTTTCCTGACCGGCTCGTCTCAACACCCGCCACCATTCGCATTTCGCCCGCATACCACTTTAATGTCCCCCGCCCAGGAAATCGCCCGCCGCCGCACCTTCGCGATCATCTCCCACCCCGATGCGGGTAAGACGACGCTCACGGAGAAGTTCCTGCTTTACGGCAACGCCCTGCACCTCGCCGGCTCGGTCACGGCGCGCAAGAACCAGCGCGCCACCGCTTCCGACTGGATGGAACTCGAAAAGCAGCGCGGTATTTCCATCAGCTCGACCGTCCTCCAGTTCGACTTCGCCGGCTGCGCCGTCAACCTCCTCGACACCCCCGGTCACAAGGACTTCTCCGAGGATACCTATCGGGTGCTCACCGCCGTCGACGCCGCACTGATGGTCATCGATGCCGCCAAGGGCGTCGAGGCGCAGACCCGCAAGCTCTTCGAGGTCTGCCGCCGCCGCGGCGTCCCCATCTTCACGTTCATGAACAAGTGCGACCGGCCCACGCGCAGCCCGATCGACCTGCTCGATGAACTGGAGAACGTCCTCGGCCTGCAGTCGTCGCCCGTCATCTGGCCGCTCGGCAACGGTCCATCGTTCAAGGGCGTGTTCGATCGTCGCACCCGGGAAGTCCACCTCTTCGAGCGCGTGCCCGGTGGCAAGTTCCAGGCCCCGGTCCACGTTACTTCCCTCGATGATCCCGCCGTCCGCAGCAAGCTCGACGACTACACCTACGGCGAGGTCAAGGACCAGCTCGCGATGCTCGACGGCGCCGGCCATCCCTTCGACCTCAGGGCCGTGCAGGCCGGCCAGCAGACGCCCGTTTATTTTGGCTCCGCCGTGAACAACTTCGGCATCGAGCTGCTCCTGAATGGTTTTTTGCAGGACTCCGTCCCTCCCGCGCCACGCAAATCCGTCAGCGTCACCGTCCCCGGCTCCCCGCAACCGACCCTCGCCCGGGTGGTGCCCGTTACCGACCCAAAATTCTCCGGCTTCATTTTCAAGATCCAGGCCAACATGGACGCCAAGCACCGCGACCGCATCGCGTTCCTCCGTGTCTGCTCGGGCAAGTTCGATCGCGACATGGTCGTCACGCACCAGCGCACCGGCAAGTCAGTCCGCCTCTCTTCCTCCCACAAACTCTTCGGTCGCGAACGCGAGACCGTCGACGAGGCCTGGCCCGGCGACGTCATCGGGCTCGTCGGTCACAGCGAGTTTGGCATCGGCGACACGCTCACCACCGATCGCGGCATCATCTACGACGAGATCCCGCGCTTCCCCTCGGAGGTCTTCACCTACATCTCTAACCCCAACACCGGCGACTCCAAGAAATACCGGGCCGGCCTCGAGCAGCTCCTCCAGGAAGGCGTCGTCCAGTCCTTTACCGCCCGCAACGCCCCTTCCGGCGCCACCCTGCTCGCCGCGGTCGGCCCGCTGCAATTTGAGGTCGTGCAATGGCGCCTCCAGAGCGAATACAACGCCGAGTCCCGCCTCACGCCCAGCCCGTGGACCCTGCTCCGCTGGCTCGAGCCCCACCCGGCGCTCAAGGACACCTCCTCGCTCATCGTCGCCAGCGGCGTCAGTTTCGGTTCGGATAAATTCGACCAACCCGTCGTCCTCTTCCCCAACGACTGGACGATGCGCTACTTCACGGAAAAGAATCCGGAGCTTAAGCTGCACGAGTTGCCCTTGGAGCAGACGCGCTGATTCAACTGAACCAATCCGTCGGTGCACGCGGCCCTCGCGCCGCGTTATTTCACTTCCGGGCACGCTGGCGAAACCAGCGGAAGCCCAGCAGCCCCAACCCCGCCAGCAGCAGACTCACGGTGCCCGGTTCCGGGATCGACTCGATGTAGATCAAGCCATCATGCGAATCCAAGCCGGTGAGCAGGGTCGTGCGCGCGTAGCCATTCGCGATATCATAGCTGAACAAATTTCCGGACCAATCGATATCGAGCAACCGATTTTGCGAGGGATCAAAGGTCAGGCCGCTGTCATTCGTGTAACCAGCGGATGCCAACAGGGTCGTGGCACCAGTGGTAATGTTCACTTGGTAAAGATTTCCACTCCCATCCTGGGCACCGATAAGAATGCCCTGCTGTGAATCATAGGCCAGTGCGCCCAAGCTCACCGAAGTTGACCCCACCACCGTGGCGGCTCCGGTTGCAGGATTGAGGGTGTAGAGCGTGTTGGTCTGGAAGCTCGCCGCATACAGGGTGTCGTTCGCCGTGTTATAAGCCAAGCCGAACAAATCCGTGATGCCATGCACCCCAATCAAAGTGGTCGATCCCGTGAACGGATTGACGGTGTAGAGGCCGCGGGCTGCGCGCCCATCAATCATGTAAAGCGTGCTGGTGTTCGGGTTCCAGGTAAGATCACCAAAATCATACGCCACGCCGAGCGGACCGATATTCGTGAAGGTCAGGGTGTGCGGGTCAATCCATTGCAAAGTATCATTCGCATCGTTGACGGTGATAAGCACCTGCGCCGATAAAACCGTTCCCCCGGTTATTCCCAGCAGGGCTATCAGTAATTTTGCAACGCAGCTGGACGATTTCATGACCTGCCTGAAGCTCAGCAAGCTGAGCGAATAAGTCGAGTAGCAATCCTTCAGCTCACCCCGGCTGCGCGACGGTTCCATCCTGATTGAAATTCACCACGCCGCCCCGTGGCCGGAAGACAGGCGAACGGATTCTGCTCGCACCCCGCGCAAAAGTTCACTCGCTCACGCGGATGCTTTTCGCGCGCAAACTGCTCCTTTTCCTTGCCGGCTTCGCCGTCCTCACTCCGGCGCTATTCGCCGCCAAACCCACGCGGCCCGACGCAATTTACAAGGGCGTGATCACCATCGATGCCGCCACCGGTCATACCCTTTTTGAAGATAATGCCGACGTCGTCAGCCCGCCGGCCAGCATGACGAAGCTCATGACCTACCTCGTGCTGAGCGATAAACTCCGGAGCGGCGCCCTCACGCTCGAAACGCCCGTCGCGATCACCCCGGAGGATTCCAGAATCGGCGGCACGCAGGTTTACCTCGACCCCAAGGAAACCTTTCCCGTCGAGGAACTCATCTATGCGATGATGATCCAGTCCGCCAACGACGCCGCCCACGCCCTCGCCCGTGTCGCCGGTGGTTCCGTGTCTGCTTTTGTCGAGCTGATGAATGCCAAGGCGCGCGAAATCGGCATGACCCACACCTCTTTCCGCTCTCCCCACGGCCTGCCGCCCACGAGCCGCCGGCTCGCCGAGGGTGACCTCACCACTCCCCGGGATTTCGCCCTCCTCTGCCGCCACCTGATCCAGCAGACCGACGTCCTCAAATACACCGCCGTGCGCGAGCGCGATTTCGGTCCGCTCCGCGCCAAGGGTCCGCAGCACATGATCAACCACAACAAGTTGCTGGGCAAAATCGCCGGCGTTGACGGGTTGAAAACCGGCTACACCAACGGCGCCGGTTATTGTCTCAGCGCCACGGCGGAGCGTAACGGCCGCCGCCTGATTGTCGTCATCATGGGCGCCTTCGGCCCCGGCGGCCAAATCGACAAGGGCCGCGCCCGTGATCTGAAGACCATCGACCTCATCGAACGGGGCTTTGCCGCCCTGCCGCCCAATGCTGGCCCGGTTGCAACCTCTCCCGTGGCCCACGCGCCCATGAGCGGTGCGGAAAAAACCGCGTCGGCCGCCCCGACTGGCGACGACGCTCCCGTCATCAAATTCGTCGTTCCAAAGCGTTAACCGACTACGGTCGAAAAAGCTCATTCCCGCGCCCAAACCCCGGCGGGCCGCTCAATGCGTGTGCTCCATGCCCAGCATGAGCAACCCCAGCACGATGAAGATGATGCCGAGAAATCCGGCTTCATACCGCTCAAAGCTCTTCAGCTTGAACCGCTCAAAGCCCACCAGCGTCAGCCACGTGAAGATCATCATCCCCGCCAGGGTCGCCACCGCGAGGATCAGGCTCAGCACCACGAAACCCCGCCAGCCAAACTGCACGCCTGACAGATACACCGGGAGGAAACCTTCACACGGGGAAAGCGTCAGCATCATGAAAAGTCCACTGATCGCCGCCCATTCCCCCGCCTTGTCAGAGATCAGGTGCGTATCCTTGAGCTCCTCATCCCAGTGGCTGTGCTCGTGTTCATGATCGCACGCCGCACTCGGCTGGTGCTGGCCGCCGGGCGCGTGATGGTGCAGCACGCCATGGCCGCGTAATTGCCGCCAACCATAAAACCCGCCGATCACCAGCAGGATGCCTCCGGTGATCCACGAAAAAATCTGGCCCAGCCTTTCGTCCAGTTGAAAGCCAAACCAGGCAATGCCGAGACCGATCAGGCTCGTCAGCGCTACATGCCCCAGCCCGGCCACGGCCGAGACCGCCAGGGTCTTCGACCGCTTCCAGCCGCGCGCGCGCGCGACCAGCACAAACGGCAGCCAGTGCGTTGGAATCGCCGCATGAAAGAATGCCACGGTGAAGCCCGTTACGGCAATGGTGGTCAGGGCGGTGGAGTTCATCTGGGCGGCGGAAGAATCATCAACGCCGGGGTCAGCCCGGCTGTCGAACGCGAACTGTAGCAAATGCGTCAAGGGGCTAATCACGCCGGCGCGCCCGCCTAATCGTTCCGCCTCCCTCATTTCCCTGCCTCGACTCGCCAGCGCGAGTGCGCTTAGTTCAGCGGCAAATTTCTTCCATGACACCCGACCTCAATGCCGTCCGCGCCTATCTGCACGACCTGCAGGACCGCATCTGCGTGGCGTTGGAGTCAGCCGACGGCACCGCCAAATTCCGTGAGGACGCGTGGCAGCGCGCCGCGGGTGGCGGCGGCCGCACCCGGGTGCTGGCCGAGGGGAGCATCTTTGAAAAAGCCGGCGTCGCCTTTTCCCATGTGACCGGCACCCAGCTCCCGCCTTCCGCCACCGCGCACCGGCCGGAACTCACAGGTAAAGCCTGGGAGGCCATGGGGGTCTCCCTCGTGATTCATCCGCGTAACCCCTACGTGCCCACAAGCCATGCCAACGTGCGCTTTTTCATATCCGGCGCAGACACGGCCAACCCGGTCTGGTGGTTCGGTGGCGGCTTCGACCTCACGCCGTATTATGGTTTCACCGAGGACGCGGTGCACTGGCATCGCACCGCACGCGCGGCGGTCGCGCCGTTTGGCGACGGACTCTACCCGCGCTTTAAGAAATGGTGCGACGAGTATTTTTTCCTGAAACACCGCGACGAGGCACGCGGCGTAGGCGGATTATTTTTCGACGACTTCAATGAGCTCGGTTTTGAGCGCAGTTTCGCGCTCATGCGGAGCGTCGGAGACCATTATATTCCGGCCTACCAACCCATCGTCGCGCGGCGCAAGGATACGCCTTACACCGAGCGCGAACGCCAGTTTCAGCTTTACCGGCGCGGCCGTTATGTGGAGTTCAACCTGGTGTGGGACCGCGGCACGCTCTTCGGCCTGCAAAGCGGCGGCCGCACCGAATCCATCCTCATGAGTCTGCCGCCATTGGTCCGCTGGGATTACGATTGGCAGCCCGCGCCGGACACGCCCGAAGCCCGGCTGCGCGATGACTTTCTCAAACCCCGCGACTGGGCAGCAGACGGGCAACCGGCTCGCTAGTCCCTCCACCCTCGCCCAACTTCCAAGCTTCATGACTTCCCGCGAACGTTTCCTCCACGCCACCGCCTGCTCGCCGCTCGATCGCCCCCCGCTCTGGGTCATGCGTCAGGCCGGCCGCTACTTGCCGGAATATCGCGCCCTGAAAGCCAAGTCTTCCTTCCTCGAAATGGTAAAGACCCCCGCGCTCGCGGCCGAAGTCACCCTCCAACCCCTGCGCCGCTTTCCCGGGCTTGATGCCGCGATTCTTTTTTCCGACATCCTCGTGATTCCCGAGGCGCTCGGCCAAGGTTACAATTTTCGCGACGCCGGCGGCATCGCGATGACCTATCGCTTAGACACCCGCGCCCAAGTGGACGCTCTCGCCACCGCAGACGCCATCCCTGAACGACTGAACTATGTCGCCGAAGCCTTGGCGCTGCTCAAAAGCGAACTCGCCGGTCAAAAGGCGTTGCTCGGTTTCGGCGGCTCCCCGTGGACCCTCGCCACTTACATGGTGGAGGGCGGCAGCTCGGATGACTTTGAGCGCATCAAGCTGCTCTTCTACACCGACCGCGCACTGTTTGACGCCCTGCTCGAAAAACTCACCGCGGCCCTCATCGTTTATTTCCAGATGCAGATCCGCGCCGGGGCGGACGCGATTCAGATTTTTGATTCCTGGGGCGGCATCATCGCCGGGCCGGATTACGAGGCGGCTTCGCTGCAATGGATCCGTCGTATCGTCGCCGCACTGCCCGCGGACTTCCCCGTGATCCTCTACGCCAAGGGCACCACGGCCCAACTCACTGATCAGGCTTTTTCCGGCGTGAAAGTCTTGAGCGTCGACTGGACCTGCGACCTCGCCGTCGTGCGCCACAACCTGCCCGCCAATGTCGCCGTCCAAGGTAATCTGGACCCCGTCCTGATGAACACCACGCCGGAAATCATCCGGCGCGAAGCCGGGCGCCTGCTTGAGTCGATGCGCGGCACCGCGGGGCATATCTTCAATCTCGGCCATGGCATCATGCCGCAGGCGAAGTTGGAGTGCATGCAGGCGCTCGTCGAAACCGTGACCACGTGGAAATAAGTCCCAAAAAATCCATCGCCATCCTCGGTGCCGGCATTACCGGCCTCACCGCTGCCCACCGGTTGGCCGTGCAGGGTCACCAGGTCCGCGTCTTCGAGCAATCCGGACGCACCGGCGGGGCCATCGGCACGGAACAATGCGAGGGCTGGCTGATCGAACGCGGACCCAATTCATTGCTGGAAGGCGATCCTGCGCTCGCCTCGCTCATCCGTGAGCTCGGTTTGGCCAACGAACGCATCAGCGCCAATCCCTCTGCGAAGAAGCGTTTCATCGTGCGCGCCGGCCGGGCACTGGCCGTGCCGCTTTCACCGCCCGCCCTGCTGAGCACAAAGCTGTTTTCCTTCGGGGCCAAGCTGCGCCTGTTCCGCGAAATTTTTACCCGGCGCCGGGAGCGCACCGCCGACGTTAGCCTCGCCGCGTTCGTGCGCAGCCACTTCGGCCAGGAGTTTGTGGACTACGCGCTCAACCCCTTCGTCAGCGGGGTCTATGCCGGCGATCCGGCCAAGCTTTCCACGCGCCATACCTTTCCTGTGCTCTGGCAATTGGAACAGACGCACGGTTCCATTTTGCGCGGCC
>JAGNQV010000147.1 GCA_017988885.1 Opitutaceae bacterium | reverse complement strand
CCGGCCGCAGATTGCTGCGCACGACGCGAGCGGGGCTGCCGACGGCAAGCGAACGTGGCGGGATGGGTGACATGACGAGGCTGTTGGCGCCAATGACGCAATCGTCGCCGATTTGGGCTCCGGCAACGAGGGTGACGTTCACACCGCACCAGACCCGCTTGCCGATTTGCAGGGGAACTGCAGAGGGCTGGAGAGTGGCGGGATCGTGCGTGCCGTTGTTGATGGTCAGTCCGGGCGCGGCTAGGAAATCACTGTCGATGGTCACATCGGCGTGGATGTAGAGACCACAGTTTTCGCCGAAGCAGGCGCGCGGACCAATCTTCAGGGGCGCAGCCCGAAAAAGACGGAAACCCTGGCCAAAATAGCACGGCTTGGAAAACACGACGCCACGGTTGCGCAGATAGGCATGCCGCATCCAGGCGATTTCATTGGGATGCAGCACACGGGCCTCGAACTCGGAAAGCACCAGCAGACCACCGCCGAGTAAGCGCATGGGCAGCGACTCTGGATTTCCGAGCTGGCGAATTTTGAGCAAGGTGCGACCGATCATGGCACGCGGGTCCAAACCAACAGTTTTGGAGAGGAATATCCGCGCCAGCCAGAGGCCTCTCCCGGGCCGGGAAAGGCCGTGTCGCTCACGCTGAATCCCAGCACGAAATCCAGCTGCTCGTAGATGGCGACCCCGTATTCAGCGACAAACAAGGTGCAGCGGTATTCACCGATGTTCAGGACGCGCGGGGGGATCACCACTTGCCAGCGGTGGATGGCGTCCTGTGGCGGAGCGGTGTGCGTGAGAACACTGGATGATTCCAGCACAGGGTTCTGCTCCGCGTCGTAGATATGCAAATTAACCGCTGCGGCCGGGCGGGTCGCCCAATGCAGCGCGAATTCAAACACCAGCGGTGCCTCCGTCTCGTGGGTGAAGCCTTCGGAACTCGTGCGCAGGCGCGCTGACAAAAGGCAGGGCTTGCCGGCGGGCGGACTGGCGCGTTCATAAACGATAACAGGACCCGATGCCGCGCGGGTATATTTGGTCAGAACGTCCGTAACGGGTGCGAGTGCGCCTGCCCGACCACCATCAAGCAGCAACGCGGACGTGCAAAGAGAGCGCACGGCCGAGAGATTGTGACTCACGAAAAGCACGGTGCGGCCGCCGCCGGCGACCTCGCGCATCTTGCCCAGACATTTGCGTTGAAACTGCTGGTCACCGACAGCCAACACTTCATCGACAATCAGGATTTCCGGTTCGAGGTGTGCGGCCACCGCAAAGGCCAGCCGGACATACATGCCGCTGCTGTAGCGTTTCACGGGAGTATCGAGGAAACGTTCCACTTCCGAAAAAGCCACGATCTCATCGAATTTCCGATGAATTTCCGCCCGACTCATCCCGAGAATGGCCCCATTCAAAAAGATGTTTTCACGTCCGGTGAGCTCGGGGTGGAATCCCGTGCCGACTTCCAACAGAGAGGCGACGCGGCCATTCAGCGTAATGCGGCCCTGTGTGGGTTCGGTGATGCGGGAAAGGATTTTCAGCAGGGTGGACTTGCCGGCGCCATTACGTCCGACAATACCGACCACTTCGCCGGTCGGAATGGTGAAACTCACGTCACGCAGTGCCCAGAATTCGTCGGTGGCGGCACCGGCCGGTGCTTCGGCGCGGCGCAGGAGGCGCTTGAAACGATGGGCGAGGGAATCGCGCAGCGTGTCATGTCGCGGAGCGAGTCCGATGGTGTAGCGCTTGGAAAGGTTTTCTACGGTGATGGCGGCGCTCATATGATGTCGGCGAAACCGCGTTCGGTGCGGCGGAAGAACCACAGCCCGCTGGTAACGAGGAGCAAAGCGGCGCCAACGGACCACCACAAGGCGAGGGGCTGGATGTCGTGTCCGCCACCAAGCAGGCACCAGCGAAAGCCATCGATGACGCCCGTGAGAGGATTCAGGGCGAGCAAATCACGCCAACTGGGGTAGTAGTCGGTGCGGAAGCCGACCGGCGAGACGAACATGCCGATTTGGAGCAGGAATGGGACGATGAAGCGAAAGTCGCGGAATTTGACGTTGAGGGCCGTCAGCCAAAGGCCCGCGCCGAGCGCCAGCGCCAAGGCGAGCAACATGAATGCCGGCAATGCGAGCCAGTGCCAGGTCGGTGGACAGCCAAACCAAAACGCCAGCACCAGGTAGAGACCCAGCACAACCAGAAAATCCACCAGCGCCACGCCGAGGGCCGACAAGGGCACGACCAATCGCGGAAAATATACCTTGGAGATTAAGTTGGCATTGCTGACCAGACTGCCGCTGGAGCCATTGAGCGCGTTGGCAAAAAACTGCCAGGGCAGCAAACCTGCGAGCACGAGGAGGGGATAAGGATCGCCGCCCGATGGCATCGCCGCCAGCTTGCCGAAGATGACGGTGAAGATGACGGTCGTGATGATGGGCTGGATCAAAGCCCAAGCGGTGCCGAGCACGGCCTGTTTGTAGCGGACCTTGATGTCGCGCCAGGCCAGAAAACCCAGCAGCTCGCGGTAACGCCAGAGATCGCGCCAATAATGGCGTTCGCTGCGGCCAGCTTCCAGAACGAGGGCGTTGGAGACTTCGGTGGACATGGTCAGCGCAGGGCGGTGGCGAGGCGTTGCCGGAACATGGGGAAAGCAAATGAGTCGGCATGGCGGCGCACAACCTCGGAATCGGGGGGATGCTGCAGGAGCTCGATGAGGGTTGCGGCAAGATCGTCGATATAACCGTAGTCAGCGAGCTGCCCGACCGCTTCCGTAATCACTTCGGGAGCGCCGCCGGCTCTCGCGCCGACGCAGGGTTTGCCGTGGGTCATGGCTTCGAGATAAACGAGGCCGAAGCCTTCCTTGCGGCTGGGGAGGGCAAAGAGGGTGCAGGCAGCGTATTCGGCGCGCAGCGCTTCGTCGGAGATCCGGCCCGTGAATTCAACGGCGTCAGACACGCCGTGCGCTTGGGCAAGGGCCTTGAGTCTGGCGAGATCATCGCCATCGCCGACGATGCGGAGACGGGCGTTCGGAAATTGGTGACGCACGGCAGGCAGGGCTTCGATCAGGGTGTCAAAACCTTTGTAGGCATCTGCGAAACTCAGACGGCCCACGGATAAAATCACGGGGTTCTCTGTGGTATTGGTCGTGGTCTGGGCAATGCCCGTCGCTTCCGCCGAGATGAACGGATCGAGGGTGTTGGGGACGACTACGATTCTCGCCGCGGGCATGGCCGGATAGAACCGCTGTATTTGCCGACGGGTGAAATCGCTCACGCATAAAATCCGGTGGGCTCCACGCAAGGCCCAGCGCTCCATCAACGTGTAGGGGCGCCACACTTCGATGCCATGGGCGACCAAACAGTAACGCAGTGAGGGGTTGAATAATTGGGCCAGGCGCGCCACCGCGAGTTGACCGAGATGTCCGCAGACCAAGAGGTCCGCTTGGCGTCCGAGTTTGAGAGTGTGGATGACGAATCGCCATTTGCTGCGATGGCTTCCTTCCCGGTGACACAGCCGTTCGTTGGAATAACGAGCGACGCGTGGATCGGCGTCGTTCGTGTCGTTCAGCGAAAGCGAATCGATCCGGCCGTCGGGACCACAAATCTCGCAAAGCGCTTTCAAGTAGAGGCGCATGATTCGTGCGATGCCGCCATCGGCCAAGAAGAGTTCGGGGGTGAGCAGCAGGATTCTCACGGGCGAGCGCGCCGGTTGGCGAAGTTGATCAACACCGCCAGACTCCACACTCGCGACCAAGCCCGGGTTTCACCGTGAAGTTTGAATTGGTCCCAGGTGCGCAAAACTTCGCCGGATTCCAGCCAAGGACAGGCGGCGAGCGATGCGGGGGAAAAGGTTTCGTCGAGAAAGGGCCGCAGTTCATCGCGCATCCAGAGTGGGAAGGGTAAGGTAAAGCCTTGTTTGCGGCGTTGCCGAATGGCGGCGGGCACGATGTCGGCCACGGCATCGGCGAGGGCACGCTTCACGTGGCGTGGGTCGAATTTGAAGCGTGTGGGTTGGGGCCAGAGCCATTCGAGCAACGGGCGATCTACAAAGGGGACGCGTAGTTCCAACGAATGCGCCATGCTGAACACGTCACTGTCGCGCAAGAGCACATCCGCCATGTAGGTGCGCAACTCCCAGGCACTGATGATTTGAAACGGATCGGCGCCGCTGAGTTCAAAAGCGAAGTCCTCCAGCATCGGATGATTGGGACCGAGCCGCTGGGCCAAGTGCCGGGCCTCGGGCGCAAGCAACGCGAGCCGGGCGTTTTCGGGGAGCACGCGGCGGCGCAGTGAAGCGAGTTCATGCAAATCGCGCGCATGCGTCAGAAAGTCGGCGAGCTTGCGCGAGCGGACGTCGGGCCGCGCGTTGAGTCGGGCGAGAATCATACTCCGGATACGGCCGGGTAACTGGCGCCAGAGGGGCAACCAGCGATGGAGACGGGGCATATCCCGGAAGGATGGATAACCACCGAATAACTCATCTCCACCCAAACCCGAGAGCGCGACGGTCACACCGCCGCGCCGGGCGGTCTGGCTGGCATAGTAGGTGTTGATGCCGTCGCCCGTCGGTTGATCAAAGCTGCCGAGGATGCGCGGCAGGTCGTCGGCTACGCGGGCGCCGGTAATTAATTCTTCGTGATGCTCCGTGCCGTAGGTCTCGGCGGCGAGTCGCGCACTGCTTTGTTCGGAATAGCCCGCTTCGCCGAAAATGAGCGAGAAGGTCTTGAGCTTCGATGGGCTGGTGCGGGCCATCAGACCGACGACGGCGTTGGAATCCAAGCCACCCGAGAGAAATGCGCCGACGGGCACATCGGCCACGCGGTGCGCCTTGATCGAGTCTTCGAGTTGGTGGCGGAGGCCTTGGACGAAATCCTGATAACTGGCGCAGGTTGGAGCAGGTTGCGTCGGTGCCGGAAAGTGCCACCAAGCCTGCGTCCGAAAGCGGCCGTTGGCGTCCAAGGTGAGGCTGTGTCCGGGGGGGAGGTTGGCGATACCCCGATAGATCGTGCGGGGAGCCGGCACGCTGAACCAGGCGAGGTATTCGCCTACCGATGTCGGATCGATTTCGCGCGTCAACCGGCCGCTCGCCAGCAGTGCGTTTACCTCAGAAGCGAAGAGGACTCCGCCGCTGGGCAGGCGCGCGTAATAGAGCGGCTTGATGCCGAGGGCGTCGTGGGCGGCAAAAAGGAGGTGCTCGCGATCATCCCAGACCGTGAAGGCGAACATGCCGCGCAGGCGGGCGAGGCAGCCCTCACCCCAAGCGACATAAGCAGCGAGCAGCACTTCGGTGTCGCATTGCGTGCGAAAGCGATGCCCGAGTGCTTCCAGTTCGGTGCGCAGTTCACGAAAATTGTAAATCGCACCATTGAAAACCAAGGTATAGCGGCCGTCTTGGCTGACCATTGGCTGGTGTCCGTTGGCTGGATCAAAAATCGCCAGCCGCCGCATGCCGAGCGTGGCTTCGTTTTTGCTTTCAATCCCTGCATCGTCGGGACCGCGATGCAGCATGGCGGCACACATCCGGGCGACAACCGCGTGTCGATTATCAGCCGACTCGCGGGTGTTGATAAATCCGGCTATGCCGCACATAAATGGTGATTGGTGGATGGCTTCGCCCCATCGCTTCCCGCTCGAAAGCAATTTGGAGGGTAGGTGTGGGCAAAACGGCCCATATAATTGACACTAGGGTGTAACCCCTAGTTTAAGGAACTCTAGACAACCCTAGCCGCTTAGCAATCCTGTTGATGACGACGTAGTTTCACACGCATATGGCCTGCGCGATCTCGGCTGATTTTTGAGGTGAAACCAGTTTTTCAATCAAAAGGAGTCCAAAGTCCAAGGCGGTGCCTGCACCACGAGAAGTGATGATGCGCCCATCGGTAACGCAGCGTTCGTTGGCGAGGATGCGGGGCAATTCGGCCGCCACGGAAAAATGGGCGGTATAACGCACGTCGCTCAGCAAGCCCGCGTCGTGCAATACCGTGGGTGCGGCGCAAATCGCCGCCAACCAGCCGTGGGTGGTGTGTTGGCGCAGCACCCGTTCCCGGACACGGGCATCGGCGCGGAGATGTTTCACGCCCGGACCGCCGGGCAAAAACAGGCAGTCGAAGTTTTGCTCGCGCACGGCCTCCAAGGTCGTGTCGGCGTGCAGCGTCAGGCCAGTGCGGCCGGTGACATGAATGCCGTCAGTCAGGGCAGCGACCGTAACCGTGACCCCGGCGCGACGCAGCAGGTCGATGGGGGTGACTGTTTCGATTTCTTCAAAACCTTCCGCAAGGATTGCGAGAACCGTGGGCATGCTTTTAAGTAAACGAAATGGCGCACGTTACACACGGTAATTTTCCCGGCCGGCGGTTGGTGGTTTTTGGCGCGGGGTATGTCGGCGGCGCGGTCGCCCGGCAAGGCGTGGCCGCAGGCATGCGCGTGACGGCCGTGACGCGCAATCCGGCGAAGGCCGCCGCGTTGCGCAAAGACGGCATTGAGACCATCGAAGCGGATTTGGCGGGCACGGATTGGCCGGCGCGGGTGCCGGCGGGGGCTGATTTTGTGCTGAACAGCGTGAGCTCGGGTGGCGGTGGTCTGGCGGGTTATCAGCATAGCTATGTTGACGGCACCCAAGCCGTGATGGCGTGGGCGGGGCAGGGCAGAGTTGGCACCTTAGTCTACACCGGCAGCACGTCGGTCTATCCGCAGGATGGCGGGGTGCGCGTGGACGAAACGGCGCTATTGGCTCCGGCGACGGAGCGGGCGGCGTTGCTGCTGCAGGCCGAGGCGCTCGTGCAAGGCGCGCAATCCACCTTGGAGCGTTGGTTCATTTTGCGCTTGGCGGGTATCTATGGACCCGGCCGGCATCATATTTGGGATCAATTGCGGGCCAATGAGGCGTTGGCTGGCACGGGCGAACACCGGCTGAATCTGATTCACTTGGATGATATTTGCGCCGCGATCTGGGCCTGTTTTGGCGCGCCTCCGGCGGTCGTGAATGAGATTTATAACGTGGCGGACGATCAGGCCGGCACGAAGGCCGAACTCGCTGAATGGCTGGCGGCACGGCTGGGCTTGCCGCCACCGCGCTTTGATTTGCAGGCCGGCAGTGGGCGGCGCGGGCGGATGCCGGATCGCGTGGTGTTGAACGCGAAGTTAAAGCAGGCCCTAGGTTGGCAGCCGGCTTTCCCCAGTTTCCGTGAGGGCTATGAAAATTTGTTGTCGCGTTAGCAGTTTCGCCCTCTTTCAGCTCTCACCTCCGTAACATTAACCCACTCTCTTTATGGCCGGCGTAGGCAAACTTCTCAAACAAGCCCAGAAA